>JAEYVE010000041.1 GCA_023432025.1 Pseudomonadota bacterium
TCGGAGGCGATGATTTTCAGCGCGACGTGCTGCTCCGTCGCCCTGTCCCAGGCGCGGTACACCACACCGACCGCCCCGCGCCCCACCTCGCGCTCGACGGCGAAGCGGCCTCCCACGGGGGCGTCGAAGGAGAGCGGCAGCGTCACCCACGCGAGCGTACTCGGCGCGCTTCCGAGCGTCGACGCTCGAAACGTTCGAGGCTCAGTCGAGTCTGGAACGCGGCGCCCGGCGTTGTCTTCGACGACGTTCGGCGACGGCCACGGGGGGAGGCGGAGCGCTCGGCTCGATCGGGCGCAGCCCGGCCGCCAAGAGATCGTCCAAGGTAACCTGGGGGCCACTAGCGCCCGTGACGGCGCGGCCGAGCAACGCTCGGAGCTCGAGCTCGTTTCCGGGCCACGCATGCTCCAGCACGGCGCGCAGCGCGGGTGGCGAAATTCCGAGCGGCTCTCCGCGAACTCGGAGCCCGACGCTGGCGAGCTCGGACAGCACGATGGACTGGAGATCTTCTGCCCGCTCCTCGAGGGCCGGGATGCGAGCTTCTGGACCGGCCAGAGCCTTCCTGAGCGCGCGTTCGACCCGAGCGCTCATGAGCTCGGCCTCCAAGCTCTCCGTGGTCGCGACCACGACGCGTACGTCGCGCGAGCGAGTGAGCAGGCGTGCGAGCTCAATCTGAGTTTCGTGCGGGAGCGCCGCGGGGTCCTCGAGAAGCAGAGTACCGCCGTGACTTTGTGCGAGGGGCGACGCTTCCGTGTCCAACCAAGTTGCGGTGTCCCTCGCGTGTCGTGAGGCGCAGTCCACGCGTACGAACGCGCCCTCGGGGCTCGGACCCGCCAGGTGCGCGATCGCCGCCCAGCCCCGCGGGTCAACGCCGTGGGGCGTGAGCAGCACGATGCAGCGCTCAGTTTTCCCGAGGCGCTCGAGCTCGTCGAGCATGAGGCGCGCGGCGGGGCCGTGAGCCGTGGCGCGGAGCGGATTGGCGAAGCTCTCGGCCTCAGCCGTGCGGCGACGGCCTTCCGCCGCGAGGCGGTCTTCGAGGGCGCCTCGCTCGGCTTCCAAGCCGTTCGCGCGCTCGCGAGCTTCGAGCTCGCGTTTGCGCGAGCGCGCCATCGCCGCCGAGACGCTCAAGAGGCCGCTCACACGCTCGGCGAGGACGCGCAACGCCCGCGTTTCTTCCAAGGTCAGCGTGGCGCGTCGCTTGCCGCGCGGCATGACCAAGAGGCCTTCGGCGCCGTCTTCTGCCAAGAGCGCCGTGGCCGAGAGGGCTCCGTGACTGTCGAACCAGCCGAGCAGGGGGCGCAGATCCGGGCGGCGCACCTCGAGCGCGCGCAAGGTGTCGGCGCGCAGCGTGCCTTCAGGTTCGAGCTGGGCGAGGTCCAAAATACGTTCGGGAAACTCGGCCTCGTTTTCGTGCAGGTAGCCGGCCACATCCACGTGGAGCACGCCCGACGGGTCGCGTCGCCAGAGCTCCGGTCGAGCTTCCGCCATGGGCTCCGCCGCGCGCAGCTCGACGAGGCTCGCGCGCATCGCCGCGCCCGGTTCGGGGAGCAGGGCGCGCGTGGTGGCGCGCTCGAGCGCGTCGAGCCATCGGGAGCTTTCGGGACCCAGCGGGCGCGCCGCCGCCCGCGCCACCAGGCCCACCAAGAGGCTGGCGAAGCACCCGAACAGCACGGTCAGGCTCGCGTGAGCGGGGCTCCGTCGTACCAGCCACAGCGTGAACAGCGCCGTGGGAACGCCCAAAATGACGATCGCCAGAAAGCCGCGCAGCGCGCTGGTGACCGTCGCTGGATCCCGCGTCGTGGTGGCCCAGGTGATGGCCACGCACGTTGCGGCGAGCACGCTCGGGACCACCCGGTCCGGCGGCGCCACATCGACCGCCGCGGCGGCGATGGCCACCAGGATGCCCGTCACCGACAGGACGAGCGCGCTCCGGGCGCGATCCCCGACCCCGAGCTCGAGGCCGCGCAGCACGGTCATGCGTGCGGCGGAGGCGGCCAAGAGCAACGTGCTGCCCGTCGCGGCTGCGGTGGTCGCGTAGTCGATCGCCAGCGGGTCGAGCGCGGTCGCGTCAGAGAAGAGCGCGCGTGTGGCGGGAAGCGCGATCGCGATGCCCCACAGGAGCGCGGCGAACGCGGCGGCGTCCCGCGAGCGCGCGGCGGGGTGGCCCTGAAGCAGCCCCGGCGGAGGTAGAAGGCGACCGAGCGAGAGGAGCGTCGCTACGGTGGCCGAGCCCACGCCCAAGTTCGCAGCTACGTCGAACGAAGCGTGCCCGTGAGGGCCTGTCCGAGCGGCCAAGAAGAGCGCTGCGCCCCACGCACACGCCTGAACGGCGGGCACCGAGGTAGGCAAGAGTGCGGACTTTCGGTGCTGGTCCACGCGTCGCCAAACGAACGCCAAGAGCGCCGGCAGCACGAAAAGAGCTAGCCAACGCGCCGTTCCGGTCCCCAGCGCCGAGCTCTGTTTCGCGCCGAGAGCGCTGGCCAGGGCGACGTAGGCAACCGATGCGCTGGGCAAAAGCCAGGAGCGCGGAAACGGAAACACCGCTGGACGGTAGCCGGCTCGGGTGGAGCCGCAAGGGACCCGAGGTGGTCCCTCGTTGCTCCAGCGTCGATTGGCAGCTAATTCGATAGAGATCGGTCGTCGGAAGAGCTCCTTCGCCCGCGCGAAGTGGCAGTTCCGACGAAAATCCCGTGACCGCCTCGACAGGGGAAGCCAGCCGAATGAAGAAGAATTACGTCCTCGACACGAACGTTCTGCTCCACGACCCCCAAGCCATCTTCAAGTTCGAGGACAACGAGCTGATTCTTCCCATCTACGTGATCGAGGAAATCGACACGTTCAAGCGAGACGCGGCCGAGCGCGGTCGCAACGCGCGAACGGTGGTTCGCCTCCTCGACGCGCTCCGCGAAAAGGGAGGGTGCCTCTCGGACGGGGTGCCGATCGGAGACGGCGGCACGCTCCGGGTTCACGTGCCCAAGCAGAAGCCCGTGTTGCAGATCGCGCTGAACCCGAGCTCGGGGGATCACGCTATTTTGCAGACGGCCATCGATTTGCGAGACAGCTACCCCGATCGTCCCACGATCTTCGTGACGATGGACGTATCGCTGCGCATTCGCGCGGACGCGCTCGGCCTCGCGACTCAGACGTACGAAGGCCAAACCATCGACGTCGACGCGCTCGAGCCGGGCATCGCGGAAGTCAGCGTTTCCACGGCGGATCTCGACCGATTTTTCGCGGACGGTCGCGTGGAGCTTTCGGAGGCGGGAGTCCTGCCCGCCAACGTGAGCGTCATGCTGCGTGGCCCCAACGATCGCACGGGGCTGGGCCGCTACGACGCACAAAAACGCGTCGTGCGTTCCCTGCTCACGCCGCGCGAGGGCGTGCTCGGCATTCGTCCTCGCAACCGAGAGCAGTCGTTCGCCCTCGATCTCTTGCTGGACGACAACATTCGTCTGGTCACGCTGATGGGCATGGCCGGCACGGGCAAGACGTTGCTCGCGTTGGCCGCGGGACTGCAGCGTGTGGTCGAGGATGGCGCCTATTCGCGTCTCCTTGTCAGTCGTCCGGTCATGCCGCTCGGACGAGACATCGGCTTCTTGCCCGGAGACGTGGACGAAAAGCTCGGCCCGTGGATGCAGCCCCTCTACGACAACCTGGAATTTCTCTTGGTGGGCGGCGGCGGGCGACGGCGCGGCATGCGCGGTTTCGAGGAGCTGCTCGACAACGGGCAGCTGCAGGTGGAGCCGCTCACGTACATCCGCGGTCGCAGCTTGCCCCAGCAGTTCGTCATCGTGGACGAAGCGCAGAACCTCACGCCGCACGAGGTCAAGACCGTCATCACCCGCTGCGGCGAGGGAACGAAAATCATCCTCACGGGAGATCCTTTCCAGATCGACAACCCGTACGTGGACGCCGCCAGCAACGGTTTGTCGGTGTCCTCGGAGCGCCTCAAAGGGGAGCCGCTGGTGGGTCACATTCTGCTCACGAAGGGCGAGCGCAGCCCGCTCTCGAATCTCGCGGCGAATCGTCTGTGACGGAAGCTCGGGGGACCTCGAACGTCGCGAGCGTCGTCGAAGTCCTCGCGGTCGCCGAGCGGCACCTGGCGCTCCTCACTCGTTGCATCCCGTCGAACGCGAACGCCGAGCGGGAGCGCCTGACGCATGTGTGGCAGCTCGGCGGCGGAGCCGCCGAGCGCGCGCCGCGTTGGGTGCTCGGTCCCGCGCCACAGCTGGCCGAGGTCCGTCGAGCGCTCTCGCGCGCGATGGCCGAGGTGGACGGAGAAGAGCTGGCTCCGCTCTACGTGGAGCGCGCGGAGGAGCTGCTCTTGGAGGCGGAGCTCGTGGAAGCACGCGGGCAGCCTCGCTTTCGTGAGCTTGCTCGGCTTCGCTATCCGTGTGCCCCCGCGGAGCTGGACGAAGCGCGCGCATGGGCGGAGCAGGTGTTGGCCGACGACGCCGTGGACGTGGAGCCCCCGGACGAAGCCTCGGCGGAGTCGAGCCTCACGCAGGCGCTCGTGAGCCGGCTCGCCGCGTTGGGCGTCGTCGCCAACGTGGTCGAGCGAGACGACTTGGCCTCCGTCGCGGCGGTGGGCGAAGGCGTCGTGTACGTGGGGGCGAGCGCACCCCGAGACCCAGCGCAGGTCGCGCGAGTCGTCCTCCACGAAGTCGACGGCCACCTGTTGCCGCGGTTGCGCTCCAAGACAGAAAGCATCGGACTCCTGCGCGTCGCGTCGCGGGGGGCCGGGGAGGACGAGGAAGGGCGGGCACTTTGGCTCGAAGAGCGCGAAGGGCACTGGGATCCCTCGACGCGTGCCGGACGCGTCCGACGACGTGAGCTCGCGCTTCGCCACCTGGCGGCCGAGCTCGTCCGTCAGGGGGGCGCGCACGCGGACGTGATGGAGCTGCTCTTGGAGCGGGGCGTCGCGGTGCCCGCCGCGGTACAGCTCAGCGAGCGTGTGCTCCGCGGCGGTGGCTTGGCGCGAGAAATTGCGTACTTGCCCGCGCACGCGCGCGTCCGCCGCGCGTTCGACGAAGACCCTGAGCTCGAGCGTTGGTTCGAGCGGGGCCGGGTTTCGCTCGACGCCGCGCGGAGGCTCGAGGGCGTGCGGCTCTCGGGTCAGTCGAAGTCCACGACTACGGGGACGTGATCCGACGGCTTGGGCATGCCGCGAGCGGCCTTGTCCATCCAAACGCGCTTCACGCGGCGCACGAGCGGCTCGGTGCAAAGGGCGTAGTCGATGCGCAGCCCGCGGTCGCGCGTGAAGGCGCCGGCGCGGTAGTCCCACCAACTGTAGTGGCCACCGGACGGCTCGAAGTGTCGAAAGGCGTCCACCAAGCCGAAGTCGAGCACCCGGTCGAACGCCGCGTGTTCGCGCTCCGTGAAATGGAGCTGGTCGCGCATGCGCTCGACGTCGAACACGTCTCGGGCGTCACGGGCGATGTTGAAGTCGCCGCACACGAGAACCTCCTGCATCCGATCCGCGCTGCGGTCGAGCGTGGCGCGGAGGCGTTCGAGCCACGCGAGCTTTTCGACGTAGGCGGGCGAGTCCACGTGTTTGCCGTTGGGCACGTAGACGCAAACCACGCGCACCCCGTCGACGGTGGCGGCGATGATGCGCTTGTCCTCGTCGGGCGCGGCGTCCCACAGTCCAATCGTGACGTCCTGGAGAGGCAGGCGCGAAGCAATGGCAACGCCGTTGTAGGTTCTCTGTCCGGCGCGGGCGATTTCGTAACCTTGTCGCTGCAGGGTTTCACTGGGAAACTCGCTGTCGGCGACCTTCGTCTCCTGCAGGCAAATGACGTCGGGCCGATGTTCTTCGAGCCACCCGACCAGCGCGTCGTAGCGGGCGCGGATCGAGTTTACGTTCCAACTGGCGTAGCGCATGGTTCGGCGTGCGCGCCGCGCGGAGTTCCCGAGCGACGGCTGGCGGCGTTTCTGACAACAGTTCGCCGGCCAGAGCAAGCGATGCACAGAAACTCCGGGGGGCAGCTGTTCTGCTTGGGGTTGCCCTCGCCCGAGGAAGCCGCTACTTCCGCCCGGGCATTTCGGGACATGCGCATGAGAGTTCGGTCGATGCCTCGCTCACTCCTCCCTCTGCGCCTGGTCTCGCTGGGCGCGCTGCCGCTCGCGGCCTTCCTCACCAGTGCGACGGCGCGCGCGCAGGCCCCCGCTCAGGCGGAGACCGACAGCGAGGCGACGCCCGCCGAGGGCCAGGCGCCGGCAAAGCCCCAGGTGATCATGCCGGAGCTCGTGCACTACGAGCCGCCGGTGTATCCGGAAGCGGCGGCCGCCGCGGGCACGGAAGCGAAGGTCAAGCTTCTCCTGACGATTGATCCGACGGGCGCGGTGACGCAGGCCGACGTGGTCGAGCCGGTGGGGCAGGGCTTCGACGAGGCCGCACAAGCAGCCGCCTTGAAGCTTCGGTTCACCCCGGCCACGGTGAATGGCGTACCGCGCGCGGTGCGCGTCGCGTTCGAGTACACCTTCGCCATCGAGAAAAAGGAGCCGGAGCAAGCGCCCGAGGCTCCGAAGCTGGGTGAGCTCGGTGGCGTGATTCAGGTTGCCGGAACGGACCAACCTCTCCCCGGTGTAGAGGTCGTCGTCACGGACGCGCTCGGCGGTGAGTACCGCTCGACGACGGACGCCGAGGGGCACTGGGTGCTCCGTTCTCTTCCGGCGGGCACCTACACCGTTCGGGTGGTGCTCGATGGGTTCGCGCCCGTCGCGCTGGAGGAGGTCGTCGCGGCGGGGGAAGCCACGGATCTCACCTACCGATTGTCGGCCGCTACGGACGAGCTCGAAATCGTGGTCGGCGGCGAACGGCCCCCACGCGAGGTCACGCGGCGCACGCTCGAGCGGCGAGAAATCGAGCGTATCCCCGGAACTTCGGGCGACGCGCTCCGTTCGCTCCAGAGCCTCCCCGGCGTGGCGCGCCCACCAGCGCTCGCGGGCTTGCTCATCGTGCGCGGCTCGGCCCCTCAGGACACGGCCACCTTCGTGGATGGCAGCTACGTGCCGCTCATTTACCACTTCGGTGGTCTCTCCAGCGTCGTGCCCACGGAAATGCTGGACCGCATCGATTTCTATCCGGGAAACTTCTCGGTGCGTTACGGCCGCGTCATGGGCGGCATCGTGGACGTCGGTCTGCGCTCGCCCAACACCGATTGCTACGGCGACTACGGCGAGGTGCTGACGGAGCCGAACGGCGCGCCCCTGCGCGGCTGCTATCACGCGATGGCGCAGGTGGATCTCATCGACGGACGCTTCTTGATTCAAGGACCCGTCGGCAAGAGCAAGGAGTGGAGCTTTGCGGCCGCGGGGCGGCGAAGCTGGGTCGATGCCTGGCTCGGACCGGCGCTCGAAGCGGGCGGGGCCACCGTCACCAACGCGCCCGTCTACTACGACTACCAGCTCGTGCTGGATCGCAACGCGGGCCCCGGGGACAAGCTGAGCCTTCGCTTTTACGGCTCGGACGACTCCTTCAAGGCCATCATCAACGATCCGGCCGCGGAAGATCCCGCGTTCGGCGGCAGCCTGCAGTTCGGAACGTCCTTCTACCGCGGCCAAGTCCTCTACCAGAAGGACCTCTCGAGCCGGGTGTCGCTCGACACGATGGTCTCCGCTGGTCTGAACCGCCAAAACTTCTCGCTCGGCGGCAACTTCCTCTTCGACTTCGAGTCCGTCCCGATCAACTACCGGAGCGAGTTCGGCATCAAGCTGTCGGAGACGACGCGCTGGAACATCGGCCTCGACTTCGAGATGGCCGCCTTCGACGTGACGGTGCGAGCGCCGCCACCGCCGAAGCCCGGTGAAGCGGCGCCGCCGCCGTTCGTCACCCAACAGTCGCTCGAGACACGCGAGACGGGCTTCGGTTTTCGCCCGGCGTGGTACACGGACGTGGAATGGCAGCCGACCCAGCGCTTGCGCGTGGTGCCCGGTGTTCGCCTGGACTTCGCTCGCGACAGCGGGCACGCGGACTTCAGCCCGCGCGCGAACGCACGCTACGCGCTGGTGCTGCCCGAGGACGGCTTTTGGGGAGGCAAGCCGCTCGGAACGACGCTCAAGGGCGGCGTGGGCGTCTTCCAGCAACCGCCCCAGTACGACGAAACGAACGAGGTGTTCGGCACGCCGAACCTCGAGTCGAACCGTGCGCTCCACTACTCGCTGGGCGTCGAGCAGGACCTCACGCAGCAAATCGAGGTGAGCGTCGAGGGCTTCTACAAGGACCTCACCAACCTAGTCAGCCGCACACCGGACGCCGCTGGCGCATACGAGTACGCAAACCAGGGCTTCGGTAAGGTCATCGGCCTCGAAACGCTCCTCAAGTACAACCCGGACGAGCGCTTCTTCGGTTGGATTGCATACACGCTCTCGCGCAGTACCCGCACCTACAACCCCGCCGACGGCGAGCGCCTCTTTCAGTACGACCAGACGCATAACCTGATCATCTTGGGCAGCTACCGCCTGGGTCGCGGTTGGGAGGCAGGCGCGCGCTTCCGCATCGTATCGGGTCCGCTCGACACGCCGGTCGCCAATCCGCCGTCGCCTGCGGCGCTCTTCGTTGCGGACGCGGGCAGCTACACGCCGATCCAGGGCAAGGAGTACAGCGTCCGCATGCCGCTCTTCCACCAGCTCGACGTGCGCATCGACAAGCGTTGGCAGTTTCGCTCGTGGCGCCTGTCCACCTACTTGGACGTGCAAAACGTCTACAACAACGCCGCGCGCGAGGCGCTCCTCTACAACTACAACTCCACTCAACAAACGTATCAGAAGGGCTTGCCCATTCTTCCCAGCTTGGGTCTGCGAGGGGAGTTCTGATCATGAACCCGCGAAAGCCTTCGAAAACGACGCACGGAGTCGCCGCTCGAGCCGCGACGAGCTTCGTGACCGTCTTTGCCGCGCTGTCTTCGCTCGGCTGCGGCCCCGAGCTCGACCGCGTCAGCGAGCTGAACAACCTGCGCGTGCTCGGCGTCCGTAAGGACAAGCCGTATGCCGTCCCGGGCGAAACCGTGGAGCTCACCATGCTGTGGGAGGACGGCAGCCAACAGCCGCCGCGGGACGTGCAAATCTTCTGGATCGGTGACTGCTTCAATCCGCCGGGAGATCTGTACGCGGGCTGCGCGTTGCAGTGGGCGGACCAAGTGGACGCGGGGATGCCCCCGCGCGTCGTGGTGACTCCGGCGAATCGTCCCGACTATCGCGACGCCGATCCCACGTTTTCGATCGAAGCGGCCCCGCTGCGGCCCCCCATCACGGGGTCGGAGGCACCGCCGAGCGGCCAGTCCTTCGCCTTCTTCGGCGTCTGCGCGGGTCGCCTGGATGGCGCCGATTTGGCGCAGCGCTTCGAGGCTGGGCAAGTCACTTCGTTCGGGGATGTCTTCCCACGCTGCTTGGACGAAAACGACGAGCCCTTGGGCGGCAACGACTACGTCATCGGCTACACGACGGTGTATTCGTACGAGGGCTTCACGAACGAGAACCCCATCGTGACCGGGTTCGAGGTCAACGGACGCGCCGTGAACGTCGACTGCATCGACGCCGAGTGCGCCGACAAAACCGAAGATTTTCCCGAGCTCACCGAGTGCGAGGAAGGCTTCGCCTGCATCGACGCTTGCAAAGACGATGGGGACCCCTCGTGTCCCGAAGTCAAAATCAAGCCGATCGTCGATCCAGCGAGCGCGGAGCTGGATACCGTCGCCAGCCAAATTTACGGTCGCGACAACGACGAATCGCTCTGGATCAACTACCTGGTCGACCGTGGCTCGGTGCGGTCCGACGTGAAGCTCTTGAACGATGGCGTCTCGGGTTGGAACGTCGAGTACGAGGACGACTACTTCGCGCCGAAGGAGCCCGGCCCCGTACGGTTGTGGGCCGTCGTGCACGACAACCGCGGCGGCGTGGCGTGGGTGCGAGTGCGCGGCTACGTGCGCTGAGGAACGGCCTCGCGGAAGCGCGTCACTGGAGTCAGCCTGAGCGAACCGGCCTCAATGAACGGAGCCTAGGGCGTCCGCGTGGTGGGCAGCCGAGCAAACATCCACCGAAATCGAGGCCGGCTCGTTCTTCTTGGTGGTGAGGCCCCGAACGACCTTGTTTCCGTAGGCCGGCGGCGGTGCCAGGTGCGGCAGAGGCACGTTCTCGCGCGGTCGAGGCGCCTCTTTTTGGGCCTGCTTCGGCAGGCGCGGCGGCGGCGCTGGATGCTTCGTACACCCTACGAAGGCTCCGCCGAGGAATGCCGCCAAGACGAACGAAAGTACACGACTGCGACAGGCGACGTGCTCTCCGAACCGATGGAAGAACGGAACCCAGGCCAACTTAATTCAAGATAGCAGCGCGAGGCGAGCACGCCAGGCTCGTGACCCAGGGGCGTAAGTCGATTTTACGTTTCAGTTTCGAGGGTTCCCGCGACGAGCAGAGCACCTCGCCTGCGTCTGCTCGGAGCGCACGGCACGCTGGACACCCACGCCCGCTTTGCGCTGCCCGAGATGAGTGAATGGGGAGGCGCCGGGCCATGGCGTGGATGCGCTATCGCGCCGCGCTCTGGCGGACGGGAGGCGGCGGCACTAGGTGAACTTCCGGATGTTCCGCTTCCTCTACGCGCTCGTCGTCAACGTGTTTTTGACGCTATTTTGGCCGCTCAGGTCGTTTCGCCGTCGACGCGCCGCTGGTCGTTCCGGTTTCGTGCACCTGCTCGTGGATGGTCCCGTCGTCGACTTGCCGAAGCCGAAGGGGCGCCTCGCAGGCCTGTTGAAGAGAGGGCGACCGCGGAGGGAAGTGAGCCTGCACCGCTTGCGCGCGGCGCTCGACGAGCTCGCGAAGGATCCAGAGGCGCGTGGGCTCTTGGTGACGCTGCGCTCCGCCTCTGGTGGAGCCGCGCGCTTGCGTTCACTGCGAGAGTGTCTGCTCGAGCTGCGTCAGCGCGGAAAAACGGTGGTCGTGCATTTGCCGGACGGCGCGTCGCTCCGTGAGCTGGCCGTCGCGAGTGCCGGCAACGCGGTGTGGCTCGATCCGGCGGCGCACATCGCCCCACTCGGTGTGTCGGTCGGGGTGCCTTACATCGCGGAAGCGCTGACACGCGTCGGACTACGAGCGGAGGTATTCGCTCGCGGACGTTTCAAGACCGCAGCGGAAGGCTTCACGCGCACGTCCATGAGCGACGCACAGCGGGAGCAGCTCGGCGCGCTCGTCGACGACTTATTCGACGACGCCGTGAGCGCCATTGCGCTCGGACGAAACGTCTCGCGAGAGCGCGTGCTCGAGTGGGTGGAGGGCAGCCCTTGGGCGGCGGTCGACGCGCTCGAGCGCGGCGTGGTGGACGCGCTCGTGACGGATCAAGAGGTGCACGCGAGGCTGGCCGCGTGGCCCGAGGCTCCGCCGCCGAGCTCAACCGCGGACGAAAATGAGCCGCCAGCTCCCGTCGGCGCGGGCACGTACTTGGCGCGTCGCCGCCTCGAGTACAGGGCGTTCCGGCGTCGTCCCTACGTGGCGGTGGTCGACGTACATGGGGCCATCGTGACGGAGGCGCAAACGTCTGCCGTAGTCGCTGCGGAGGACGTGCTCGTCGAGCTGCTTTCGAGCGTTCGCCGCGACGCGCGAGCCCGAGCGCTCGTCTTGCACGTGGACTCCCGGGGTGGGAGCGCGCTCGCGTCGTCGCGCATTCTGCGGGCGGTCATCGCCGTGCGGGAGCTCAAGCCCGTGGTGGCGTACTTTTCGGATACCGCAGCGAGCGGGGGCTACATGATTGGTGTCGGCGCGACGCGCATCGTCGCTCAGCCCGTCACGCTGACGGGATCCATTGGTGTGGTCGCCGCGAAGCCGGTTCTTGCGGAGCTCTTGGCCAAGCTCGGGGTGAACGTGGAAACGGTCAAACGCGGTGAGCGCGTGGACATGTTCTCCCCCACGCGAGAGCTGACCCCGGGTGAACGGGAGGCGTTCGAGAGAGAGCTCTTCGTCACCTACGAAGATTTCTTGAGCGTCGTGAGCGGCGGGCGAGGGCTCTCCGTGGACGAGATCCGTGCCGTCGCCGAGGGGCGCGTCTGGTCGGGGCGGGCTGCCTTGGAGCACGGCCTCGTCGACCGCCTGGGGGGCTTCGACGTGGCGCTGGAGGAGGCTCGCGCTGCCGTCGGACCGGGCGGCGAGCGCCTCGAGGCGCGTCAGGTGAGCGGTCCAAGCCTCCGCGCCGCGCCCCTGCGCGTATCGCCGCTCCTGGGTGCCTGGGGTGTGGTTGGGGCGGGGGTGAGCGCGCTCCAGCCCGCACGCAGCTGGCTCGGAGCGCTCGGAGAAGCGCTCGAGGAGCGGCTCCTTCTCGAGGGGGAGCACCTACTCGCCCACACCGATCTGGTCGTTGATCCGGACAGGACACGTTCGTGTTGATTGGCGCATTTTCCGGGACGTTGACTATCATGCCGGCCAGCGGGCCGTTACGTTGCAGCGAGGCCCGAAATCGACGACGCTTGTTAGCCGTGTGCGCCGCGGAAATGGCGCCCTTCTGTCCGCGCGATGCCTCCCCCCCCACGTAATGTGCCACCGCTCGCTGCCGGTTCACTCGTGAACGACCGGTACGAAATTCGCCAGAGTCTCGGCAAAGGCGGAATGGGCGAGGTCTTTCTCGCCTACGACAGGAGCACGCAAGACTCCGTCGCGCTCAAGGTGGTGCGTGAAGAGTCACGCATGCCTGGAGACGACGAAGCGCTCAGGCAAGAGCTCTTGCTTGCGCGTTCGGTGAGTCATCCGAACGTGTGTCGCGTTCACGATCTCGCGCCCAGCCCTTGGGGCCCCATTCTGGTGATGGAGCACATCAACGGGCAAACGCTTCACACGCACATTCGACGTCGCAAGGCTCAGGGCGGCTATACCGCGGACGAGTTTCGCAAGATCGCGAGCGAAGCATGCGCTGGGCTCGCGGCCATTCATGCGCAAGGCCTCGTGCATGGCGATCTGAAGCCCGGCAACGTCATGGTGACGCGCGACCGCGCCGTCATCTTGGACTTTGGTTTTGCGCAGGAGCGCGCGCGTTTGAGCGCGCGCCGCCCTGGTGCACCACCGGATGGTGGAACGCCGAACTACATGGCGCCCGAGCGGCTCCGTTCGGGCGGAGCGAGCCCCGAAGACGACATTTACGCGCTCGGCCTCACGCTTTGGGAAATGTGGACGTGCCGCGTTCCGGAGCCGGGTTACAAGCCGCGCGCCAAGCCGATGCGCGCGCAAATCATGTTCGACGTGCCCGCGGGGCTTTCGGTCGACGAAATCAAGCAAGTGTTTCGTTGCTTGAGCGACGACAGTGATCTGCGTCCCGAGGCACGGCGCATGCGCTTCTTCAATCCGGTCCAGCTGACGACCAGTCAGCAAATGCCGCGAGAGCGCATCAGCCCCGGCGCGCCGCTGGGCCGCTCGGTCACGGAAGCCTTCCATCCGGAAGCGCAGGCCTTGCTCGTCACGTACTGCACGAACGCGGTGGACGCGGCGGGGCAGCTTTACCCGCTCACGCGACCTTCCCTCAGAATCGGCCGTCGCTCGGATCAGGACTTGGTGCTTCCGGAGGCCACGGTGTCTGGCGCGCACGCCATCGCCAATTGGCAAGCGGGCACGTGGATCATCGAGGACGTCGGCAGCACGAACGGCACCTACGCCGACCACAGCTACGACCGGAAGAAGCGCTTCAACTTGCTGCACGGCGGTGAGGCGCAGCTCGGCGAATGCCGCGTGAAGCTGGTGAGCTTCGCGAAGGACTCACCACATCACGAGCGCGCCGTCGCGTACCTGGCGCGGCACGACGGCTTGACGGGCCTTCTGCATCGGGATCAACTGGTCAAGACGTTCCGTGAGGATTTGGCGTTCGCCAAGTGGACTGGGACGCCGCTCTCGGTTGCGCGCTATCACATCCGCGGCCCCAATCGGCACGTGAGTGACCGACCGACGATTTTGGAAATGCTCGCGCTCCGTCGCGTCGCCCAGCGGGTCGTGGAGCTCACGGAAATGATGATGATCAGCATGGTGCCTGCCACGGCGGGGCGCGCCGGCAGCCTGAAGTTTGCCGTCAGCATGACCGGCCCCGGCATCGAAGAGGCGCGTCATGTCGTCGAGCAGGTGGTGGCGCAGGTGCAAGGGCTGATGCCGGACACGCTCGATCTGGTGGCCTCCGTGGTGAAGGCCGACCCCGCTGAGCCGGTGGAGAACCTGCTCGACTTCTGAGCTCGGCGAAGAGATGGCTGGCCCCGCGCGACGGTCCTTTCCTTCGGCACCCAGCGAGCCTGGCTTGCGCCGCCTCGGCGTGGGCGGCGGTGGAGGTGGAGACGATCGCCCCATTCGTGCGCAGGTGGTCGTCGCGGTCGTCGTTCTCCTCGTTTTGTTGGCGGTGCCGCTCTATCTCCTGCGCCGTCCAGCGCCGCAGTCGCAGGACGTGGCGCCGAGCGCTACGGGCGCCTTTTCGGCGTCGGTTCCCGTTCCGGCGCCGAGCGCGCGGGACGCGGGCGAGCGGCTCACCTTGGGGCCGCCGGTGCGCGTGCGCTGTGGCTCCTCACCGGGACGAGCGGAGCGTGGAACCCCTTGTGACCAGCTGCCGTTTTTCGAGTCTGCGCTCGCGGCCAGCATCAAAAAGACGATCGATTGCGCGCCGACGGACAAGACGACGGGCACGCTGAACTACGTGCTCAAGATCGACTTCGACAAGCGCACCCTCCACGTTTTTGCGGGCGCAAGCGGCAGCCTCCGAGGACCAAAGGCTCGTCGCGCGGTGGATTGCGTGAAGCAGGCGCTGGTTCCGCCGGACTGGAAGAGCATCGTCCACCAGTACCGGTATTACGAGCTCGCCATCCTCGCGACGTACGCGCCGCCCGGCGCGCCGTCTCCGGCTGCGACGCCCTTGTTCGATTGAGGAGCGCTCGAACAGACCGCCCTCAGGCTTTCGGGGCGCTAGAAAAGGCGAAGCGCGTGTCGCCGCAGTAAGGCTCGCCGACCGAGCGAGCTCCCACGCGGCGCGGGTGCCGAGAGCGGCGCGGAGCGACGATTCAAGTGTCTTCCGGCTCTTCGAACGCGAGCGTGCCGGTGAAGCGGAGGCGCGCAGCGAGAGAATTGGTCACGCGTGCCCGCTCCTCGGGAGGGGCCGCTTCACGGGCGCGGGACACTCGCTCGACGAACGATGCGACGCCGCTTTCGGCGAAGACCCGTTCGAGCTCGAGCTTGAGGCGACGGGCGAGTCCGGGGGCGCTTCCTTCCGTTCCGATGGCGACCGTCAGCGCACCGGCGCGCGCCACGGCGACGTGAGAAAAGGAACTGGTTCCGGGCTGGTCGATCGCACAAAAAAACACGCGTCGCGCCTCGCAGTCGGCGCCGATGAGGGCCGCCAGCTCGGCGTTACGGTCCGCCAGCACGACGAGCCAAACGCCCTTCAGCTCTCTCGAGTCGTAGGGGACCGCACGGTGTTCGACGCGAGGATCGACGAGCACGGGCGAAAGGTCGGCGTCGGGGCTGACGGCGACGACGCGTACGCGTGCGCCCGCGGCCAAGAGCGAGCGAACGCGGTGGGCGGCCTCAATGCCGCTTCCGACCACGAGGCACGTCCTTTCGTGGAGCAAGAGTGCGATCGGAAAGGATGGCGCGTGGCTCTGCGACATATCGGGCTCCTGCCAGGTTCGGCGCGCGACCGGGTCAGCTCTTGCTGGGAACCCGAGGCACGTTGCTCGTCGTCAATACTTGGAGCACGCGCTCCGCGTCGCCAATGCGCTGCAGAAAAAGACCGGTAAAGGTGCCGAACAGGGCGTCACCGGGCGCAGCCGTTCCCGTCGCCGTGGGGCGGCTCACCCAGCGCTTCAGTTTTTCCAGCAGCTTGGGGCTGACCGGGTTCACGAGCACGCGTCCGTCCAAGTAAACGGCGCGCCCGGGGGGCACCTGGTTGCGGTTGGCGATGAGCAGACGCCGCGCGTCGGCGCAGCGGCGCAAGATGCCGTCGACCGTGGTGGTCCAAACGCTTTTTTGAGTGCCCGGCTGCGTGACGTCGACGCGATAGGCTTCCTCCCACACGTGCCACGTGATCTTGCAGCTCTGCACCGTGGTGGCCACGGGCTCTTTGGCGCCGACGGCGTACACGGCCGCAGAAAACACGATCGTGGTCGGCAGACCGCGCTGCAGCTTGTTCCTGAGCTCCGCGTCCATCACGTCACGATAAGAAAGCGACGCGTAAAGAAAGCGGAGATCTGCGTCCCACTCCAGCTGGACGCTGCGCGGTGGCGGTGGTGGAGGCTCTTCGTCGGCGAGCGCTGGGCGAGCCAAGAGCAACGCAGGCGCGAGCAGCGCGAGGGGCGCCCAGGCCCGGGCGCGCGCCGGGCGTTTGGCGCCCGTCACTTGGGGGAGCCCTCCCCGAGCTCCGGAATGAAGTACAAGACGTTCGAAAGCGCGAAGACGAAGCCGCCGGCGCTCGTGTCCATGCGCACGCCGAAGTTGGCCGTCAGATCGAGCGGAATTTTCGCGAGGCCGCTGTAGCCCGGCGCCGGGCGGCGGATGCTCGCTTCGTCGGCGACGGCGTAGATGCCCGCGCGGCCGAACAGATCGATGCCGAAGATGGAGCGACTGCCTCGGTAGAGCGGCAGGCGATACTCGGCGGCCAGCGCCGCCGCGTACGTTCCGTAGCGCACCTCGACGATCTGGGTGTCGAGGAAGTCGGGCGGCGGGCGCCGATCGAAGTTCACGCCGAGGATGCGCGGCGGCAAAAAGTCGCTGAAGTCTCCGACGTAGTACTGCTCGAAGAACGGCGCGTCGCCTGCGATGGCGCCGCCCACGACGTCCAGGCGAAGCGCGTGACCTCGGCGACCAATGGGCCAGAAGCGCGAGGCGCGCAGGTCCACTCTTTGGTAGCCGTAGTCGCTGCCGATGGGTTCGAGGCCGAGCTCGGCGCTGGCGTCCACCAGCCAGCCGCGGGTCGGCAAAAACGGATGGTCGCGCGTGTCGAAATGCAGCGCCGCGCCCAACACGGAGAGGTAGCTCTGGCCGCGGATCAGGCTGAAGTCGATGGGCTCGACGTTGCCCTTACCACGCTCGTGCGATGCCTGGAGGGGATAGTGGCCCTCGATGGATTCGACGCGGTAATTCAGCCAGAGCTGCGTCGACGTGGAGAGATCTCGTCCCAGGCCCAGCACGCCTCCGAGCCGCTCGTAGCGGAGCACTGCAGAGTCGGTGCGCCTGCCGGGTTGCGTCGGGTAGCTGTACAGCACCTGCGCATTGCCGAAGTAGTCTTTGGCGTCGTTGTAGAGCAGCGTCGTGCGCCCCATCCAGGAGCTGCCGAACAGCGCTGGGTCGAGCACGTTGAGCCGGAGCGCGAGTTGCTCTTGCGCGAGCGCCATGGCGCCGCCCAGCGAAATGCCGGTGCCGAACAGGTTCGTTTCGGCGATGTCCAGGCCGGCGAACGCGGTGAGTGGGCGGGCTCTGCCCTCGTTGTCCGCGTCCGCGGCGATGCCCATCCACACGTCGTTCACGACGATCGTGTTTCGCTCGATCACCATGACCACGAGCACGACTTGCCCGGGTTGGTGCCCCTTTTCGAGCGAGAGCTGGACGTCGCGGAAGAAGCCCGTGCCGAGCAAGCGGTAGCGCACCAGCTCCAGCTCCGGATCTTCGGCGTCGAGCACCCTCCCGGGTTGAAACGGAATGTAGCGGTGAACGACGGACTCGCGCGTGCGCGTATTACCGCGCACCTCGACGCGTTCGAGCGTATAGACGAGCGGCGCAACGTTGCCGTCCGCGGTGAGTCCGCCGGGCGGTGGCACGACGGCAACGGGCGTGGTGGCTAGAGGAAGGGCCGGGCGCTGCCGGAGACGCAGCTCGCTTCCGCCTACGGCCGACGGCGCGCGCTGCGGCGGCTCGGTCGGGGGGAGCTCGGGCGACGACGAGGCCGGCTCCGTCGACGTGGGTACCGTTCCGGAATCCCACGTCGACCGAGGCTCGCGCTCGGAGGTCTCGGTCTCGGTCTCGGGCGTCGGGGGCGGGGCAGTCTGGCCGCGCGCGGGAGCGCTCCCGAAGAGCAGGGCCAGGAGGAAGGCCCAACAGGGGAACGCTTGCCGAATACGCACCGCAGGCGAGCCTAGGACCGTGGGCGGTTTTCCCGCAAACGTTTGTCTGCGGAGGCGGCTCTGACCGCCTCGTTCGAGGCACCACCGGCAGTCGCGAGACCTCGCCGCCCACGCTCCGGCGCTGCACCGACCGCGGTGAGGGGAGCGTCCGAGGCCTGGCGACGTTGTCTCACTTGCGGGGGCGACCCGGGAAGTACTTCGTGGCGCGCTTGTGTCCCTTGCGGCTGAGTTCTTTGCTGGAAATGAGCTTGCGAATGGGGAGCGTCAGCTCCTTCGAGGAGGTGTTCAGGCCGCTCGCAATGCCCTCGACCCCGAGACCGGGGTTCTTGGTGACGAACGCGATGATCTGCTCGCACTGCGCTTCGATCTGCTCGGCGGTGCGCTTACCACCCGAGGACGCAACGACGCTGGCGCGACCACGGCTACGCGGTGAGACCTCGGTGCCGAGCGCTTCGGCGACCTTCGCCACCGCAGCTTCCCGAATCAGGCTGGTCAGCTCCACGACGAACGCTTCGACGCGAGCTCGGATCTTGGAATCGATGTCGGTCATGCGGCCGTCTATGGCTTCCGTCATTTCGAGTCAAGCGCGAGACATCATTCCGGCGTCGAGCGACGACGCGTACCTGCGCGGGCACGACTCACGTGTGCACCTGGTTATTGCAGATTTGCAAATTCGGCTCGAACAATTTGCACATTGATAGAAGCGGCGAGCGCCGAAATCACTCAGACGCGCTCGGTGAGCTCGCACAAGTCCCGGAGCCGGGCGGCGCGGTTCTCGTCGAGCTGATTCGGCAAGAGGCGGAACACCCAGTTGCCCATCGGTGTTCCGGGAACGTTCATGCGCGCGTCCGCGCCGAGGCCCAGGATATCTTGGATGGGGAAGATGGCGGTGTTGGCGACGGAGGCGAGGGCCGTGCGGATGAAGTGCCACTCGGCATCGTGACCGTTCGTTCCGGCGTAGGCGTTGGCGCGCTCCAGCTCGACGCGCGCTGCGGTCGCGGCCGTGACCGCGCGGCGCTCCGCCTCGCTCAAGTTGGCGGAGCCACGCTCGACGTGTTGATCGGCCTGCACTCGCCGCCGGAGGCCCTCGTACCAGCCGAGGATGGTGTCGTTGTCGTGAGTGCCCGTGTACACGACCGAGTTCGGTGAGAAGCGGTGGGGGAGGTACGCCTCTGCGCCGGGCGTGAAGCCGAATTGGAGCACGCGCATGCCGGGCATTTCGAAGCGATCGCGCAGGGCGTGAACCTCTTCCGTGACGATGCCGAGATCCTCGGCGATGAACGGAACGCTGCCGAGGCGCTCGCGCGCCACCTCGAAGAAGTGGTGACCCGGCACGGGAACGTAGCGACCGGCCTTCGCGCTCGTGGCGCCGACGGGGATCTCCCAATAACGACAGAACGCGATGAAGTGGTCGAGGCGGAGCGCGTCGAAGCGACTCAAGCTGCGTCGCAGACGATCGATCCACCAGCCGTAGCCGTCCCGCTGCATGACGTCCCAGCGGTACAGGGGGTTGCCCCACAGCTGCCCGTCTTCACTGAAATAGTCTGGTGGCACGCCGGCGAGCACCGTTTGGCGACCCGCCGAGTCGAGGAAGAACATTTCCTGGTTGGCCCACACGTCCGCGGAGTCGTGGGACACGAACATGGGAACGTCGCCGAGCAGCTTGACGCCATGGTTCTCGGCGTGCCGGCGCAGACGCTGCCACTGGTGGTGGAAGGCGAACTGCAAGAAAACTCGATACAAAACCTCGGTGCGGTGCTCGCCGTGGGCTCGCTCGAGGGCGCCGGGATCACGCCTTCGCAGCGGCTCCTCCCACTCGAACCAAGGCCGAAAACCAGCGGCCTGCTTGAGAGCGCTGAAGAGCGCGTAGTCCCACACCCACGAGCCGTGCTCGCTGACGAAGGCGTCGTACGGCCCGCCGAGGTGCGGCGCTTGTCCGGAGGCAAAGCGGTCGTAGGCACGTCGCAGAAGGGGCTCTCGGTTGGCGACCGCAGCGCCATAATCTGCGCGATGCGGCGCTGGCGCGGGCGGCAGTGAGTCCAGATCACCGCGATCGAGCAAGCCGTCTTCGACGAGACCATCGAGGCTGATGAGCAAGGGGCTGCCGGCAAACGCCGACGGACTGTCGTAAGGAGAGTCTCCACCTCCGAGCGGCCCGATGGGCAGCATCTGCCACCAGTGCTGTCCTGCCCGCGCGAGGAAGTCGACGAAGCGGCGGGCGCCGGGACCGATGTCGCCCAAAGCGTACGGTCCGGGCAACGAGGTGGGATGCAGCAGAATGCCACTGGTGCGCTGGTGGAGCGGTGATTCGTGCATGACGCTTTCGCGCTCGGCGGCTCTCGAGAGGTGAGGAGAGGACCGGGCTCCCGAATGAGACGCTTGTGCCTGCCGGTTTTCAAGGCGAGAGGTGTCTCGTAGGTGCGCTGCCCCGGGCGGGGCTCCGCGCGGATCAGTGAGAGTGAACTCACGCCGTCCGTGCCCTGGAGGGCTCCCGACGCGGAAGGGGGGTTGGTCGAGGGAGCGGGGGGTCGTCGGGAAGCGCCGCCCGGGCCTTCCGAGAACCCTCCTCGGTCGTCGGAAGCGGGCGCGGCAGGGCCGCGCCGCCCTCTTTCCTCGGGCGGACGTCTTCAGCCTTGCTCGGGCCGCGTTCTCGTCACTATCGTCCCCGCCCCGTGACGAGAGAGCTACCCGTTCATTGCGTTTCGCGCTCCAAGGTGCGAGTGCGCTTCGTCGACACAGACATGATGGGGGTGGTTCATCATTCGAACTACATCCAGTACTTCGAGCTGGCGCGCATCGAGTATCTCCGGCGTCGCGGCCTGGACTACTCCTCTTGGGTGAAGATGGGGTTCCACCTGCCGGTCATCGAAGTGGGAGCGCGTTACAAGAAGCCGGCGTATCTGGACGACTTGCTTACGGTGGAGGCGCGCCTCACCACGTTGTCTCGGGTGAAGGTCGGCTTCGAGTACCGAGTGTTCCGAGACGGCCCGGAAGGTGAGCAGCTCCTAGCGACGGGATCCACCTTGCTTGCTTGTGTGGGAGACGACCATGCTCCCTGTCGCATGCCGCCCGAGGCCGAAGCCGTTCTTCTGGCAGAAGAAGTGCGCGCTGGCGAAGTGCACGCCTGAGGGCCGGTTCTCGGCGGTCAGCGTTTCGGCGGTCAGCGTTTCGTCGGTCAGCGTTTCGGCGGTCAGCGTTTCGTCGCACACGCCTCAGCGAGCGCTCCCCCACGGAGATGCGGGCGCGGTTCGGTAGGGGAAGGCGGGGCCATAGTTGGGCGCGCTCGGCCAGTCCTGCCCGATACGCGGCGAGGAAGGCTGCGGCGCGATGCGCACGTCATCCGGAAAGTCCTGGCGTACCTCGCGCCACCACGGGCTTCCCCACGGGCCATAGACGCCGCCGATGTAGACGATCTGGATCGGTGATGAAGCCTCTGGGTCTTCGGTGGACGGCGCCTCCGCGACACCTCGCTCGGCGCCGACGGACCCCGTGAGCCACTCCGTTTCGCCGAGCGTCACGACGCGATTCGGACGTGCCTCACGCGGAGGTACGCCGTTTTCGCTCCGCAGGGACCTCTGCTCTTCGGTCGCCAAGTACCCCGGCGGCAAACCCGCTCGGGTGTCGGCCGCGACGGAAACCTCTGGCTCGGGGGTTTCGGCGACCCAGTCTCGTCCGCTCGCGCCACACGCAGTGGTCACGATGAGCGTGAAACCTGCGCTCCACGACAACGTGTTCGTCTTGGCCATCGTCCAATTTTGACACCAGAGAGCCGTGGGCGCGATTTCGCTCGTCCACCCCCCGTTCCGACGTCGAAGCCTCAGAGCGTCGTGGTGGTTCGCGCCTCCGACGGTAGCCCGTCCGGGGTCGAGGGAGCTTCTCGGTGCTCGTGAAGCTCGTCGAGACGAACGCCGTCGCGCCTCAAGAGCTCGCTGCGCACGAAAATGGGAACGTGACTACCCAGCGCCAGAGCGATGGCGTCCGAGGTGCGCGCGTCCAGCTCGCTTCGCTTTCCGTCGCGACGAAGAACGATGACGCTGTGGAACACGGCCTGCTCCGCGCGCTCGACCCGTACGCTCTCCACGTGTGCGCCGAACTCTCGCAACATGGCGTCGATGAGATCGTGTGTGAGAGGTCTGTGAAACCGGCTCCCCAGGAGGCGTAGCTCGATGGACACGCCTTCCGTGGGGCCGACCAATATCGGCAGCGCCCACTCTCGCGTCGTGAGCACGACGGCGTGCCCATGAGAGGTGCCCGCGACTCCGGCGACTTCGATGGGCTCGAAGCCGCGGGGGGGCGCCGCCGCGGAAAGCTCGGGGGCTGCACCCCGCTCGGGGGCCGAGCTCCGAGATGGCGGCTCGGGAGAAACCTGCTCGTCGCCGTGTTCACTCCGTGCGCAATTCGAAGCGAGCGCGAGCCCGCAGAGAGAACCCGCGGCGCCGAGCGCGCGGAGCGGGTGGAGCCAGCGGCGTTCCTTTCGATCTCTGGTCCAAGCCGTGTTCACGCGAGCCCCCTCTCGACGACATCGTGGAGCCTTGCGTTGCCCGCCGCCAGAAATCCACGCGAAGACCCGGGCTCGAGCACGCGCGCGCGGGACGGCCCTCGCAGCTGAGCGTCGCCAAACGGGCCACCTCGTTCTGGCTTCGCCCCGAGGCCGGGTCACGCGTCCCAACGTCACGGGTCGGAACGCAAGGCTTCGACGCGCCGCTTGAGCGCTTGGTTCATGAAGACGAACCCTCGCGCCGTATGCGTCAGCTTTCGACCGAGCCAGCGCACGAGCACGCCGGAGAAGTCCTCTCCGTGCACGAAGCGCGTGTGGCCGTCACCGGTCTCGTTCAAGCGAAAGAAGTGCTCACCGCGAAACAAGAACTCAGCTCCCCACTTGCCGCGCCAACGCAGCTCCTTTCCGGGCTCTGCGGCGATCACGGTGGCCCGAAAGCTGTACTCGCCGCTTTCCGGCGGATTGAGCGTCACGTCGAGCTCCGCGCCAGCTTCGAGAGAACCGGCCAGCGCCATGATGAAAGGGTTCCACTCGTGGTAGCTGTCGACGTCCGTCAGCACGCTCCACACCAGTGTTGGAGGAGCCGCAATTTGTATCTCGGTGCGCAGCTGCATGGCCCGCCAAGATACGCCGGAAGCGGCCCGGATTCCCAGCGTGTAGGGTCGGGTGCGAGTCCGCACGCGCCACGCATCGAGCGACGAGCAGCGAACCACCAGCATCGGAGCGCCGCCCGCGCTCACTCCGAGAAGCGCGGCGTCGTCACGGTCGACCCGGTTGGCGGGTGAGTGCTCGTGCTCCGGTTCTCCCAATCGATGGACAAGGTCGGGCTCGTCAGGAGTGGCTCCCTGGTCCGGCGACGGAGGGCCCTGCCGTGCGCCATCCACCAGGCCTTCGCCGAGGCTTGGGGCCACTCGAGCGTCGGCTCGGTCGCGAGGGCGTCGAGGCGCGCGAGCAGCGCGCCAGCATCCGCCGGCCTCGATGCGGGGTCCCGGTCGAGGCACTCGAGCAGCAACTCTTCGAAACCTGGGTGCAGCGGCTCGGTCGAAATACTGCTGGGGCGCGGTGGGGGAGTCGTCACGTGCGCGGTCAAGACGCCGAGCACGCTGTCGGCTTGGAACATCTCGCGTCCGGTCAACAGAAAGAACGCGACCGCGGCGACCGCATAGACGTCGCTGCGCGCGTCCACCGAGGCCGGATCCTGGATGACTTCGGGCGCGATGTAGTGGGGTGTGCCGGGGATCGCGTTGACCGCGGTGAGCAGCTCTTCGTCAGGACGTACGCCCTTGGCGAGCCCGAAGTCCAACACCTTGATGACGTCGTAGAGCCCGCCCCGCACACACAACATCATGTTGGCTGGCTTGATGTCGCGGTGAATGAGCCCCGTCGAATGCGCCTCCGCCAAGGCGCCGCACATTTGGCGGAGCAAGCACAGCACGCGACCCTGAGGCTGAGCGCCGTCGTCGCTGACCAGCTCCGCGAGGGTGATGCCCTCCAGATACTCCATGGCGTAGTAGAAAACGCCGGAGGCGGTGCGCCCGTAGTCGTAGATGGCCACGACGTTCGGGTGGGTCAGCTGCGAAGTGGCCTGCACTTCGATCTCGAAGCGTTTGCGATCGGTGTCGGTGGCGTCTTCGGCGCGGATCACCTTGAGCGCCGTGGGGCGCCGCAAGAGCGCGTGCTTGGCCCGATAGACGGTGCCCATGCCTCCCTGACCAATGCGTTCCTCGAGCGTGTACTGGCCGAGGCGCTCGGCGCGTTCGGCGGTTTCGCGGAGCTTGTTCATGATGCGCGAGGCGACCGCGATGGCCGCCGCGGCGAGAACCAGCATGCCCACCAGGCCGAACATGGCGCCCTGCACGATCGTGAGCGTGCGGTACGCTTCTTTCTGGTCGATCTCCGTCGCGATGCCGAAGTGGTAGCGAGGCAGCCACAGCCAGGCGCCGACACTCTCCACGCCCCGAAAGTCTCGGTATCCGTGGGTGTCCACGCCTTGGCCGCCAGCCAGCGCCGAGGATACGGAGTGCGTGAGCGGGCGCTCTTCGATGGGGCCCAGCGGCCTTTGCCCGCGGGTGAGGTCGACGCCCGGATCGCGCAGCTGGACACGGAGAATGGGCGAAGACTTCTTCCCCAGGAGACCGGCGTTGCGGAGGTCCTCGACCAGCCGGGTGTTGGACAAGAGCAAACCTTCGGGACCAAAGGCGTAGGTTTCTCCGGATTGACCGAACTGTGCGATCTGCAGAATGCGGGAGAACGAGTCCTCTGGATCGATGCGGAAGGACAAGTAGCAAAGTGGCCCGGCCCCCTCCGCGTCGGCGACGGGCGCGGCCACTCGGATGAGCGGTAGCGTTTCCTCGCGGCCCGCGAGGATGACACGCACGGGCGCGATGAGGATGGTCTCTCCGGCCCGGAGACGCCGCGCGAGCTCTGCCCCGGGTCTCGAAACCTTCAAGCCCAGCTGTTCGGGGCGACTCGTCGAAATGATCGTTTCGTCGACGACGAGCACGAACGAGACGATGTCCCACTGCGCCATCGGTTCGGCGAGTAGCTCACGCAAGCGCTCTTGCTCGGGAGCGTGCGCGAGCTCCTCGAACGTGGCGCCCCGGCCGAACCGCTCGATCAGGGCGCGTGATGCCTGGCGCACCTCGGGATCGCGCGCGGCGACCGTCGCCACACGCTCACGTGACTTCATCCACTCCGTCAGCGCAGCGGCGGTGCTGTCACGGATCGTAGTGAGGTTGTGAGCCAGAACACCGTCGAGCTCTGCGTGGACGACGCTTTGGGTCCAGAACCCCGTCACCAAAACGAGCAGCGCGAAACCCAGAGGAGGCAGCCAGAGATGACGAAGCAGCCAGCGCATGACGGTGGACGTGGGGCAGGAGGCACCCAGATGCCCCTCGACCCGAGGTCACCCAAACGTGCCCAACGGCACGCCCGTCCCCTTCTGTACGCCCTGTGAGGCGGAACCCCGGACAAGCGCCGTCAGACGGAAGCGCCGAGCTTTCGCATCGCCAAGTCGTGCCGTGTCTTGCGCCGACCGGTCCCGAACACGTACGCGAAACGCAGCGGGTCGAAATCCATCCGCTCGGTCGTCATTTGAGTGATGGGCGACTCCACGTGCACGTCGACGCGCGCCTCGTCCAGGACTTGGCGTGTCACGCTTCCAACGCGATGAAGGTCGGCCGGGTTGCCTGCGTGCGCCCCGACGACGACGCAGGAAGAGCCCGTGCGGAAGGCCACGTCCAAGAGTGCCTTCGCCGCGTTGCCCCCTCGCACGTGGCCGACCACGCGCAGGTTGGCTGGGCCACTGCTGGGCCATTGCTTGACCCGCTCGGCCAAGTGCAGCCGCACCACGTCCAGAGCGGCCCACTGCGAGAGCACACAGCCGTCCGGCAGGCGCACGTCCTTGCCCACGCGTCGGCCCACGGTCACCGCGTGAATCGTTGCGTGAGGGCTCGCTTCGGTGAGGCGCAGCGCGCGATGCAGCGCCGCCTCGGCGAGCGGCGAAAAGTCCATGCCAACGACGACGACGCGCGGTGCCTCGATCACTTCAGAGCCTCCTCGGCGCCGGGCCTTCCCGACGCAATGACGCGGCACTTTTGCAGCGCGCGTGCCAAGGATCGGGCGCCCGATTCTCGGGCGATTTCTTTGGTTTTTCGGAGGAGAGAAGGCTGGACGAGCGTCCGTGTGCGCGGACGCTCGTCCGTGACAGGCGACGATTGGCCGAGCCCTTACGCGGTCCGGGCGTGGCTTGCGTGGTATCGTCGCCGCCGCTCGAACCATGCGCATCGCACTGCTCTACCCGCCCCCATGGAAAATCCCAGCGTCTGGGGAGGCTACGTTCCCCATTGGTGAGGGCGCTCCGGCCGAATACCGCGAGGGCGACCTGGACGCGGACTTTTTCCAGACCCCCTACGGACTGTTTTCACTGGCCGCCCAGGCGATGCGGCTGGGGCACCAAGTCAAAGTCATCAACCTTTCGGCGCACAGCTGGTCGGAGGTGGTGCGGGTGGTCTCGGAGCTGGACGCGGATCTGTTCGGCATGTCGTGTTGGACCGCGAACCGCCGCGGCGTGGCCATGACGGCGGATTTGATTCGCTCTCTCCGGCCTTCGGCGCACGTGGTGATTGGTGGCCCGCACGCCACGCCGTTCGCGCGGGAGATGCTCGCGCACTACCCGAGCATCGACACCGTGACGCTGGGCGAGAGCGAAGAGACGTTCTTGGAGCTCATCGCGCGGCTGGAGCGCGGTGAGCCCACGACGGGCATCGCCGGCAGCGCTTACCGAGACGGCGACGAGATCGTCGTGGGGCCCGAGCGGCCCTCGATTCGTCAGCTGGACGAGCTCGCCTCACCGCACGACTACTTCGGCACTCACATCCTCATGACGTCCCGCGGCTGCCCGTGGCAGTGCACGTTCTGCGGCGCCGAAACGACCTGGGGTCGCGGCTTTCGCGGCAACTCGGTGTCCTACGTCGTGGACGCCATCGAGAGCGCGCTCGAGAAGCTCCCGGTGAAAATGATCCAAATCAAGGACGACACCTTCACGGCCAACAAGAAGCGAGCGCTCGACATTTGTCGCGAAATACGGAAGCGCGGGCTCCAGTTCTTCTGGAGCTGCGACACGCGCGTGGACGTTTTGAACGAAGAGCTTCTCCTCGAAATGCGCCTGGCCGGCTGCCAGCGGCTCAGCTTGGGCGTGGAGTCGGGCTCGAACCGAATTCTCGCCAACATCGACAAGAAAATCACCGCCGCCGAAATCATCGAAGCGGCGAACATGGCCAAGAGCGTCGGCATTCAGGTGCGCTTCTACATGATGCTCGGTAACCGCGGCGAGACCGTGGAAACCTTCCGGGAGACGCTCGCGTTCTTGGACGAGGCGCAGCCGCACCAGTACGTCTTTTCGTGCTTGTCCGTCTACCCGGGGACGCGGGATTTTCAGGATGCGGTCGCCCAGGGGTGGCTGGATCCGGAGCTGTTTTTCAGCGAGGACTTTCAAGAGCTCAAGACGCCGTTCGACGCGAGCGAAGAAACGACGCGCGTCTTGAACGAGTGGTTCGATACGCACCGCGGCCTGCAAGAGTTTTACGTGGAGGACGTGCCGGCGGCCCGCGCCATCCTGGAGAAGGTGGGGGACTACCACGCCGCTCACATGGATATGGCGGGCGCCTACTTCCGTGCTCGCGAGCTGGATCTCGCCGAGAAGCACGTGGTTCGGGCGCTCGAGCTCGGGTACCCGGTTCCTGGACTCGCCTACAATTACCTGGCTTGCATCGCGCTTGGCAGAAGTGACCTGAAGGGCATGCAGGACCATTTCATGAAGGCTGCCAAGACCGATCCGCAGCACCACGTGCTCATGAACAACGTAGAGCGAGCTCGAACCTGGTTTCGAGAACGTGGTCCGGAGCGCGACTTGCCCATCACGCTCGCGGCGCGTCACGACTTTCAGCTGCTCGAGCGCACTCAGCAGCCGACGCTGCCCGGGCCGCTGCCGGCGGACTTCGCCGACTGGGGCGCGGCGCCCGCGCCCGTTCCCCGCACCGTGCCGTCGCCGCGCGAGGTCATGCTGGAGGGCCACGAAAAGCAGGGGTTCCCGAGCAAGCGACTTCGCGTGCTGTCGTGACGGCGCTGTTCGATACGAATTGTCACCTGGACTTCCCCGAGCTGTCGGCGGATCTCGACGAAGAGCTGGCTCGGGCCCGCCTGCTTGGCGTGACTGGCTGGCTGGTGACGGGCACCGAGCCCACGCAATGGCAGCGCCTCGGCCCGCTGCGGAAGCACCAAGGCGTACGCTTGGCGGTGGGGATCCATCCGTGGTGGGTGGAAGAAGTGAACGCGCGTGGCGAACGAGCGTTGGATGACGCGCTCGAATCGTTGCGCAGCCGCGCGTTGGAGGTCGGCGCGGTCGCGCTTGGTGAGTGTGGGCTGGATCGAGTGCGCGCGGAGCGTCAGGGGGTCGGTCTCGAGCTTCAGTCGCGGGCCTTCGAGGGGCAGCTCGCGCTCGCGCGCGAGCTCGCGCTGCCGGTCGTCCTTCACGTCGTCGGAGCGCACGGCGCGGCTTTGGACGTGCTACGGCGCGGCGGCCCTCTTCCCGCGGGCGGTGTCGTTCACGGCTTCGCCGGGAGCGAAGCTTTGGCCCGCCACTACTTGAGCCGGGGCCTCCACGTCGGCTTCGGCTTTGCCGTCACGTCCGACGTCGCGTGGAGGGCGCGGGAGGCCGCCTCGAGGCTCCCTCTCGAGCGCTGCTTGCTGGAGACGGACGCTCCGGACCAAGCGCCGCGCGGGGGAAGGCGCGAGGGGGCACAGCGTGGCTCTGGGCGCCCGTACGAGCTTCCGGTCGTGGCGCGTGCGGTGGCGGAGCTGCGGGGCCTCCCGCCGTCGGAGGTCGCACGACGGACGTATGGAAACGCGTTGGCGCTCTTTGGCGGATGACGCCGTGGCGCGGGCTCGGCCGTCGGGTTAGATCCGGCCGGCCATGGAGCTGCCCATCACCCGTGACGCCCGCACCGTTCAGCCTCGCACGCCGAGCGTGAGGGAGCGCGCGGAGCCTGGCAGCGACCCTGACCTGGCGCGTTCCGCCGCAGCGGAGAATGGCGCCACCGAGGAGTCGACCGCCGAAACCCGGTACAAAACTCACCGCCGCTTCGACCGCGCCGCGCGACTCTTCACGGAGCCTGGGCTCCACCGCTTGATGGCGGCGCGCGTCTTGGTGATTGGCGTTGGCGGCGTCGGCTCGTTCACGGCTGAGGCGCTCGCGCGGAGCGGCGTCGGGAACATCGTGCTCGTGGATTTCGATCGCGTGTGCGTCACGAACACGAATCGACAGCTCCACGCCATGCAAGGCACCATCGGCAAGCAAAAGGTCGAGGTGATGGCGGCGCGTCTTTCGCTGATTCACCCGACGAGCACGGTGGAGGCAGTCCCACTCTTTTACAACGCCGAGTCCTCGGAGCAGCTCCTTCTGGGGCGCGTGGATTACGTCGTGGACGCCATCGACAACCTGACGGCCAAGGCGCACCTCATCGCCACCTGCATCGAGCGCGGCCTGCCGCTGGTTTCGTCCATGGGGGCGGCTGCGCGTCTCGATCCCACGGCCGTCCGAGTCGCCGATCTGGCGGCGACGTACAAGGATCCGTTCGCTGCCGCGCTTCGCAAGCTTTTGCGTGCGCGCCACGGAATCGAGCTTTCTCCCGACCGCCCGATCGGCGTGTCGGCGGTGTTCAGCCCAGAAGAGCCCATCGCCCCCACGCCGCCCAGCTACGACGAAGGCGAAGGGTTTCGTTGCGTGTGTCCGGGAGGAAAAAACGGCTTGAACGACTGCGATCGCAAGATGCGTATCGACGGCACGGCTTCGTTCGTGACGGGCGCGTTCGGCCTCGCCGCAGCGTCCGTCGTGGTGCGGCACCTCATCGGTCGCTGAAAGACGTCCGAGCAGCGCGGATCCCTAGCGGGGTTCGTGGCGGGCCTTCAGGTGAGGCCAGGTGTCTTCGTCACGTGAGGCCGCCGCGAGCTCGACGCTTTCTAGCGTCACGTCCTTGGCGGAGCTCACCACGACGGGGTGGTGACTGAGGAGCTCGGAGAGGTGCGCCGGGTAGCACAGCTGTTCTCCGAGCTCGGCGGCCATCTCGGCGGAGCTCGGGCGCCCCGCCGGCGAGTGACGCACCGCGCGCGCCGCGAGCAACGAAAGCGCGCGCGGTACGTCGGCGCGCACTTCGTGCAAAGAGGGCGCCGGCGGGCCCGAAGCGCGTCCATCTCCGAGTGGTTCCAGCACCACGCCGAGGAGCGCGTAAATGAGGACGCCGAGCGCGTACACGTCGACGCGAGCGTCGTACGGCTCGTGACGAAGGCGCTCCGGCGCAACGTAGCTCGGCGTGCCGGCGACGGGGCCACGGTCGACCTCTGGCTGCGCCATCACGCGCGCTAGCCCGAAATCCAGGATTTTGACGACCGTACCCCCGCCCAGGCGCGCCAAGAAGACGTTGCTCGGCTTGATGTCTCGATGCACCACCTTCCAACGATGCGCTTCGGTCAGTCCGAGACTCACGGCGTGCGCGACGTGCACGGCGTGGCCCGCCGACAGGCTCCCTCGCTCCCGAAGAATGTCGGCTAAGTTGCGTCCCCGTAGTAGCTCCATCGCGACGAACGGAATTCCTTCGTTCAATACGCCCGCGTCGAACGTGGCCGCGATGTTGGGGTGAGCGAGCTGAAAGACGGCCGTCTGTTCGTGCTCGCCCCAGGAGCCCTCGCCGGGCCCGCTCGTGGTGCGCAGGAGCTTGAGCGCGACCTCGCGGTGAGTCTTGCGGTCGATGGCCTGATAGACGACGCCGTAGCCTCCCGAGCCGAGCGGCTGCACCACCTCGAAGCGTCCGCCCAGCACCTTGCCTGGCAAAGAAACGCAGAACGCGTCGAACAAGCGACACGAGCTTTGACGCGAGTCCGAGAGACGTGAAGAAGCTCTCGCGAGCTCACGGCCGAGCGCCTCGAGCGCTTCGGCGCGTGTCGTCAGATCGCGCTCCAGCGCCGCGATTCGTTCGTCTCGGTTGCGGAGCGCGACGAGCGCCCTCTGGAGCGCGTCGCGCGCGGCGGCGTAGCGATTCTGCAGATCCGCTGCGCGGCTTTGGCTCTCCGCTTCCCGCGCGGGCGTGAACGCGGCAGGCGAGGGAGACGGTGTGGGCACGCTACCGGAGCCGTGCGCATCGTTCGACGACGCCTCTCCGTTCGTCGTGAAAGCGGGCAACTCCGGGAGCGCGGGGGCGACGGGTGGCGCCTCCGCGCCCGCGAGCGCCGAAGGCGCTGGTGGGGCAGGGCGCGCCGCAAGCGGATCGTCGTTCGCTGGGCTCCCCGTCAGCTCTGTGCTCCCCACCGATCAAAGAGTGACGCTCTTCTTCGTGCTTTCAAGAGCATGACTCACAGAAAGCTCATGAGTACCAGTCATGAAATCGACGCTCCAGAGCGAGACAGGGGAGGCGTGGGCGGCGGCACCGACCGTTCCCTTTCCTCACGAGAACGACGGCGTCCAACCGAGCGCTGAGTGGGCGCCGCGCGCGAGCGAGCACACCCGCGTGGGTACCTGGAAGCGGCGGGGGCCCGAGAGCGCGCCCCTCGGGCCCCCCGTGAAAAAATCGACGGCCGGTGCGCGACCAGAGATCGCCCGCGAGTCCGCCGGGTTGCCACTGCGCTGGCCCGAGTCGGCCATTGTTCGGTGTGCGCTCGCTGCTACCACTCAGGAGATGTGCGCACGGGGAGCGCGAGAGCGTTCTCCGTGGACACGCGAAGGCGGAGGAACGACACCGACGACGCGCTTTCATAGAAGGCTAGCTCGTGATCGCTCTGGGGGGATGCGATCACGGGTGCGCTGGAACACCGCAGCTGCCGAGCGGGAAGGCGCTCGTGCTCATCTGAGGGGGCGAGCACGAGCGTGACTCCTGGGGAACCCGCATAGAGTTCCGACGGACCCCGCCGAATGAAGCTGCGAGGGGTGGGTTGGGGGACATTTCTTACTCGGGCGGTCGCACACCGCCCGAGACTTTTTCATCCCGGCGCGGCTGTCCGCGCCGGTCGCTCATTTTCTCCAAGGCAGCTGAAGCGGCACGCCCTGGGCGTCCACGATCGTGGAGCCCAAGCGCACGATGACGATGGCGTCGGTTGGCTCGCTGCCCGTGTTGAAGAACTGGTGAGGTACGTGGGCGGGCGCAATGACCGTAGCGGGGGCGCTGAACTCGGTGACCTTCCCGCCAACTTCCGCGCGTCCCGTCCCGCGCAAGAAGACGAAAATTTCTTCGCTTTCGTGGGTGTGGCGCGGAGTTTGCGAGCCCACGGCGATGGTCGAGCGCCACACTTCATGCTCGCGGGAGCCGAGCGAAGGCGTGGCGATGCCCACCAGGTCGTTGCCGTTGTTTTCGAAGTGGCGGAGCGACTCGTGGGCAACGACGATGCCTTCTGCTCCGTTGACGGCGGCGGCGCTCGGCGAGTGAGCGTGGGCGTGATGCGCGTGCCCGTGTGCGACGCCGTCATGCGAGTGCTCGTCCGAGGCGCGCGCCTGGTGCGCGGGAGGAGACACACAGGCTTCTTGGGCTCTTTGGTTTGCGGTAGTCTCCGGAGTGGTCTCCGGAGCGGCAGAGCTCGAAGAAGTTGCGCAACCCGCGCCATGAGCCAGAAGGACGAAGGCGAGCACCGAGAGGCTAGAAGCGCGCATTCCCCTTCGATAGCGCGCGCTGGGACCCGGTGTCACGCTTTGGTGCGTGCGTTCGGTGCTGTCCGTGCTCGTCAGCGCCGCCTTCTTGCTCTCGGGAAGCGGGCTCTTGGCGACGTCGCTCGGAATTCGGCTCGCAAGCGACGGACGGTCGCTGGGCCTGGCAGGGCTCGTCGTGAGCGCGTTTGCGGTCGGCCTGGTGCTCGGCTCGTGGCGCGCTCATCGTGTGATCGAAAAGGTCGGGCATATCCGAGCGTTTGCCGGTTTCTGTGCGCTCGCGGCTGCGGCCGCGCTCGGCATTTCCCTCGTCGAAAGTCCTCCGCTTTGGGCGCTCCTGCGGGTGCTTCAAGGCTTCGTGATGGGGGGCTGCTACCTGGTGATCGAAAGTTGGCTCGGTGGCAGCACCACGCCGGAGCGCCGCGGGCGCGTGCTTGCTGCCTACATCACGGTCTCGCAGGTCGCGCTCGCATTCGGGCAGCTGCTCGTGACTTGGGGCTCGGCATCGACGGCGCTTTCCCTCGCCGCGCTCTCGTTTGCGCTCGCGTTGGTCCCGGTGGCCTGGACGCGCACCGCTCCGCCAAAGCTGTCCGAAGCCGCTGGGCTCGGCTTGTTCGAAGTGGTGGGCCGCGCGCCGCTCGCTGCGGCCGGGTGCTTCGTTTCCGGCTGTACCGTGGGTTCGCTCCTCAATCTGGGCGCGGTGTTCGCGACGGCGCTCGGCGCCAATGTGGACCAGGCTGCGGCCTTCATTTCGTCCGCGGTCTTGGGTGGTTTGGCGCTCCAGTGGCCCGTGGGTTTCCTCGCCGATCGCTGGGATCGCCGCCTCTTGATCGAGCTCATCGCGGTGGCCACGGTGGGCGGCGCGACCCTCGTGCTGTGGGCGAGCGCTCTGCCGCTCGCCACCTGGGGCGCTTCGGCGTTGGCGCTGGGAGGCTTCGTGCTCGGCGCAGCTTGCTTCGTGCTCTACCCGGTCAGCGTCGCGCACGCGCACGATCGTGTTTCGTCAGGGGACAGCGTCTCGGCGAGCGCCGCCATGGTGCTCGCGTACGGAGTGGGTAGCGCGGCAGCGCCGCTGGTGTTGTCTGGCGTGCTCGAGCTTGCGGGGCCTCGTGCGCTGCCCTTGGGGATCGCGCTCGTCAACGCGGCGCTTGGCGTGCTTTCTCTCGTACGCCTGCTTCAGAGGCTCGGGCGCGCGCGTCGGCGTGTGGCTTTCGCACCGGTCGCCTTGCCGCAGGTGGCGCCTCGAGCGGAGCTCGAGGCGCAAGAGCGTTAGAGCGACGAAGTCACGCGCGCAGGGAGGATCGTTTGCGACACTCGAGGGGCGGCGTGCACGCTTTCGAAGCGCTACACCAAGAGCGAGGGCCCCGGGATGGGGCGAAGCGGGCGGTGTGACGCGGTCAAAGAAGCTGGTCAAAGTCGCGAACGCTGGCGTCGCGCTCGTCGCGGTGGCGGCGTGTGGCAACGTAGACCAGGACCGAAGCCCCGAGCAGCCCAGGAGCTCCTCGAATCCAGAGGCGACGATGCAGCAGGATACTGCGCCCCATCCGGTGGCGGACGAAGACGAAGCGCGGCTCCGCATGGTCGAGACCCAGATCGCGGCGCGTGGCATCGAGGACCTGAGGGTGCTCCACGCCATGCGGAAAGTGCCGCGGCACGAGTTCGTTCCAAAGGCCGTGCAGCACCTCGCGTACGAGGACTTTCCGTTACCCATCGGAGAGCAACAAACCATCAGCCAGCCGTACATCGTGGCCTACATGACCCAGCTGATCGAGCCGCGGGCGAGCGACCGCGTGCTCGAGGTGGGCACCGGCTCGGGCTACCAAGCTGCGATCTTGGGAGAGCTCGTCGAAGACGTCTACACGATCGAGATCGTCGAGCCGCTCGCGCGGCAAGCCAAGGAAACCCTCGAGCGCCTCGGCTACAAGAACGTGCACGTTCGTTCGGGCGACGGATATCGAGGGTGGCCCGAGCGGGGGCCCTTCGACGCCATTGTCGTCACGGCGGCGGCTCCCACCGTTCCGAAGCCGCTGCTCGAGCAGCTCGTCGTCGGAGGACGTTTGGTCATCCCCGTGGGGGAGCGCTCGCAGGAGCTGCTCGTGGTGACGCGCACCGAGAGCGGCTTCCGCGAGCAGAAGGTGTTGCCCGTTCGCTTCGTGCCGATGACGGGTCGAGCGCAAGAGGAGTAGACCGGCGTGCCCCGCGGCGCCGTGGAAGCCTCCAATGCCGCTGCGCGGCGGATTGGCGCTCCGGTCGCCACCGCGTTGGTGGTCGCCAACATGGTCGGCACGGGGATTTTCGTGACGAGCGGCTACTTGGCGCAGAGCCTGGGCAACGTCTGGCTCGTGCTGGGAGTGTGGCTGGGGGGCGGAGCGCTGGCGATGTGTGGCGCGACCGCGTACGCCGAGCTCGGCGCGATGATGCCCCGCGCTGGCGGCGAGTACATTTACCTCTCGAGAGCATTCCACCCGGCGGTGGGCTTTCTCTCGGGGTGGGTTTCGCTGTGGGTGGGGTTTTCGGCGCCCATCGCTGCGGCGGCCATGGCCGCGGCAGAGTACGCCTCCGTCGTGATGCCGGGCCTCGCGGTGCGCCCTGCGGCCGTGGCGATCATCGTTCTCTTCACGAGCGTGCACATGGCGAGCGTCCGCTGGGGAGCTCGTGTGCAGATGCTCCTCACCGTGCTCAAGGTGGCGCTGGTGGTGCTCTTCGTTGCTTTCGCGTTCACGTGGGGGCGGGGGAGTTGGAGTGCTTTCGGCGAAGCGCCGCGCGCGGTGGCGCCCGGCACGCTCGCCGTGGCTTTCGTGTGGGTCGCCTTCGCGTACTCCGGTTGGAACGCCGCTGCCTACTTGGCGGGTGAGCTGCGTGAGCCGGGGCGCACCTTGCCCCGAGCGCTCTTGGGGGGAGCTCTGCTGGTGACGCTCCTCTACGTGGCGCTGAACGTTGCGTTCTTTTACGCGATGTCCCCCGAGGAGCTGGGCGCGCGCCCCGAGGTGGTCGCCGAGGTCGCCGCTGCAGCACTGTTCGGCGAGAGCGTGGGTCAGGGGCTCGCGGGCTGCATCGCTCTGGCGCTGGTTTCCTCGGTGAGCGCGATGTGCATGGCGGGGCCGCGCGTCTACGCAGCCATGGCCGAGGATGGCCTGTTCTTTCGGTCGGCGCGGGCACGTGGACCGAGCGGTGCTCCCGCACTGAGCTCCGTGCTGCAGGGTGCGCTCGCCGTCGGATTGGTGCTGAGCGCGACCTTCGAGGGTCTCCTCACCTACGTGGGCTTCACGCTGAGCGCCTTCGCAGCGCTCACGGTCTCCGGTGCTCTCGTGCTGCGTCTTCGCGAGCCCGAGCTCGAGCGACCGTATCGCGCCTTCGCGTGGCCGCTGTCGGCCGTGTGCTTCGTTTTGGTGTCGCTCTGGAGCGTGGTTTGGTCCATCGCGGAAAAGCCACTGTCGGCCGTATTTGGCGCGTTGACGCTGCTCGGCGGACTCGCGGCTTACGCACTTTGGAGTCGGTCGACGCCGCGGGCTACGGCGCTCGGGAGGAAACCTCCAAGCGGAGTGTCCCCGCGGCGTTCCCCCGGTTGACGACGGAAAACGGCACCCACACGGCGCCATCCGTGAGCGGATACGTCAGGGTTTCTACGGCGCCAGGGCCCGCCGCATCGCTGCTTTGGGCGAGCGAGCCGTCCACGTTCGATCGCTCGATGCGCACGTCCACGTTGGGCGACGGCGTGGCCGAGAGCTCGAGCACGTTCGGTGCCGCGGCGAGCACCAAGTAGCGCAGCGAGCCCGAGGCGGGCAGCTCGTCCGCCTCACGCGTGAGCGGCGCTTCCGGGACGCTTTGTCCAAGCACGACGTGGGGCAGCTCACGCGCGCTCAGCGTGAAGGCCGGGGCCACGCCCGAGACGCCGCTGTCCTCGATGCGCACGAGGTAGTCGCGCGCCTCGTCGATGACGACGCGCTCGAGCGGTGCGCTTCCGTCCGTTGGCAGCAGCAGCGATTGCACGGCGGGTAGGCCCAAATCCAGCCAGCCTTCGTGCGTGGCGTCGTAGAGCGTGATGCGCGCCAGCCCTCCGAAATCCGTGGCGGCCAGAGCGGCGAGCTCGAGCCAACGCGCGCCGCGTGGAACGTCCAGCGCGAGAAAGCTCGAACCGAGGCTCGCGAGCGCTCGTGACTCGGGCTCCGCGTCGAGGCTCAGGGGCGCTGGCGTGACGAGCGTGATGCGCGCGCTCAAGTCGTAGTGGTCGCCGGCAACCCCCGACGGATCGTGGGCCACCAAGTAGTATCTGCCGGCGTGCAGGAACCGGACGAGCACGCTCGACAAACTCGAGACCCCGGGGGCGCCAAGCGCGCTGAACGTCGTAACGGCGTCGAGACCCGTGGGGGTGAGCACCGAGTCCCGCGTGAGGATCAAATTCGCGGGGACGCTCGACGTGAGCTCCAGGTGCGCGACTTGCCCGCTCTCGGGTACGTCGAAGTACGCGTAGTTCAGATCCGTCGCCGGGTGGCCCGGGGCTTCGCCATTGCGTTTTTCGAACGTCACCGAGGTGCCGTCGGTGGGGAGCGCCTCCACGTCGAACTGCGTCGCGGTGAGCGTGTAAGCGTCGCCTGTGGCTCCCCAGTTGTGCCGAAGGTCGATCACGACGTCCACGGTATCTCCCGGAGAGAGGCCGCCGACGGTGCGTGTGGCGTGGTCCGAGATCGCGCTGGAGGCGCCGAAGAAGGCGCCGCTCCGCAGCACGGAGAAGCCGGCAGCGACGCGCGCGCTCTCGGGAGCTTGCGACAACTGAACGATCTGCCCCGCTTCCGCTGCAACGAACCGCAGCACGCGCACTCGGGCGTCGTCCGTGCTCGTGAAGTCGTCCAAGGTCCAAGGGGACGGCACCGGAAGCCCCACGTGCTCGACCGTCGTGAAGTAGCACGTGTCGGGGCCGCCGCTCGGAACGTCCGCGAGAAGACCGAGCGCGCTGTGCACGCTGAGCAGATAGTCGCCAGGTGCGGGCAAGTAGACTTGGCGCTGAGCCGTGTCGTTCTTCAATGCGACCGCGGAGCGCGTGAGCTCGGCGACGCCGGGCACGTCCTCTGCCGTGACGACGAAAGCCGTGGCCAAGCCGCCGACGCCGTCCGCCGTGATTTGGAGCAGGGTCGGCTCACTTGCGTGAATGAGCCAGTGGTCGACGTCGGGTCGTCCGCTTCGAGGCGTGATGCAGCCGTGCAGCGTGACACTCTGACCCAGTGCGGGAGCACCGACATTTCCCGCGAGGCTTTCGTCATTCGGCTCGGTTCGTTCGGCGTAATCCGCGCGCGGCTGCTCGACTTCGGGAACGCATTCTCGGCCCAGATACACCGTGCCGGGACCGCACACCGAGGGATCGATGGAGCAAAGCCCGGTCGTTTCGTCGAAGCTCGTGCCTTGCTCACAGACGCCGGCGTTCGGGACGCAGGCGCCACCGACGAGCGTCGTGCCTCTCCAACATTCGGGGCCCGTCTCGTCGAGGACGCACTCGTGGGCTTCCCGGTGCGTGCCTGGTCCGCACACGAGCGACTGCGGGGCACCAGCAGCGCCGGCGGCGCCATTCGCGCCGGAGGGAACACAACTGCCACGTTCGACGTGCGTGCCTGCGCCGCATTCGAGCGTGACCGAACGAGCGTCTTCGCTTTTGCAGGCGAAGGTGAGCCACGCGACCCCACCGATGACGAAGCCGAGATGAACGAGCCGCATGGCGAACGGTACGAGGACGGCGCTGAGTCGTGAAGCGGAAGGCGACGGTGCTCCGGCGAGCGTTGCGCGCCCGCGAGGAGAGAGCGGCGTTGCCCTCACACGCGGCGGTTGCCCGGCGCTGAAAAATTCACGCTTCAGGTGAAATTCTGGCGAGTGGCGCTGCGCGGCGGAGAGCCTCGTTTCAATGGATGGGGCAGGAGGGCTGCGCTCGAACGCCAAATCGAGGCAGGCTGGGGGCGTGATGAGCTCTCTTTCTTTTTCTTCGAGTGCGGTGGTGGTTTTCCTGTCGACTGTGTTCGTTGCCGCTTGCTCGGCAGACGACGGTCGGAGCGAGGCTGGTCCCGGAACAAGCGGCAGTGGTACGGGTGCGCAGGCCGGCACTGGCGCAAACCCGGGTACGGGTGGAGCGGACACGGGCGGTGGCGTCGGAGTGGGCGGCGTGCCGGGTGCAGGTAGCGCGACGGGCGGCGAAACGGGCACGGGCGGTGACGTCGGAGTGGGCGGCTCGGTTGGCGCGGGCGGCGACGTGAACGGCAGCGGCGGCGGAGGCAACGCTTCACCGGGGCACTGTCGCTCGTTCTCGAACGGCTCGGGTTCGACGCAGCCTTGTTACGTTGGAAACGACGGTAAGGCGTACTGCATCGCCGACGATGGTTCGACCACGCAACTGAGCGCGCTACCCGGAACCGCTGTCAACGTCACCGGACAGAACTTCACCACGGCCGCTTGTGCCGTGAACGATGCCGGGGCGGTCCACTGCGAGCAGTACGCCGTGCTCGGCACGACTGCCGCCTTTGCGGCGAGCGGCGCGGTTCAAGTGTCTGGCGCTCAAACCGGCTGGTGTGCGCTCGTGGGAAGCGCCGTGAGCTGCAAGGGGGTCGGAGAGGATGCCCCCATGCTGCCTCAAGGCGAGCTGCCCACCGAGATCGCCTGCTTCTACAACGGTTGCTGCGCGCTGAGCGATGCAGGCAAGGCGTACTGCTGGGGCAACACGGCGGCCATCGGTGGCACGGGCAGCGGAGTGACGGAGGTGCCGACTCCTTCCGGCAAGAAGGTCGTGGCTCTGGGCCCGGGGCAAGACAACATGTGCCTGGTGCTCGAGGGCGGCCAGGTTCAGTGCTGGGGTGAGGACTGGAACAAGCAGATTGGCGGAGGCGGTACCAACAAGACGACGGGCGCCACGCTCGTGGCGTCGGGCGCCGTCGCCGTTGCGGCGGGGCAGTTTCACACGTGCGTCGCGTTCGAAGACGGTCACGTCGAGTGCATCTCGGGCGGACAAACCGAAGGTGCAGGGCTCGATCAGGGAGTGTTGACCACGGTCAGCGGTGTCAGCGGCGCGGTCGCCTTGAGCGCAGGCAAACACTACACGTGCGCGCTCGTCGGCGGAGGCGCCATCCAGTGCTGGGGTCGCATTGGTAGCGGCTCGACCCCGGTGACCGTGAGCGGCCCGCCGGCTGGTTCGTGTGATTGAGTTGCTACCGCACCGGCTCCCCCCACGAGCTTGAGCTCGAGGGGGGAGCGTTGTGGTCGTGGGTGTGGGCGCGTCAGCCGTCGTAGGGCGTGGCGCGAAGCGGAGCGTTCTGGCCCCGGAGCGCCGACGTGTGCTGCACTCGTGGGCATGACGGAGTCGTCCACCAAGTCGAGCGCGAGCCTAGCCCTGGCAGAAAAGTCGATTGCAGCGCGCGCCGCCGCCTATCCGGAGGTGAACGAGGATGCGCCGTGGGGGCACCGCGCGTTCAAGGTGCGCGGCAAGGCGTTCTTGTTCATGAGCACGGAAGAGGGGCTCTCGCTCTCCGTCAAGTTACCGGCTTCGGGCGAAGACGCGCTCGGGCTCGTGTTCGCGGAGCCCACCGGCTACGGCCTGGGCAAGAGTGGTTGGGTAACGGCGAGGTTCAAAGCGGGGGACGACGTGCCTTTGCCGCTGCTGTGTACGTGGTTGGACGAAAGCTTTCGCGCCATCGCGCCCAAGAAGGTGGCGGCGCTCTTGGGCGACGCCGCCGCGGTGAGCGCGCCGCCGGCCGTCGCCAAGAAGACATCGAAGGCGCGCTCGGCGAGCGCTGCTCGACCGAAGCCCAGCGCCCGCGCGACGCGCGGGGGCAAGCGGTGACGCGACACGTGACGTTTGCCGGGTGCTGACGGTCGTGGGCCCTCGCGGGGCGACGCATCGGCGCTGCGGAGGCCAAACGGGGTACGCTGACGTGCATGAGCTCGAGGGGGGTAGCGTGGGTCTTGGTGGGCGTGGGCGCGTTTGCCGTTGCTGGGATCTCGGTGTGGGCGTGGCGCACGCGCGCCGCGCCCCCGCGTTGGTCACTTGCGCCTCCGCTTCCCGCCGGTGACGCCAGCTCTCGGGAAGCGCGGGAGGACGAGGCGCCTTCCGCTCTGCAGGAGGGCACGTTCGACGCCGAAGGGCGCCGGGCGTGTGACGGGAGCGCTCCGGGGCGGCTCCGTTTGGTGCGCGTGGCGAGTGGGCTCTCGCAGCCTCTCTACGTCCTGAGTGAGCCGGGGGACGCCAAACGGCTCTACGTGCTCGAGAAGGCGGGTCGCGTCAAACGAATCGTGGACGAACGTTACGCCGAAACGGTGCTCACCCTGAAGGTACGCAGCGACGGCGAAATGGGGCTCCTCGGAATGGCGTTTCATCCGCGCTTTGGTCCAAACGAACGGCGCGTCTACTTGTCGTACGTCGATCCGCAGAAGGTGAGCGTTCTCTCCGAGTGGAAGATGCCGGCGGACCACTTCGACCCGGAGAGCGAGCGTGTGCTGTTTCGGCTTCCTCAGGAGCTTCCGAATCACAAGGGCGGCATGGTCGCCTTTGGGCCCGACGGGTGGCTCTACTACGGCCTCGGAGACGGCGGCGGCGCCAACGACCAGCTGGGGAACGGACAAGACTTGACAAACCCCTTTGCGTCGCTGCTGCGCTTCGACGTGGAGAATCCCGATACATCCGTTCCGGGTAACTCGAGCGGTCCAGGAGAGGACCGGCGTGTCCATCACCACGGCCTCCGCAATCCTTGGCGCTTCAGCTTCGACGCGAAGACGGGTGACTTGTACATCGGTGACGCGGGGCAGGACGACTGGGAAGAAATCAACGTCGTGCCGAGCGATGCGCCCGCAGCGAACTTCGGGTGGCCGACGTTCGAGGGCACGCATCGCTGCAAAAAGTGCAAGACGAACGTGCCCGAACCGAACGCGCGCATGGTGCCTCCGGTGTTCGAGTACGCTCACCACGGCGGGGGCGCGTCGGTCACCGGCGGCTACGTGTACCGCGGCAAACGCATCCCCGCGCTCGAGGGGCGCTACTTGTACGGCGACTTCGTCTTGAACTGGGTGCGCGCCTTCACGTGGAATGGTCGACGCGTCTGCGACGAGCTCGATTTGACGAAGGAGCTCGACCCCGAGGGACGTCTCTTGGGCGTGGCCTCGTTCGGTGAGGACGCGGAACGCGAGCTCTATGTGGTCAGCTTCGTGAAGGGCGAAGTGTTTCGCATCGAAGCCGAGCCCTCGCCGTAGCTTGCTCCCCTGAGAGCCCCGTCTTCGGCCCTTCAATTTGGGATTTTGCGACCCCGTGCGCCAAGAGTCAGAGTGATACGCACCAAAGGGGGGCCCATGGCGACCATCGAAAGACGAAACAGCATAGAAAATGCGCTCACCGAGTACTTGATCGAAGAATCGGGGCACTCGAGCGGCGACGCGCGCGAGCACGCGCGCTCCTTCCTGGACTCCGTTGGCAGCGCGGCCACCGTTGGCCGGACAGGGCTGACGGCCGTAGCCGCCGCGGCCACCGGCTACTGGTGGCTACTCGCGTTGCGCGGCGTGCTCGCACTTCTCGCAGCAGTCCTGTTCTTCATGGTGCCGGCGGAAGCGCTGGCCACCCTCGCCCTCGTCGTCGCAGCGTGGGTGTTCGTGGATGGCATTTTCTCGCTGGCGGGATCCATCGCCGAGAAGTCCTGGTACTTGGCGCTGTCTGGAGCGGTTGGCATCGTGCTCGGCTGGCTCATGTTGACGCGACCCGGTGGGGCTGCGCTGGCGCTCTTCGTGCTCTTGGCGGCGTGGGCGCTCGCGCGCGGTGTGTCCGAAATCGCGTTCGCCGTCGCCTTGCCGAAGAAGACGCACGGCCGTGGGAGTATTGCGGTCGTCGGCATTCTTTCGTGTTTGTTCGGGGTGCTCTTGATCGCGGCGCCCTTTGCAGGCGCGGTGGCGCTGGCTCTGTGGATTGGCGCGTACGCGTTCGTTTATGGGCTCTTCGAGATTGCCGTGTCGGTGCAGCTCTTCCGAGCTCATCGCCGTATCGAGAAGAGCGGTGGCGCCTCTTGGCGCGAGCCCGGCGTGTTTCATCGTACGCGGACCGCGTAACCCGGAGCGTTTTCGCGTGGCGTCATGGAGTAGGGCGAGGTGCCTCCACGTCATGACGCCGCGCACCTCGCTCGCGCGGACGTGAAACCAAGTGCGGTGGATGTCGTACTCATTGGACAGAAAAATCTGGCCCAGGCGGGTTGAATCAGGGCAGTCTGGTGGAATGACCGGCGGGTCTCGTTGCTTGAAACAAGCGATGTCACGTCAGCTCCAGCCGGGGGGAGAAGGGCGTTTTTTGCAATGAATAGTGCAGTCGTCATCGAGAACGGAGCGCCGCTCCCGAGCTCCTGGATCAACCAGCCGGACGTGCTGGTCATCAGCCAGCTTTCGGATGAGACGTACTCGGAGTTCGTGCGCAGGTTGCGTCAACGTCTGACGCAGTACGCCAAGCGTCACCTGCTGAAGGAAGTGCGCTACTACGCGGCGCCCACGGCGGATTCCAGCCGCCTGCGACGGTTCCGCCTCGTCGCTTTTCGCGCGCTGCTTCGGACGCTGCGCGGCTCGGCAGAGCTCCACCTGATCGTTCCGGCCGTGTCAGCCGCGGCTCAGTTTTCTTTGTTCCGCTTGGTCGAGGCCGTTCGCGGGTTTGCCGCGCGGGCGCGCGTCAACATTCGGCTCACGTTTCTTCCCAACGCTTGGTCGGGCTCCCTGGCCTGAACGCGCGCTCTACGGAGCGACGAGAACGAGGTCACAAGGGGTTGCGCCGAGTCGCACGTCGCGGATGACCTCCGCGGTCGCGTCGTCGATGAAGCGGAAGACGGCGCCATCGGCGTGGTCGGTTTCCCAGACCTCGTTTTCCGTGATGATCGTCACGAGCGACGGCGTGCACGTTTCTTCGATGAGGTACCCGCTGACGCTGGTGTAGCCCTCCGCGCGCACCCGCAAGCGGACGTTTTCCGTACCGATCACGGTGCACAGCGAGCCCACGGGAGCTTCGTCGGGGCAGCTCTCGGGGAAACCGGGCTCAGGCTCCGGCTCGTTCGGCGTGCCGTCGGGGTTGGGCTCCGGTGTGGGGACGAATCCCCAGGCGGGCTCCGCGGTGACTTCGTGGCGGCCACCATTCACGCCGTCCACGATGGCGGTGGGCATCGAATCCGAAACGGCGAGAAGCTGATAGGACTCGCTGCCGTCGACCGTGGCGTTGACGTAGCTCGCGAGCTCCTGGTCGTCCTGGTAGACGCGGATGAGACCGACGTTTCTTCCGTTGAACACGAGGACCATGGGTTCTCCCGCAACGGGCGGGGCAGGAGTCACCATCATGTGGAACGAGGATGTGTAGGCCTGTTGCAGGCTGTCGCAGCCGCCCGAGGTTCCGAGCAGCAGGAGACCGAGCGACAGCGTCACCAAGCGTGCGGCTCGGCGCTTCTGCGGGGCCGCGTCGTGCGACGACCGAGCGCGCTCAGGGAGCCTGGATCGGAACATCGGGATCCTCCTCGTCTCGGACGCGCTTGGGGTCGTGCCCCAACGCATCGAAGGCCGTTCTCATTTTCGCGTCCACGCAACAACGAAAACCGAGCAGTGGGTGCCTGTAGCTCGAGTCGTTGATCGGCGCCGCGCGAGCGAACCCGCCGACGGCTTCGGTGTCCGTGAGCTGGCCGCTCACGTAGGAGTCTTGCGGGTCGTGGTATCCGTCGTCCTTGGGAGGAACGAGCGTCCAGAAGGCGACGGACCCCGTGCTCTCCGGAAACGGCGGCTGCCCGGTCTCTCCTTGAATCACCATGTCGTAGGGGTTGAGCGGCTCGAGGCGGTGCGGCACCTTTTCTACGTCGCTGGTGGGGGAAAGAGCATCGATCTTCGTCATGTCCCACGTGACGGTGCCGAGGCCGGGTGTGGCCGGGGTGATGGCGCGAATCACGTCCCAGTCACAGAGGAACTTGCCGGCGCGACCACACGCCTCCGACGCCTCTTGGAACGTGAGATTCGTCCAGGGAATGACGTTGGGACGGCTGGTGGCGAAGCTTTCGTCGCGGCCCGCGGAGGTGTCCGTGGCGTCGGGGCGAGACGCGGCGTGAATGTCGACGCAGAAGCGCTGCTTCTCGTCGCCCGACGACTGGCCCTTGAAAGTGATGATGGCCATGGGCGTGTTGCCGCAATCGTCCGGAGGCCCGTCGCCGCAGCCGGCCAAGGCGAAGAACGTGGCGCCGACGAGGCTCAGGGAGAAGAGCGCCTTCATCAGAACCTGAACCTGTAGTCGAGGGAGAGGCCTCGGTTGTCCACGCCGCTGCCGTAGTTGTTTTCGAGAGACGCCAGCTGCCCGCCCACGAAGAAACCTCCGTGACGTGAGTAGTTGATGGGAAGCTCCAGCTCGAGCTTCATGCGCTGCCAGCTGTACGTGTCACCGGAGCGCAGGTCGTCGAAACCGACCAAGGCCACGAAGGCGGCGTCCCGGGCGTCCAAGCTGGGGAAGCTCAGGCCGGGGTAGGTGCCGCGCTCGAACTTGAAATGGAGGCCGCCCAGAGAGAAGGGGAAGCGAATGTCCGCTTCGGCGGCGACCTCGTAGCCCCACGCCGTCATCAGGGCGACGGAGCGATTCAGGGGGTTGTCGATGGTGTAACGAACGTTGCCCGTCGAGCCGACGTCGCGCGAGCTGATCCAATCGTGGAAGAAGCTGCCGCCGCCGCGCACGTAGAGGCTCTGCTCGGCCCACCAACTCCGCGGATTGTCGCCAGCGAGGAGCGTCGCAAAGTCCCAGCCGACCTGGAGGTCTGCTTTGAAGAAGTTGTTCGAGACCCGCATGAACTCGCTCTCGGACACCAAAGTTTGTTGGAGGGTCGAGTGCAGGTACTGAAGGAAACCCAGCCGGGGAACGACGAAAGTGACGCCCGCGTCGTAGCCGAGGTTGCTGCCGATGACTCCGGACTCGGGCTGGCGCTGCAGGGTACCCGTAAGAGCAGACTTCTTTTCGTAGTCGAGCGCGTAAACCGACAAGTCGACGGTGAGAAAGCCGGGGCCTTCCAGCTCTTTCGTGTCGCTTCCGAGGAAGGGCGCGGCAACGAGGGCTGCGGCGCTCATTGGGATGAGAAAGTACGAGCAGTACGGCCCCAAATAGTTCGCGTGGGGGCCGTTCAGGTTGCCGTAGTTCAGAAAGAAACACAGCGGCAACGCCGCCATGGCGAAGCCGACGGCGGCACCGCTGGGCGGTCCACGCTTGAGCCCCACGGTCTCGAGGAGACCCTGCGACGACTGGATCGACTCGATGAAGGTTTTGCCGTCCTGGGGGGCGAAAAGGCCTGCCACCGTTTCGGACGCTTTGCGTCCTTCCTCCACGAGCGACTTGACGTTTCCGGGCGCAAAATCGGACGGAATGAGCGAGCCAGCGCCCGCTGGCGGTACGGGTGGGCGCGGCATGCCGTCGATGGTTGCCACGCGCTCCCAATCGACGGCCTCGGGGCGGCCATCGACCAACACGATGACGTAGGCCCCCGCCACCTGTTCGAGCAAAATGCCTTCGATTCGGCGGCCGTCGTGGAGTACCAGCACGCGACTGACCGCCGCCGCGGTCGTGGCGGGCGGATCTTCGACAGACGGCTCGTAATGCGGCGCTGCGTCGCTCGAGGGCGCGTCTTGTGTGTCCGATGAGTCCGCGGATTCTGCGGAAGGCGAAGCTTCGACCTCGGAAGGAGCCACTGTGGGCGTTTGTGCCGACGCTCGAACGCTCAGTGCCAGGGCGCCGAAGAAAAAGAGCGAGCTCGGACGAAGACGCATTGACTGAGGTGTCAGTTAACACGCAGATTTGGGTAAGGCGCAAGTGTCAAAGTTCTCACGGTTCGCTCAGGCGTATCAAATACCGGAGCATCGGGGTTTCTTGAATACACAAACACTCACACTCGCCTTGGCGCTCGCTTTGGTGGGATGTTCGTCTACGCCGGCGCCTGAAACACCGGAATCTGGCGCGACTGCCTCCGTCCCAGAAAAAAGCTTGTTCGAGTGCCCCGCGCTCGATGGTCGCGCGGATTTCGATCTGTCGAGTGCGTTTGGTATCGAGCGGCCGCTCGCAGCGCGCATCGAGCGCATGATGCGGCTCGCCAGCGAGCTCGAAGCTTCCGCAGAAAAGCTGCGCCAGGAAACCGACGCTCTCTGCTCGAACCTGGCAGGCGCGTTCGGAGAGCCGCCGCCCGAGGGGGCCAACGCGTGCGAGGTGGCGCTGGCTCGGACGAGCACCGCGCTGCCGTCGTTGCGCGCTGCGGGATTGTCCGTGAGGGTGGGTGAAATCCGCTGCTCGTTGCCGCAAGAAGCGCTGGCGCGCTGCGCTGGCGAATGCATTACCGGAAAGCCGGACGTGTTCAGCCGGGTGACGTGCTCGGCCCCGCCGCATTTGGCGGCGTCGCTCGCGACCACCACGACGCTCGAGGGTGGAGTGGAGGCCGCCGCTGCCTCGTGCGGCTTCGATTTCTCCCTGCCGGACGCGTCGCTCGAATGCACCACTCAGTGCGGCGTGCGCGCCCTCAGAGACATTTCCTGCGCCGCGGAGGTGGACGTGCGGTTCGGTGACGCGCACGCGCAGCACTACGCCCATGTCGCTGCGGTGCTGCGACGGGATCTGCCCCGTATTGCATCGCTTGCTCGCAGCCTCATGCCTCAGGCCGTGCGCGTCGCCGGCAGCGTCAACGGCTTCGTGGACGATCTCGGCATTGTGATCGACGAAATGCGTTCGAGCGCCAGCGTCGAGCGAAAAGCCGTCGTTGGCGCCGTGTTGGCGGGCTGCGTCGGGCCTCGTCTGGGTAGCGCAGTGCGCGCGGGCGCCAATCTACAGGCCCTTTTGGGCGACGCCGAGCGCGTGCGTGCGCAATTGATGGTGCCGTAACGCTGAATAGACCGCTCGAGCTGGGTTGGTCCGGGCTAGGCGCAGCTTCGTCACCCGAAGCGACCGGCCGCTCCAACGGCTTTTCCGGCGCATCATTTCCGGATGGGGATTTTCGACAAGTCGCGAGTCTTCGTCGGACTGGGGATTGCGGTGATTGCCGTGCTCGGGTGCTCTAGAAAGTCCTACACCAGTCGCTATCCAAAGACTGCGCAGGGCAAGTGCAGCATCACGAGCGCAGTGTGGGACTGCAATGACCCTGCCTCCGTCAAGGCGTCGCGTGAACGAGCGGTTCAAGCGCAAGAAGCCGCTGTCGCTTCGGAGTCCGGAACGAGCGAGCTCGTGCGCGTGGCTCCTCCCAGCGAAGAGGTGTCTGCCTTCACCTACGAATGCACCAACGGACAATGGTTCGTCGTGGAGAGTGGTGAGGGCGGCGTCACCGTGAAGAAGGACGGAAAGGAGCTCTGGCTCTCGGCCCAGTCCGATATCGACTTTTCGGGAGACCAGGGCGCGCTGAAGGTCGAGAGCCCGAGTCTCGCGAGCCTCGAGCTCGAGGGGCAAGCGCCGCTGCGGAGCTGTGCGCGAGTCGAAACACAGGGCGAAGCGGCGTCTGTCGCTCCCTGACTTGGCTCGCTTTTCGACTTCGCGGGAGCTCGAAAGAGCTGCGCCCCGCCGACGGAAGTTGGCGGGGCGCGAAGCTACGTTCTTTGGCGCCCGGAACGGGGCGCGCGTTCCTTCGGTCTCAGAGACCCGTGCACGTGGGGGGCACGAAGGCCGAAGTGAGGTTACCTCCAACGGAGAACTGGTAACTCCCGCCGACACCCAAGTTGCCGTTCCACGAGTACATGTTGGAGGCGACGACCTGGTTACCGCTCACTTGGTAGTTGATACCGGAGGAGCCCCACAGGTCCGGGGGAGCTGCGAAGTCGAGGCGCACCTGCCAGTTGGTGATGGGGGCGCCGCTCACGTTCGTCACCTTGACGTTCGAGTAAACGAAGCCATTGCCCCAGTGCTGAGCAGGTCCCAGATCACACGTCACCTGCGCTGCCGCCGCACCTCCGCAGACCGGGCTCGTGCAGACGGCCTTCACCTCGATGTACGGGGGAATGCCGTTCGCAACGTAAGGCACGGTCGTCGAGCGGGCGCTCGGTGACAGGCCCTTGGCGACTCCGCCGACGTAAACGTCGTCCAGAACGTAGCCCGGTGCGAGGTTGAAGTTGAAGCTCCAACCGCTCGTGATGCCGGTCACGAAGACGGGCTCCGTCGGATCGTGCTGCACGTAGCTCAAACCGTTCGGCTGGACCGAGGTCACCCCCCGAGACGGCACGATGGTTGCCCGCTGCCAGTTCGCTGGCGTGCTGCAGTTTCCGAGCAGCTTCCACGCGGCAGCGCGCGGTCTGATGAGTGAGTGGTTGGTGTAAATGGGGATGTTCTTGTCGATGTCGGCGAAGTCCTCCGCGCCCGACAGGAGCTGCTGGTGCTCGAAGGCACCGGGCACCTCGTGGGGACTACGGAGCGAGAACTCGTACAATGCTCCATTGAACACGGCGCGGTCGCCGACGCCGAAGCTACCGTTGGCCCACGTCGAGGTGCTCGGATTCGCCGTGACGGCGTCTCCACCCAAAGACCACTCGGGGACGCCGGAGCAACTCTCGGTGTACGCCTTGCAGCTGGCGAAACGAGTCCAGTAGTTGGGACTGTTCTCCGGGTTGGCGCCGGGCGAAGGCACCGGCACGAAGTTGCCGTCCACGTTTCCGCGAAGGAAGGCGCGCGGCACGTTGCTCGAGTAGATGTAGTCACCGTAACGCACCTTGTCGCCCACGCCGCGGTAGATGCGGTCGGGCCGCCATTCCTCCACGGCGCCCGCTCGGCAGAAGTAGCCGGGGATTTGCTCGGCGTTCACCAAGGCCGCCACCGTGTAGTTTTGGCTGTTGTTCGAGGGGACCGAGACGTAGCCGCTCGCCGACTTGCGGTACGCGACATTGTTCAGCGATGACCCCGCGAAGGTGAGCCCGTAAGAGTTGATGGAGGAAAGCACGAAGCCCGGCTCCGCCTTGGCGAACAGGCGCACTCCGTCCCGACCAGCATAGGTCCGGAACAACATGTCGAAGTTTCGGTTACTCCAGCGGGAGCTCAAGCTCGTGTCTTGCCCGGGCCGGAAAGTGGCGAAGGTATTGAGCACGTCGAAAACTCTCGACTGCGGCTGGTGAATTCGTGAGTCCTCGCCGTAGGCCGTGACCAGCGCGCCGCCGGCGACGGAGACCCGAAGCTTCCGATCCGCGGACGCCGCAGGCGGTTGCTGGCTCGCCGGATACGAGACGACGCGGATGTAGTTGTCCCGCACGGAGCCCGTGATCTGGAACACTTGCTGCCCCGTGAGCCAGCTGGCGTTGACGGGCCAATGCCCGCGGACCACGACGTCGTACGCGTAGCCAGGCGAGGGCGTGAACGTTACCTGTCGCACCTCGCCTACCTTCACGGTGGGCGCTCCGGTGTTCACCTGCACGTTCGCGTCGGTATCGACGTGGATGCGGGAGGCCGGACGCTCGCCGATTTGGAAGCTCATCGTGCTGCCCACGGCCGAGATGTTTCGGATGGCCAGGCCGCTCTCCGTGCCGTCCCACCAATGCGAGCTCGGTGTCGTCGAGGCGTCGAAGCGGTCTGCGTAGCCCGCCTTGAAGTAGTCGTTGGCCTGATTGGCGCTGCCTTGGGCGCCCTCGAGCTCCCTGCTTCCGTCCGCCTGGACCAGCGCTACCTCATAGTGCAGGTTGGCCGTGCCCTCGGAGTGGTTGTTCACCACGAAGTCGACGACGTTCCGGCTGTTCTCCGAGTGCCAAATGGCGAGCCCTTGGTCGGGCGTGTCGGGGGTGAAGCCGGAGGGCCCGCGTGGATGCGACGCCGAGCGCGCTTCGATGTAGTAGCACTCCTCGAACGCCGAAACCGGACGGCAGTAGCGCGCCACTTGGGCGCCGTTGGTTTGGAGAGTGACGGTCGTGCCTTCGGCCAAGTCGCTGATATCGAGGATGTTCGCCCAGCCGAGGCGATCCTTGAGCGGCCCGCTGAGGATGGCCGCCTTCTTCTCGTTGCCGGTGTGCCCCATCAGCCCGTGCCTGCCGATACCGTTGGTGAACGTGCGGCTCGCCTCGAGGCCCATTTCGTGACCTCCGTCATAGAGGTCGGGCAAATCGAAGAGCGTGTGCGCTGTTTCGTGAATCAGAGTGCCAGTGAAGGTCTCGTTCGGGTTGCTTCCGGTCGTGCGCGTTCCTTGAATCTGGAAGCGACCGAGACGTACGGCGTTGCTGGTGCCCGGCACCACGGTGCCGATGGACGGCACGGAGCGTGGCCAGAGGCCCTGGCCATGGCTCCGGCTGGTATTCCCCGCGTACAGCAGACTGATGTACTCGTAGATCTCCAGGTCCGGAACGTCGATGTATCTGGCGTACGTCGTGAGGTCGGAGTTACCGATGAAATCGCGGGTGTACACGTCCGGCCAGAACGCGAGGCGACGCGTCGACAGCGTCGAGAAATCCAGATCCACGGTCTTGGGTGATGAAACGCCGGAGGCGGTCACCTCTTGGTAGCTCGGGGGCACGCCGTTGCAGGTGCGCACCTTGCAGAGCACGGCGTTCAGGAGCTCCATCGAGGGGCCGCTCGTCGTGACCGCGTCGATGGACTGGGCCCCGGGAGGAGCGTAGAAGTCGTCCTTCGCGGTGGTGTCGTAGAATGCCTTGTTGTGGGGCACCTGGACCCGCACCACCCTGCTTTGCACGGTGAGCTGGCCATTGGACATGTCCAGGAAGTAGTCCTTCACGGACCCCGAGTTGCCGTCCGCCGTGTAGCCCGTTTCGTTGATGGCGCGGTACAGCTTGACTGCCTGCGTGTCGTTGATCGTCTCGTCCTGGAAGCTCACCAGAACGGTCAGGCCTTGCACGGTGCCCGATTCGGGTGGCGGCCCCGAGGGGCTGGGCTGGTAGTCCGCCGTGACCCAACCGTCTCCAGGGCCCGGGCAGCCCGTGGTGAGCAGAAGGAACGCGAGCGGAACCAGCCGACGAAGCGTCGGCTTTTGCTCTCTCATCAGATGGTTCTCCAAAATGGCGCGGCCGCGCGCCGCCGCGCCGACATGGCGCGACGAAACGCAGCTTCCCCGCTGTGATGTCCGCGTGAGGGCGAACGACACGCACCACTAACACATACATCCTGGTCGGTACACCCAAAGAGCGAGCTGCTTCCAGCGATTCGACGCGTCGGATACGCCCTCGGGGTACACGCTGCGCGGAAATGCGCTTGCGAAAGTTTTCCGTGAAGGTTCTGGCTCGCTCCGACTCAAAGATGCAGGTGTCCTTTGCATCCGAGGGCAGAAGTGACGCAATCACATTCAGCACACGTCTTCGTAGTCGATGCTCGTGAACGGATTTCAGTGGTCGTCGAGTTCGACGTTCGAGGGTGCTCTCGTCGTGCGCGGCGGATCGTCGCTCGTCGCGAAGCGCCTGAAGACACGTGTGTCGGCGGGCTGGCTCATTCGGATCGTCTCGTCGGGCGGCAAGCGACCAGCATCGAACACGGACGCCCTGCTCCCGGTTGGCGCCGTCGCCGAGGTCCCGGGTGGCGGTGGACCCACTCCGGGACAGATCGTGCGGCCCTGCAACCGTCATGGCGCGGTCTGCGCCGGCCGCACGGTCGGCCTGCCTGTCCCTGACGGCTTGCCCTGTGTCCCTGACGGCTTGCCCCGTGTCCCTGACGGCTTGCCCTGTGTCCCTGACGGCTTGCCCTGTGTCCCTGACGGCTTGCCCTGTGTCCCTGACGGCTTGCCCTGTGAAACGGTCACGCTGGTGCTCGACGGCGAACTCAGAGACCGTGACGAAGCACCGCTTCGTCCAGGAGTCGCTTCGTCGACGTGCTGGCGGGTTCCGTCCGCGCGCGCGACGACGAAACGCCGCTCGAACCGGGCGACGCTGGTTGGCTCGACCGAGCGCCTTCGCCCGGGTCGGGCTCCTCCTCGCTGCGGCTCATCGGAGGCCCAGAAGGCGCGCGCTTCGTGTTCTACGCCGCGGTTCAGCGCACTCGTTCGGCGTAGACGTTCTCGGTCGCTACATTTGCACACGTTGGACGAGGCTCTCGCGAGCGGACCGTTCGACGAGGTCGTCGTCGGCTCTGGCATGAAGCACTTGGGCAGCGTCATCGAGGCGGTCAGCTGAGAGGACGCGCGCCCTGCGTCGGTGCCCTTCGAGCCGGAGCTTCGCGCCCCCAAGGCGCGGCTGACTTCGAGGGCTTCTGGGGACAGAATGCCCGCCCGATGGACTGGATTCGAGCTTCCTTGTGCTTCACTGCGATTGGCTTGCTCTGCGCTTGCGGGAGCGGTGAGACACCTCACGAGGGTGGAAAAGGCTCTGGAGGTGGGGGGAGTCCTCCTGGCGGAGGCGCGGGCGGCGCTGGTGCGGGTGGCGCGAAGGTCGCAAGCGGTGGCGCGCGCTCCGGAGGAGGTGGCGCGAAGTCGGGCGGCGGCGGCGCGAAGTCGGGCGACGGCGGCGCGGCAGGTGCGGGCGGTGGCATGGGCGGCGCCATCGGCGAAGGTGGCGCGGGCGGTGGCACGTTCGAGTGCGCGTCACACCTCGCCGGAACGCTCCTCGCCGTCGGCGCGTTCCGACTGCCTGATATCGGAAACTCTTTGGTCATGGGCGACTTCGACGAGGACGGCACGCTCGACGCTGCGGTGACACACTACGAGTCGAGCGCTGTGAGCGTTCTGTTAGGAAACGGGCGTGGCGCGTTTGGCGCGCCGACGGGCCATGCCGCAGGTGAAGGCGCCTACGGGCTCGTGACGGGGGATTTCGACGAAGACGGTCATTTGGATCTGGTGACGGCCAATCACACCGCGGGTACGGTGACTCTCTTGCTGGGCGGTGGGGACGGAACCTTCGAGGCGCCGACGAGCTTTGCAGCGGGCGCCGGCGCGGTATCGGTCACGGCGGGGGACTTCAACGACGACGGCCACCTCGACGTAGCTACTGCGGACTCGAATGCGAACACGGTCAGCGTGCTGCTCGGCAACGGAGCGGGGAGCTTTGGCGCTCGCGTGGCCTTGCCCGTGAGCGGCCAACCCTACGCAATCGCAGCGGCAGATCTGAACGAGGATGGCAATCTCGACCTGCTCACCGTGAACACTTCGGGGAACACCCTCGCCGTGCTGCTGGGTCAGGGTGGCGGCATCTTTCAGTCGGCCGTGTTCTACCCGGTCGCCAATATGCCGCGCTCGCTGACCACGGGGGATTTTGACGAAGACGGTCACCTGGACGTGGTGACGGTCCACAACGGATGGAACGGATACGGCGTGCTCCTGGGCGACGGCACGGGCGCGCTCGGAAGCGCGACGACGGTCACGAGCACGGGCGGGCAGTGTCTCGCGGTGGCGGACTTCGACGGCGACGGCAAGGTGGATTTGGTCACGCCCAACTCGGCTTTGGACTTGCTCACGGTTCGCCAGGGCACGGGCGAGGGAACCTTCGAGGGTACGGAAACCTTCGCCGTTGGCTCCACCCCGCGTTCGATGACCACGGCGGACGTGGACGATGACGGCGTCTTGGATCTCGTGTTGGTCGGGGACGTTTTCTTGAAAGTGCTTCCGGGGAAGCGTCCGGGAAGCTTCGGCGCGCCACTCGATCAGTGGATTGGGGAAAACCCCATGTCGGCGCAAAGTGGCGACTTCAACGGAGATGGCCGACTGGATTTGGTGACGGCGAACACCGTATCCGTCGGGGTTGCGCTCTTGCTCGCTCGAGAAGACGGCACCTTCGAGCGGCAAGGCCGTGCGGTACCTGCGGGCGCCATGGCGCTCGGCGTGGGCGACTTCGACGGGGACGACACGCCCGACGTGGTGGTGACGGGCAGGGACGATCAGGTGAGCGTGCTCTTGGCTCGAGACGGCGGCCTTTCTGCGCCCGTGCTCTACGGCGTTGGTGAGGGGCCACAACACGTAGCAGTCGCGGATTTGGACGACGACGGAGACCTGGACGTTGCCACGGTGAACTACGACGCAGAATCCGTCAGCGTGCTCTTGGGCAACGGAGACGGCACCTTCGCGGAAGCCGCGCACTACGCGGTCGGCGACATGCCGCGCTCCATTGCGACAGGGGACTTCGACGGGGACGGGCAGCTGGACTTGGCCGTCGGAAGCTCGACCAATCCGACCTTGAACGTGCTACCCGGCAACGGGGACGGCACCTTCGGTATGGCGCGTGGGTTCGCCGCGTACGCGTACACGGCCTTGGCGACCGGAGATTTCAACGGAGACGGCGCGAGCGATCTCGTTGCCGCCTCCTCCGGTGATTTCGTGAGTGTGCTCTTGGGAAGCTCAGAGGACGTCCTTGAGCCAGCCGTCCGCTACACGGTGCCGCTGGGCGCTCGTGCGGTCGTCGTCGACGACTTCGACGGGGACGGCATTGTGGATCTCGCGACGGCCAACCACTCTTCGAGCTCGGTCAGCATTCTGCTCGGCGTCGGGGACGGTACGTTCGAGCCCGCAACCAGCTACGCCATTGCGCCCGTCGACCGCGGCTCCTGGGTCGCCAGCCCCACGGCGATCGCTTCTGGAGACTTCGATGGAGATGGCGCGCCCGATCTGGCCGTCACTACCCAGCAACCCGACAACCGCGTCTTCTTCTTGCAGAACCGCTGCCAACCGTGATCGGCGAGGGGCGGACGCAAAGTTGGGACGGGCCGCCGCTCTCAGATCCAAGGTCCTCGAGCGCGGAATCGAGTCACTCCGCCTTGCGGCGGTAGTGCAGCGCGAGCTGGCCGGATTTCAGTTGCTTCGTGGAGACGAGCTCGAGGTGTCGCGAGGGCTCTAGCCCCTCAAACAAGGAGGGCCCGTGTCCGGCGATGACGGGGTGAACGACGAGGCGGTACTCGTCGATGAGCCCCAGTCGCTCGAGCTCCATCGAAAGCCGAGGACTGCCCACGAGCACGCCTTGCGGAGTGTTTTCCTTCAGCCGCGTCACGGCCTCACGCAAATCCCCCGTGATGCGGAAGGTGTTGTTCCACGGAAAGTCGCTGCGGGAAGCAGAGACCACGTACTTCGGCTTGGCCTCCAGCTTGAGGGCCCAGTCGCGCATCGCGCGCGGCGCGGTTTCGTCACGCGCGACCGCCGGCCAAGCGCCTTCCATGAGCTCGTAAGTGACGCGCCCCCACAGCATTGCCCCAGCTGCGTCCATCAGCTGCGTGAAGTAGTCGTGCAGCTCGTCGTCCGCGATGCCCACACGGTGGTCGCAGCATCCGTCCAACGTCACGTTGAGTCCGAAGGTCAATAGCCCCATGGGGCGGAGCTACCACGGGGCAGCCCGGCGACGGGAGAGTTTCGGGCGGGCGTGGTGATTTGGTGAGTGGGGCGGCGAGGCGGGGCGGGGCGGCGAGACGGGGCGGCGCTCGTCGCCGCCCGTTCGGCGGGTCGAGGTGTCTCTTGGGAGCGTCAGGGTTGCCGTTGCGTCCGGGGATCCCCGCGCTTTTGAAACGGCGACGTGTAGGCCTGAACTGCGAGGCGCTACGCCTTTGCGACAGTGAACAGGGTGTTATGTGGCGCCCCCGAGACGATTCGAACGTCCGACCTACGGTTTAGGAAACCGTTGCTCTATCCAGCTGAGCTACGGGAGCTTGCGAGCCGCTAGCCCGCGATTTCGGGCGGCGAACCTCGCATGAGCCGTGAGGTCTGGCAAGACGGGCTCGCCCCGAGCGGGCTAGCCGCGAGAGCGCGTGTTTCATCGACGCGTGTATTTGTGGGCGGTTCGAGAAGCGCGCGAGCAGCGCGCGCTGCTTGGGGGCGCTGGTAGTGCCGAGCCGCCGCAGGCTGCGCGGGTCACTCGTAGAACTTGACGTCGTCGATCCAGAAGTCGAAGTCCGTGCCGACCTTCCACGAGAACAGGATCTGTCGCAGCGCGGACTTGTCGATGTCGCTGGGGCCCGCGCCGGGCGCCTTGGTTAGACCAGTCTCGAAGGAAATATGGACTTCCTTCCAGTCCGTCGTGAACGTGTCCGACCAAACGTAGTGCCCGTAGCAATCGTCCGTGGCCGAGGGCGTGGGGCTCGCGCCGTTGGGGTCGTCGCACTTTCCGCCGAGCGGGTGGGTGTCGTTGGTGGCGATCTCCACGCTCAAGATGTCGTCCGTCGTTGCGGAGCCGCGACGAGCCCAGAACGAGATACCAGCATAGCCGCTGGCATCGTAAGCCGTGCCTGCGGTGGCGCCTTTGAGATCAAAGCCACCTTGTGCCCCCCAACCGCTACAGCCCGTGCCCTGAAAGTGCATGGCGCGATTGCTGCCGCCGCGTGGCTCGGGGAGCAACACGGGGCGACTGTTCGTGGGCAGAATGGTGCAGGGCGGGTCGGGGGACTCGTCCGCTGCCACGAACCAATAGGTGCCGAGCTTCGTGGCGTTGTTGCCATCTTCGAAGTCGTCGATGAGGCCCACCACGACCGGCGTACCCCCGCCGCTGCCGCCGCTGCCGCCGGAGGCGCCGCCCGTTGCACCGGTGCCACCACCGGTGCTGCCGCCGCTGCCAGCGGTGCCACCGCCACCGCCAGCGGTGCCACCGCCGCTACTGTCGCTGCCGCCGTCACCGTCTCCGCCGGCGCCAGCCATGCCGCCGGCGTCCGACGAACCTGTGCCGCCGGTGATGCCGCCACCGCCTGAGCTGATGCCGCCGCTGCCGCCATTCGACGAGCTACCGCTGCCGCTGGTGCCCCCCACGCTGCTGCTTCCACCGCCGACCAGACTCTCGTCGTACACGCTACAGGCGACGTGCAGAGCAAGGAGAGGAGCGTAACGGAGGAGTTGGCGCATGGAATCGCACACGGAAGATGCGTTCTCGAAGGTAACTGAGCGGTGGGCCGGTGTCGACGAGATTTCTGAAGCGTACCTGGGCCGTTGCCCGACTGTCCAAGGCGCCGTCATTCGAGTCGTTTGTTTCTTCTCGATAGGATTTGTCCCGCGGTGGTGGATTTTCTGACGCTCTTTTTGCTCCATCAACGAATGGGTCGCCTGACGGGGCCAATCAGCAGCAAAACCGCGTCGTCCTCCACTGCCGGGCGCGGTAGCGAGAGCGCTTGGCGCCCTGCCTGCGGGGGCGCAACGATTTCCTCCTCCAAGAGCGGAGCGTCACGCGTGGGGTCCAACCAGCGCAGAGTGTAAGTGCCGCTCGGCACGCTCACGTCCAGGGTGCCCGCCTTGGAGGGACCGGCAAAGTACGAAACGTAGAGGTAGCCGGGCAGGCTCAACGTACCCCGATGACCTTCGCCGCGAACGAGGTACGTGGTGTCGCTCGAGAGTTGATCGTAGCGGAGGGGGAGCTGATCGATGACGCGCTTCATGCGACCGAGATCGGCGAAGACGTCTTTGGCCGCGGTGTTCAGGGGGCGCGAAAGATCGAGCCAACTCGCCGCGGCGGAGCCGGTCGCGCCGCTCGTGAACGCGATCCAGTTGGCTTCGCGATAACAGCGTCGAAACTCCGGACTGCGGATCGTAGCGTCCAGGTAAGCGCGTGAGCGATCGCCGTCCGTGACGCAGTCGTGGACCAGCTCGTTGACGACGCGCGGGCGCGCGGCGTCCAGCGGACCCGGCAAGTCCGTGTTGAAGCGCGGCTCCTCGACGTCGATGCCCGCCACCTCACGCGCCTGCGCCACGTCCGACAAGGCGATGGCCGTTTGGTACGGATCGTACTTTCGAAGCCAAGGCACGTAGCGCAGGTTTGCCTCCGCGATGAACGTTTCGGCGCGGAGCCCCGGGTACAAGACGCGGTTGCCGAGCTCCCACGTGACGTTGTCGTACCCCGCGAAGCGCGCCACGAGGTAGCGAACGTAGTTTTCCTTTTCTGCTTCGCGTCCCTCCGCCCAAGCGTCGAGCACGTGAGCGCGGCTGTCCGTCGTGAACTCGAACGCGGAGCCCAACCGGCGAGACCACGGATCGAACAGGTTGATTTGGCAGTAAATACCGCGCTCGTTCATGGCGGCAATCCACCGGTCTGCGCGGCGGATCCAGTCCAAATCCCAGGTAATTCCGTCGTCCTCGAGCGGATAGAGGCCCACCTTGAGC
>JAEYVE010000151.1 GCA_023432025.1 Pseudomonadota bacterium
GCCCTACGGCGCGTGCTCTAGCACGTTCGATTCGAGGTACGTGTCCGGCGGCTCCAGCAGCGGGTCGGCGGTTGCGGTGGCGCTCGGTCTTGCGAGCTTCGCGTTGGGCACGGACACGGCCGGATCGGGTCGTGTCCCAGCGGCGTTCAACAACCTGATCGGACTGAAGCCCACGCGAGGCGCGCTCAGCACGCGAGGTGTGGTGCCGGCGTGTCGTTCGCTCGATTGCGTGTCCATTTTCGCGCTCAGCGCGCCGGACGCGCAGCTCGTCTTGGATGTCTCGTCGGGTTACGACGCAGAGGAGCCGTACTCGCGAGCTGTCGTGCTCGATGCGCCTTCGGAGGCGCCCTTTCGTTTCGGCGTGCCGCGGGAGCTCGAGTTCTTCGGCGACGAGGATGCGGCGCGCTTGTACCGGGATGCGGTCGCCTCGTGCGAGCGGCTCGGTGGTACTGCCGTCCCAGTGAGCTTCGAGCCATTCCGCGAGTGCGCGGAGCTCTTGTACGGCGGAGGATGGGTCGCCGAGCGCTACGCCGCGGTCGGAGAGCTCATCGAACGGGAGTCCGCCCGAGAGGGGAGCGGAGTGCTCGATCCGACGGTTGGAAAGATCATCTTGGCGGGCGGGCGTCTCTCGGGAGCGGACGTGTTTCGAGGCATGCACCGCTTGGAGGAGCTGCGCCGCGCGGTCGCGCGAACGTGGGAGAGCATGGACGTGCTCCTGCTGCCGACGACGGGTACGACGTTCACGCACGCCGAGGTGGCGCTCGATCCTTGGGGGACGAACTCGCGGCTCGGTTACTACACGAACTTCGCCAATCTCCTGGATCTTGCTGCAGTGGCCGTACCCGCGGGTTTTCGCGCGCCGGGGGTGCGGCACGCCGGGCTACCGTTCGGAGTGACCTTGTTCGGTCCTCTGGGCAGTGACCGTACACTCCTGGCGCATGCTGACCGTTTGCAACGAGCCAGCGTGGAGAGCGTGGGCGCTCTGCTCGAGCGTATTTGGTCGTGAATACGCCGCCTTCACCATCGGTGTCCTCGGCCAGCGCGTGCGGGTTCACGAGCCACTGGGGGCGGGCGCTCGAGGCGGCGCTATCATGAACGCATGACGCGAGCGGTGCGAATTTCGGAAACGGGCGGGCCCGAGGTGCTGCGACTCGAGAACCTGGAGCTGCCCGAGCCCGGCGCCGGCGAAGTCCGCGTGCGCCACACGGTCATCGGCCTGAACTTCATCGACACCTACCACCGCACGGGTCTCTACGAGCTTTCCGGCTTTCCGCACGGCTTGGGCGTGGAGGCTGCGGGATACGTAGAAGCCCTCGGCGCGGACGTCAGCGGTTGGTCGGTGGGGCAGCGAGTGGCGTACGCAGGAGGTCCGCCTGGCGCGTACGCCGAGGCGCGCAACCTGCCGGCGCGTTTGCTGGTGCCTTTGCCTGACGACGTGGACGACGAAACCGCCGCTGCTGGCCTGCTCAAGGGCATGACGGTCGAGTACCTGGTGCGTCGCACGGTGCGTGTCGCTGCGGGCGACAACGTTCTGCTCCACGCCGCGGCGGGGGGCGTCGGATCGATCGCCTGCCAGTGGCTTCGGACCTTGGGGGCGCGCGTCATCGGCACGGTGTCGAGTGACGCCAAGGCCGAGTTGGCGAAGCGGTACGGTTGCGACGAGGTCGTGGTGACGACGCGCGAGGACTTCGTCGCAAGGGTGCGCGAGCTGACGTCGGGCCAGGGAGTCCGGGTCGTCTACGATTCCGTCGGCAAGGACACATTCCGTCGCGGCCTCGATTGCTTGGAGCGGCGGGGAACCCTGGTGGGGTTCGGCAACGCTTCGGGGAAGCCCGAGCCTCTCGACGTTTCGCTCCTGGCCGCACGCGGCTCCTTGTTCGTGACGCGTCCGGTGTTGTTCGACTACACGGCTACACGAGAGGAGCTCTTGGCCAGCGCAGCGGAGCTCTTTGCCGTGATTCGAAGCGGCGCCGTGCGCATTCCGGTGGGGCAGCGCTTTGCACTCGCGGACGTCGCCGACGCTCATCGCGCGCTCGAGGCGCGAAAGACCACGGGCTCGACGCTTCTGCTCCCTTGAGCCCTGGATCGCTCCGGCCCCGCCCCGGCGCATCGAGCTCACGCGAGGGGCTCAGCGCTGGAGCACCTGCGCCAAGAGAAGAGCGCTCTTCACTTGGCTCACGCTGAGCCCGGAGTGAGCCGCGAGCTCGCCAGACGTCGGGTTCCGTCCCAGCGTGGCGCGGAGGGCACGAGCCGAGGTGAGCACCAGAGCCAGGAGCGAGGTGGCGCTGTCGTTGGCCTCGACGCCTACGCTCGCGCCGGCCTTTTCCAGCTCGTCGACGAGGTGCTCGATATCCGCGGGGGTGACGGCAGCGGCGCCGATGGCTTCCGCGACCTCGTCCAGGCTGATGGCACGAGGGCCGCTTGCGAGGAGCGCGTCGAGCCAGGATTGAAGCTGCGGGTGCGTCGCCATGAATTGCTCAGCGAGTCGTCGAGCGTGCAGTGGGAAGTCCAGAGGGCGTTTTGGGTGCGGCGCTGGGCAGAACGGCGCGGCGATCTTGGCCGTCGAACGCCGGAGAGTACACGGCGTAGGCGAGGCTGGGCTCGTCGGAGACGTTCTCTGCCCAATGGAACGCTCCCCTCGGGATGTCGACGACGTCCCCGGGGCCCACCCTGACCTCGCGATCGGCAAAATGCATGACGACAGCGCCGCGGAGCACGAAAACACTGAGGTCGGAGCGATCGTGAACGTGGGGCTGTTCTCTGCCGCGCAGCGTGATGAGATGGTGACTCGTGGCTTGGCCCTTTCTGAGGTGCACCACGGAAAGGTCCTCGGCGGCGCTTACCGGCGCTTCAGCGGCTACGGTGTCGGTGGTGGGCGACACCACGCGCGGAGGTGCGGACGGAGCGCAGGCAGCACCGAGCCAAGCGGCCACGAGCGCCAGCGGCGCGAGGTGAGACGCAAGCGCAATCGACGGTCGTTTTCCGTATCGCTGGTGCACCGGGAGGTGCGCACGGCGTCCGCATTCTTCGTGCATGTCCGAGCGAAATCGCCTGGCGCGTGCCGTACGTCAATGCGGCGCGACGTCGGGGGTTCAGTCCAGCCTTGGAGCGGTCGCTTGAAGGAGGAGGGTCGCACTCTGGACTCCCGAGGGGTGTGCTTTGCGGAATTGGAGGACGCCCTGCGCGCTGGCGCTCGTCTGCTGGTCGCCAGCGGTGTTGGCGGCGGGGCCAGCGCTGGACGAGGAGGCGCGCGGCGAGAGAGCGCCAGAGCTCGCGCTGGGGCACTCGAGCGAGCCCGCTGTCGCCGTGGCGACCGACAGGGAGAGCGGTGGCGCCGTCGGCTCCGCGCCGCCGCTCGAAGCTCCAGCTCCGTGGCAATCGAGTCACGGTCTCGTGCTCGGCGAGCTGCGAGCACGGCTGCCTCCGCTCGCCTGGGACGACGAGCTCGCCTTCGCCGCTGTGTTGGCGCGTCCGCTCGTCGTGCGGTCGCTCGCGGAGCCGCCGGAGAGATTCTCGCTACGGTTGCCCCTCGCCCCGAGAGTGCTGGGGCACGCCTCGCTCGCGCTTCGTGGGGCAGTGCCGGTCGTGCTTCCTCCCGTCGACTACAACCTGGGCAAGCCGGAGCGCGGCGTCGTCGAGGTTCTGCGCGCCCTCTCCGGCGTGGTGTGGATCAACTGGGTCGGGTGGCAGTTCGATTGGTTCACGAACGATCGCGCGAAGTTCATCGTCACACGTGAGACGCTGAAGCGGAATTTCGAAGCCGGCTTCGGTTACGACCAAGACAGTTTCAAGACGAACTTTTTCGGACACCCGTACCACGGCTCGCTCTACTTCGGCTCGGCGCGCGGCGCGGGCCTCGACTTCTGGGAAAGCCTGCCCCTTCCTTGGTTCGGTAGCTTCATTTGGGAGTACTTCGGCGAAACGCAGCTCCCGTCCGTCAACGACTTCATCGCCACCTCCTTCGGCGGCACCGTGCTCGGAGAAGCGCTCTTTCGCCTTTCGAACGAGGTGTTCGACGACTCGCTCCGCGGTCCCGAGCGTCTTTGGCGCGAGTTGGGCGGCTCGGCGCTCAGCCCCATGTACGGCGTCCAGCGTTTCGTGACGGGGCGCTCGTTCGCCGACGGCGCGCCGCCCCTGCGCAACCGGCGCGTGGACATCGAGGTGCAAGGTGGCATCAACCGTCTTTCGTCTCAGAACCTCGAGGGGCAGCAGGAGTACGAACCGTCGCTCCACGTTGGCCTCGACGTGGAATACGGCGACCTCCTGCCTCGTCCGGGCCGACGAAACATCGAGCCCTACCAGTTCTTCGAGGGCTACGCGACGTGCAGCTTCATGCCGTCCAAGGTGGTGGGTGCGCAGCTGTACATCCAAGGCCCCATGTACGGCTGGAACACGTACTTGAGCGATGAGGGGACGTCGCACCCCGACAATCGCGTCTTCGCCGTGACGCAGTTCATCGATTTCGAGAGCTCGAACTTGATCGAGTTCGGAGGCGCGGGGCTCGGCGTAGGAGAGTACCTCGTTTTGCGGTTCCGAAACGGCATGCGCTATCGCCTGAGCGGCGACGCGCAGTTCGCCGTGCTGAGCGGCGTCACGTCGCTTCGGAGCGAAGAGAAGGACGGTCGCACCTACAACTTTTCCGTCGGTGGAACCGTGGAGCTCACGTCGCGCTTCAACATGCTTCGCTACGGTGAGCTGGGGTTTCGCGGGCGTCACTACGTGACCGTCATCATCGACACCGAGGGGACCGAGTCCATCGGCTACTACCGCTTTTGGTACGAGCTGCCGCTCTTGACGCGCATGGGTATCGGCGTGGCGCCGATCTTGGCCTACCGCTCGTCTTCGTCCGAGGGCGCGGATCCGCGCGTTCTCAACGCGGCGACGATCATGGGCGAGCTGTACATGTTCGGTGCGTTCTGACGCGCGGCGAGCAGCTCAGTACACGCCGCGGAGCGCCACGCCGCGCCCGTTCGCGACTACCCGCAGGCGCGCTTCGTCCTCCCGCGTGGCGAGCGGAATGCCCAGGAGCATGCTGAACGACGCGATGCCGATGCCTCCCCAAATGGGCAAGCTCGCCCAACGTCGGCACTCTTGATCGTCTCCACACGTGGGGATGAGCCCCAGGCTCGTCGAGACGATGCCGAGGGGAATGCCGATGGCCATCATCCAGTATCCGGTGCGCCGAGAGGCGGAGTGCGAGACGACCTCGACTTCGACGCTGGCTCGGGTCATGAGGTGAAAAGCCGGAGATACCTCGAGCGGTGGAGCCATCCCACGAAGGACCGCGAGCCGCTTTGGACCCGTCGGGAGACGGAGCGCGCAGGGAGTCGTGCACGTCGGCTCTTCGTGGAGCTGCACCGCGGGCAAGGCGGGGTCTTCGAGGGCTCGTGAGCGGACGGTGAGGGGAAGCGACGAGTGGATGAAGAGCGTGGCGTCTGCGACGTTCGGCGTGGGCTCGCTCGCAGCGGGCATCGGGGCAGCCACCAAAGTCGCTACCAGGAAGGGAGACAGGCACGTTGGACCGCCAAAGAGGAGTGGTGCCAGGGCCACGCTCTCCATGAACGGACGGTTTCGAGCGCCACTTCATGGGCCGCCGGTGAGCCACTTGAATGCAATCCCGGCCTGAACGATGGGCTTCTGGAAGCCGTCGGAGTTGGCGTCGTGGAGCCCGCGGTCGCTCGGGTCGTACGGCGCGGTCAGGCTCAGCTCTGGATGGATGCGAAGTGACGCGCCCCACGGAAAGATGGCGCCCACCGAGCCGCCAGGAGAAACCAAGAAGCGGACGTGCTCCGGCCGCCCACCGAGGCTGTAGAGCGGCGCTTGTGCTTCTACGGCGCCCGTCAAACCCAGCACGACGTCGACCTCCTGAGAGGCGTGCCAACCAAACAGGAGGCGCGCGCCCAAAGGCGCCCGCAGGATGCCCGTGTCGCGGTTCGTGAGCGGCACGAAGCCAGCGCCGACATAGGGAGACAGGGCCACGTCCAGCGCCTCCGAGCGTTCTAGACGCAGAAGCGAGTTCAACTCGAGGCCGGCCGCGTTCACGCGTCCGCCGAAGTCGACGTTCTCCGAGTACCCGACTCGGAACGCGAGCTCCGGGTTCGGCAATACTTGAGGGCCGAAGCCGCGATCCATCAAAACGGCGTCCACGTGCAGGCCCGCCTGATTGTCGCCAGGGCGAACGGGAGTCGCGGTCAAGTGCGAGCCGTAGGAGGCGCAGCCGCTGGCCAAACAGGCGCAGAGCGCCCCCGACACCACGTAGGGCAGAGCGCGGATCACGGCGCGTCCACGTCTTCGGAGGCGTTATCGGACACGCGCGGAAGTGCGCTCGCGTCGAGCGTCACCCAAACCACGCGATGATCGCTGGCGTTGGTGTCGACGCGCCCCGCCGCTACCTTCGGAAGATCTCGTGAGAAGACGTGGTCCAGGTCGAGAAAGTGATGCCCGTGGACGCTGCCCGTGTCGCCGATACCCTTCGAAGCCCACTCGAAGCCCTTCTGGGTGAAGACGGCGACCGTACTATCCACCGCCCAGTCGGAGGTGTTGAAGTCCCCGCCCACGACGGCCGGTAGACCGAGCTCGTGCGCTGCGTCCCGCACGTACCGCGCTTGATCCAGCCGCGCTTCGGGCCCCAACGTGGGGACGTTCGTGTGAACGCTGGCGACGCCGATTCGTCCGCGAGGCGTTTCGAGCACGGCAAGCACCGCGATGCGCCGGCGGCCGTTCATGGGATCCAGGTGCGGCAGCAGAAGCTTTTCGTCATGCACGATGGGCCACACGCTGAGCACGGCCCCGCCGTAGTTGCGCCCGTCCTCGAGCCGCGAGCCCGGGTAGTAGACGTAGTCGTAGCCCAGGGCAGCGGCGATTCGCTCGCTCCCGCCTTCGTCCATTTCCTGCAGCAGAAGGACGTGTGCTCGAGCGAGCTCTTCGCTGTCCTCGAGCGTTGCGATGGCCTGCTCGATTCGGAGGGCGTACTCGATGTTGAACGTGACGACGTGCAGCTCGTCAGCGAGCGGCGCGCGCGCGGGCGCGAAGTTGCCCGCCCAGCGCGGTCCGTTCGGGTCGTCGTAGTTCTCGACCATGCACCCAGCGCAGGTGAGCGCCAGCGCCAGCGCGAACGCGAAACCGCCGTGACGTCGTGAGTCGCGCGCGACGTGGCACGAAGGGGAGGGCATCGTGCGCTGGTTTAGCGCGCGTGTTTCGTTCTGCTACGCCGCAGCGCGGCAGCTCGCATGCCTCACGTTGTCGTTTCGTGAGCTACATGTGGTGCCTGTTCCTCCTTCGACGATTCGTGAGCGATTTGTTGGAGAGAGCTCGCCGAGTGAGCCGCCCAGGCTTTCCGCCTCCGCCCCGCAAAGGCCTCGGGCGACGAGGCTCGAAGCGCAGCGCCTTCGGAGAGCCGCGTAGAAGCACGCCACGGCGGCGAAACGGGCTCCGCGAAACGGACACACCAACTGGAGGCGAGCTTCGGGACGTTCTCGGCGTACTCGGGGTACGCTCGGGTCACACGAAGATCGCGAACGAAGAATGCACGGCGCCGAGCGCCCGCTCCAGCGGACACTCGGCGCTTTCAGCGTGCATCATCGCGTCGGGAGATTCGTCAGCACGCGACGCGAACTGACTCGAAAATCAGTCGCCGTAACCGCCGCCGCCGCCACGACCGCCGCGACCGCCGCCGCGACCGCCGCCACGACCACCACCACGAC
>JAEYVE010000086.1 GCA_023432025.1 Pseudomonadota bacterium
GGGTACGCCCGACGCCCACGCCATTCACGAACACGTCCGAACGCGACGGCCCCAAATCCACGAAGAGCATGCGCCGCTTCGGCGTGCCGCTTCCCTGAGGTTTCGTTCGCGCGCGGGAGGTCGCCTCGGGCGCTGCCCCCGAGGGCGGCGCGCTTCGGTCGGATGGGGGGCGGTCATTCGCCGCTCCGTCGTTCGCGACCCGATCGTCCGCCGCAGGGGTCCGTTCGAGCGCGTTTTTCGCCCGCTCCATCGCCAGGGCTCGCTCGTCTCGCCTCCCCAGCGCCCGTTCGTTTTCCTCCGCCTCACGCCGCTCCGCGGCCCAGGCGGTGGCATCGAGCGCAAAATGTCCGAGGACGACCAGCGCGCCCCACCCCGCCAAGAACCGGCTCCAGCGCGCCGCTGCCGACACGAGCGCGCGGCTCATCCGGCAACCCTCAACACCTCACCCAGCGAGGTTTCCCCACGGCGCGCACGCTGGAGCCCACTCTCGAGCAGCGGCACCATGCCTTCCGCCACGGCCAAACGATGCAACTCGGCCGAAGGCGCGCGCTGATGAATGGCGCGCCGCAGCTCGTTCGACGGCACCAAGAGCTCGGCAATCGGGAGCCGCCCAGCAAACCCCTGCCCTTCACAGTACTCGCAGCCCACCGGCTCGAAGTAATCGGCGTCTCCCAAGACGACGCCGACGCGGCCCAGGCGCTCCAGCATCCACTCTTCGGGTGCACGCGGGAGCCGACAGTTCGTGCACAGCGTGCGAACCAACCGCTGCGACAGCGAGCCAGCCGCCGCGCTCGCCAACACGAAAGGCTCCACGTCCATTTCGATGAGCCGCGCGAAAATGCCTGCGGCCGTATCGGCGTGCACCGTGGTCAGCAAGAGATGCCCCGTAAGACCGGCTTGAGCGGCAATCTCGGCGGTTTCTCGGTCGCGAATTTCGCCGATCATGAGCACGTTCGGATCTTGCCGCAGCACGCTGCGGAGCGTTTGAGCGAACGTCATGCCCACCTGGGCGTTGATTTGCGTTTGCGTGGCGAACGACAGCTGAAGCTCGATGGGGTCCTCGAGCGTGACGAGAGACGTGGTCCCCCCGCGGCTCTGCGAAATTTGCTGCATCGCCGAGTAGAGCGTGGTCGTCTTGCCGGAGCCGACGGGCCCCGTCACGAACAAAAGCCCCTGCGGCTTGCTCAAAATCTCGGTGATGCCGCGCGTGATTTCCGGCTCGAAGCCGAGCTCTGCGAGCTCCGGCACGGCGCGGCTTCCGCTGACGAGGCGGAGCACGATGCGCTGTCCCCCCTCCGCCGGCAGGCTCGAGACGCGCGCTTCTACGCGCACCCCGTCGGTCTCCCACGTGAGGCGGCCGTCTTGCGGTTTGCGAGCGTACGGATCGAGCCGCGCCAACACCTTCACGCGCGTCACCAGCCGTTTTCCGTGCTCGGAGGGGACGCTGCACACCTCGTGCAACACGCCGTGCACGCGATACGTTGCAACCAGGCCCGTCGGGCCCGGGGTCAGGTGAATGTCGCTCGCAGACACCAGCGCAGCACCCCGCACGAGCTCGTCGAACATGGAGGAAACCTCCAGCGCTCCGACCTGGACGCATTCGTCGACGCGGTGCCGCACCTCCTCGATGGTCTCGCGCACGTTGCGCTTTCCCATGCCGTCGAACCGGAGCTTCCTGCGTTGCCCGGCGCGCCGGAGACCCACGTCCAAGGCCCCCAAGAGAGCGGCCGTGGCGCACGCGCCCAGCGTCACCTGGCTGGCCAACCCCCAGCTCCCCTGCCCCAGCGACTGGACCACCAGGTCGGTCAAGGACGACTCTCCCACCTCCGCGCGGGACCCTACGTAGTAGGCCGCGAGACCCGCGGCGCCGGCCAGCGCGGCCCCTCCGAAGAGCCAAGAAGTCGCGAAATCCAAGTTACGGGCGCTCACGGGGGTTGCCACCTCAGCTGATATCAAGCCTCCCCACCCAGCGCAAAGCGCGGAGCCGGGCCCCGACGGACCGCTGAACGTGAGCAGAGTGTTTCTTCGGAGTTTCTTCAGAGTACCCTCGGCGGCGGGTACGCCTGTCGTCCCGGGAACCACCATGAAGGAACCGGGGGCGACAAGGCGACGAGGGGACCAGAGGCGTCGCCAGCAATGGCGGCAAGACAAGGAGTCGTCCATGAAACTCAATGTGGTGTTAGGGGCAGCCGTCGTCGCCGGAGCAATCACCGGCGCCGGCTCGTCGTGGGCAGGTGACGGGCCCGCTCCCGCAGCGGCAGGGCCCGCAGCCAAAGCTCACCAAGAGCACAAACCCGCGCCGGCAAAGGAACCAGGCCAAGACTCCAAGAGCGCGAAGACCGATCGGGAACTCGCCAAGGACACGCCGGCGGACGTCAAGAAAACCACCGCGGCCAAGCCCGGCGTGGATGGCGCCAAGAGCGCTCCCGACGGCAAGCCCGAGGGGCGCCCCACGGAGCCCCCGGGCGCAGCCGTCGCACGCGACGCCTACAAGCAACTCCTCGAGGAGCGCAAAGCCGCACGCGCTGCTGCGCTCGCCGGCAAGACCGACGAAGAGGCGCGCAAAGCCGCCCAAGAGGTGGACGCCCAGTTCGCGGACAAGCTCCGTGAATCCCGCGGCAAGCTCGCTTCCGCCGTGAGGCCCCCGCTCCCTGCGGAAGCGCGCGCCGCGCGCGACCAGCGCCTCGAAAAGCTGACCGAAAAAGAGCGTAGTGAACGCATCGAGCGCCGCAAAAAGAGCCTCGACACGCTCGAAAAGGCCTACGGCAAGAAGCTCCAGAGCGGGTGGTTCAACGCGGAGCTCCGCAGGCACGCGTGGCGCATCGCCCGTCTCGAGCGCCTGGCCGCCATCGCGGAAGCCAGCGAAAAGCCCGAGCTCGTGGCGCGCATTCAGGAGCTCCGCGCCAAGGAAGACAAACACCACGCCGAACGCATGAACAAACTGGAAAAGACGGTGCCGCCCGCGAGCATCACCCCGGCTGCTGCGCAGCCTGCTCGACCGGCCACGCCAGTCGCCCCACCCGCCGCGCCGCTGGCCGAAAAGCCCGCCACCACCGAGCCCTCCACCAAGGGGGAACAGAAATGACAACGAAGCTCTGGACCCTGGCCGCGCTCGGAGCAGCGCTGGGCCTCATCGGGTGTAAGCAAGAAAGCGCTCCCGAAACCAAGACCGAAGAAGTTCAACCCAGCAAACCCCCGCCGGTGGCGGAAGTGGCCTCCGCCAAAACCGCGCTGCCCGCAGCGGGGGCCGACGCGCTGTCGCCGGACGAGCCCACCACCGTGGTGGACGGAGTGCCCACGCCCGAGGACTTCGCGGAAGAAGCGCAACGGGTGGTCTCCGCCGACGCGCTCGAGGCCGAGTTGGACCGCCTGGAAGCCGAAATCGGCAGCGACTGACCAGCGGGCGCTCACCGAAAAAGAACGTCGTTCTCCTCGAGAGAGCGGCGTTCTTTTTTTGGGGGAAGCAGCGCCACACGAAGCGCGGTGCTCCCGCACTCCGGCACAGCGCGCACTCCGCGGCTGCGCCGCACTCGCCGCGAGGCACTCCGCGGCTGCGCCGCACTCGCCGCGCGGCACAGCGAGGCACTCCGCGGCTGCGCCGCACTCGCAGCGCGCACTCCGCGGCTGCGCCGCACACGCCACTGGGCGCAGCTGCTCGACCGAGCGGCGCACGACAGCACGCCTCCGGGCTCCCGCGCGTTCAACGCGGGGCGACCTCCCCGGTACGGCAGCGCCGCGAGCCCGCCGAACCGGAGGCGCGGCGCTTCGCTTCGCGCCGCGCCCCGCGGCCTCACTCGAGCACGGAGCCAATCTCCTGTTCGAGCTCGGCGGCCGCAGACGACGGAACCTCTACCGGCCAGCGCGTGTGCTCCGTGCGCACGAAGTACTTCGCCGCAGCGGCGGCGGGCGCGTCGGAAGCGCCCTTCGCCGCCGCGTCCGACGCGCCTTCTCGGTACAGCTCGAGCCGCCCCACGGGTCGTTTGCCCGCGAAGTACTCCACGCGAAAAACCGGCGTACGCGGCTCGAGCTTTTGCTCGTCTTCCGCGTAGCTTTTCACGCGGAGCCGATCGAGCTTACCGAGCCAGTTGGTGGCCGTTTCGTTGGCTTGGCTGGATCCTGCGTCGGCCCAACCGCCCGCCTTGCCACTCGCGGTCACCAGCTCCCGCTTTTTGTCGCCGTGGTGAAGTTCGACGCGCGTCGGAGGCTCGTCCCCGAAGTCGTGCAAAGCGCGCTCGAGGAGGCGGGTTTCCGCCGCCTCGAAGCGCTTGATGACGTCCCCCGCCAAAGCGAACACCTCGTTCGACTCCGTGTGACGCACGTACCGGTCCTGCCCGCCCGGTGTGGCGCCACCGACTTGAAGAGTGTGGTCTCGCCCGGAAATGCGCACCTTCAACGTCGCGCTGGGCTCGTCCAAGCCGAACTCCGCTAGGCGCGCGTCTTCGACGCGCCCCACCGCACGCACCGCCACGAGCGGCGCGAGGCTTTCGGCAGCCTTTCGTCCCTCCACGACGGACACGAACGCCAGCTTTTCACGCTCTTGAGGCGTCGCCTGGGTGGCGTTCTCGCTGGCGGGCGGCTTCGCCGGAGCCTTCGCTTCACGCTCGACGCGCACCTCGTACCAGGGGCCGCTGGCGTCCGTGCGCTGCATAAAGACGACGGTCTGTTTCTTGGACTCGAAGCGCACGCTCTCGAGCGCGCTGGGTCCGGCGCGCCACACCAGAACCTCATTTTCTCCGAGCGCGCGGGGCGCCTCCACGTCGGAGGCGGCCCGCAGCGCGAGCACGCTGGAAAGCACCAGAAGCCCGCCATGAAGAGCCAAAATGCGCCAGGTTTTCATGCCGCCTTCTCCTCGTCCGTGCGCTCGGGCTCGCTCACACGTCGAGCGGGGCGCTTGCGACCTCTCTTGCTGCGGTGGCCGAGCCAAAGCCCGACGCCGAGCACCAGCGCCGGCACACCGAAAATGGTGCCGTAGAACCAGAGCTGGTCGCCCTTTTTCGTGTGCTCGATGCGCACGTCCTCTTCGACGTTCACCTCGCCGGCGAAGCTCTCCTCGCCGCCCAGCCACCGAATGGGATCCACCACGAGCAACGGATTGTTCGGCGCGTTCACCAGGAACAAGTCCGTCAGCGCGTCCGCGTCCGCGAGAACGAACGCGCGCATTTCGGAGGCCACGTCCACCGCGCGGGGGTCGTCCTGCTTGGTTTTGGGTTCCGCAGACGGCGACACCTTGCGCGATACCGCGACGGCCAGACCGAAGCTCTCGCTCTTTTCGTCCTTGTCCTTTCGGTAGTTGCCGTTTTCGTCGAAGAACGTGCCGCTCGGCGCCTTCACTGCCACGTCCACCTTGGAATCCGCGGGGGCGTCGGCTCTCTTGGCGAGGCCGCCGCTTCCCGACACGACCACCGCGGCTCGCGGGGTGTTCCGGCTCAGCGTGGAAACGGCGGGGTGCGACGAGAAGCTGGACGTCACGAGCATCACCCGATCGGAGTCGTTGAAGCGCCGCCGCACGTGGTTCGACTCGTTGGCGAGGCGTGTCGCCGTGAGCTCGAGCCCCACGACGGCTGCCAGCTGCCCCAGGGCTCGCTCGCGAGCGCCCGGCTCCAGCGCGACCGCCACTTGGTCCTCGGCCGCGTCCATGTCCAAGGCCAAGAAGAGCTTGCCTCCGCGATCCGCATAACGGCGAAGCGAAGCGAGCTCCTCTTCCGCAAAGGGACGCGTGGGGCCCAGCACCAAGACGACGTCCGCGTCTTTCGGCACGTCCTGAGCGAGACCTTGAGCGAGGCCGAGGTCTCTCACGTCGTAGTTTTGGCGAGCGAGCAGCTGACGCACGCCTTGCACCTTGCGCTCGCCGCTCACGTCGTCCTCACCGAGCTCGCCGTGACCCGCCGTGAGGTAGGCGGTGCGTTTGGCGCGGCCCACTTTGACCAAGAGCTCCTGAAAATCGCGATCGAGCGTCTTCAGGCGGGGGCGCGCCTCCTTCATGGTCACGCCCAGCACGAGCGAGCGAGACATTTTGCCTTTGGACACGACCAAGACGCCATCTTGGTTGGCTCGGAGCTCGCTTGCCAACTTCGGCTGGAGCAGCCGATCCACGCTCTCCACCGAAAGGCGCGGCGCACCGCGGGACAGCTCGTTCAAATACGCCAGGGCCTCCCCTTTGACCTCGTTGACCTGCGGAAAAAACGCCGTCACGCGCACGTCTTCCGGCAGCGAGGCCGCGATTTTGACGGTGGACTCACTGGGTCGGCTCGTCTTGAAGTACGAGTAGTCGACCGACAAGTTGACCTTGGAGGCGGCGTAAACGAACAGCGCCCCGTACACGGCCGCAGAAGCCAAGACGAGGCCACTCAGCGTGGCCGAAAGCACGCGCCTCGCCTCGGGGCGCTCGGCCATACGCATGGGCCCCCGAGCAATTTCTGCGAACACGAGCGGCACGAGGGCGAGCAGGAGAAGCGCCACCCAAGCCACCTGGAGAACGCCCAGCACAAACTCGCTCTGGAGCCCCGACAGAGCTCGACCGCGCTCGGTGGTGAGGCCATAGAGGTCCAGCGCCACGAGCCCCAGCACCGAGAGGCCCAGCATGGCTCGCTCGATGGGGCGCTGCTCGGCGCGCCCGGCGTAGCGCGGATGCAGGCGCACGCCCGTCGCGAGCACGGCCACGCCGACGCCCAGCCACGTGAGGAGCGGCCCGATTCGCTCGAACGCCGTGAAAGCTCGCTCGCCCAGGTAAACCAGGACGAAGCCCGCCAAGTACGTGGGCACCACCCAGCGTGGTGCGCCCGTTTGCCCCGTGTGACGCGTGGTCAGTGCCATCGGCGGGCCTCCAAGACCTTCGTCGCCGAAAGCAAAAAGAAGAACGTGACTGCCAGGTAGTACGCGACGCTTCCGAGCTTCAGCGTACCCATCATGAAAGGCCGATAGTTGTCGTGGTGCAGCGCCATGGCCGCCAAAACTTCGTTCAATGGTGGGTCGACCGCCCGCGCCACCATCCACAAGAGCAGGAGCGGCACGAGAAAGGCCGCCGTCAAAATCACGGCGAGCACTTGGGAGCGAGCCAAGCTGGACGCGAAGAGCCCAATGGCCGTGACCGCCGCACCCAGCAGCAGAACACCGAGGTACCCCACCGCGATGTGACCCAGGCTCACCTTGCCGTTCACGAAAATGAGTGCCGGCATATAGAAGCTGAGCGCCGTGAGCAGCGCGATCATGGCGAACGCCGAGATGAATTTACCGAGCACGATGTCCCGGTCACGAAGCGGCGCCGTGTTCAAGAGCGTCATGGTGCCGACCTGGCGCTCTTCGGCGACGAGGCGCATGCAAAGCACCGGCGTGGCCAGCAAAATGCCGCCGCTCGCCACGTTGAAGAACTCCTGCAGCACCTCGGCCGAAACGCGTCGCTCGGTGAGACCGCTCCAGTAGAAGTACAGCCCTTCGCCGAGCAAAACTGCCGCGATGACCGCCGCGCCCAGCGGCGAGCGCAGGTACGTGTAGGCCTCGCGACGAGCGATGAGTAGCGCGCTTTTCATGCGTCCTCCCGGGGGGCGCTCGTTTCGCCCCGTGCCTCCGCGGCAGCGTCCGTTTCCGTGGTGGCTTCCGCATCCAGAGCTTGGGCGGCTTCGTCCGTCATGGAGAGCTCCAAGAACACGCTCTCCAGGTCCCGTTCCGCACGCTCGAGCCCCACCACCCCGAGCCCCGCATCGACGAGCGCCCGACAATATTCGGCTCGGTGGTCCGCCTCCGTCTCCACGCGCAGCCGAAAGGTGCCGCTCTCCGAAGAGGTCAGCTCGGTCACGGTCGCGGCGGGCGCCACGGCGAGCAGCGCGCGACGCGCCGCCTCCTGGTCGCTGCCCTCGATGGTGACGTCGACGCGCTCTCCGTGACGCGCGCGGGTGAGCTCTTGCTCCGTGCCCGCCGCGGCGATGCGACCATCCCGAATGACGAGGATACGGTCACACGTTTCGCTGATTTCTCCGAGGATGTGGCTGGAAACGAGGACGGTGTGGTCGCCGCGGAGGTTCCGCAAGAGGGCGCGCATTTCCACGATTTGCGCCGGATCCAGACCTGAGATGGGCTCATCCAAAACGACCAACTCCGGATCGTGGACCACCGCTTGAGCGATGCCGACCCGCTGCCGAAAACCGTGCGACAGCGTGGCAATCAGGTCGTTCTGCACGTCTCCGAGCTCGGTTTGCTCGACGGCGCGCTGAACGCGTTGCGGGAGCGCGCTGCGGCGCGTGCCGCGCAGTTGGGCGGCGTAGCGCAGATACTCTGCCACCGTCATGTCGTCGTAGAGCGGCGGTCGGTCCGGCAAGTAGCCAATTTTGGCCCGCACGTCGTCGGGCTGGCGCACCACGTCGTAGCCGCCCACGGACACCGTGCCGCTCGTGGGAAGCAGATCGCACGCCAAAATGCGCAGGGTCGTGGTCTTGCCGGCGCCGTTACGGCCGAGCAACCCCACCACCTCGCCCTGGGCGATGCTCGCCTCCACTGGACCGAGTGCCCGCCGTTCCCCGTAATACTTGTAAAGCTCAGAAACCTCGATCACGTTGCCTCGTGGTTTGCCTCGGTACGAGTGCTGGGACGCCTCCGGAAGCGAACCAGCGGGCCCTAGACAGCGAACCCGCGCCGGCTATTCCCGGCCCCTCGAACCCCGAAACACTCTCTAGTGGAGCCCTCCTCGTCCCGAAAGCTCTCCGCTCGTGGCGGCGCAGAGCGCGACCCGGGTGAGCTTTCGACAAACCTCCCAGGTCGCCTAGGCTTCCGCGCGTGATCGGTTCCGAAGCCACGCAGCACCCGCGGCTCCCCGCCAAAGAGGCGGAGGCCGCCGCGCGCGGGGCGGTGGTGCGGGAAGAGGTGGCCACCGCCGGTGCGCTGCGCCACGTCCCCGTGGACGTCGCGGCGAGTGGGTCGGGCGCGGTGACGGCCGAGAACCTGGACCAGCTCACCAACTCCCTGCTCGAAACCGCGCTCGCCTTGGGCTTTTCGAGCGTCGGCGTGCTCGAGCTCAGTCGCTTCGATCGAGCCGCCGAGCGACTCGAGGCGTGGCTCGCCGCCGGACGACACGGGTCCATGGAGTACTTGGTCACGGGCGGGGACCGAGCGGACCCGGCCGCGCTCTTGCCCGAAGCAAAGGCCGCGCTCGTGGTCACTTTGCCCTACCCGGCGCCCGCACCGGGCACGGTCGCGCTGCGACGTTCCCAAAGTGGCCCGCCCTTGGCCGAGTCCGGCGCAGACGAACACGGCGCAGACCCCGCCCACTCTGCGCCGAAGGCGGATACGCCGCGCGGCGTGGTCGCCAAGTACGCGCGCGGGAGCGACTACCACACGGTCCTCAAGGGCCTCCTGCTGCGGCTCGCGGACGAATGCGCGCGGCTCCTGGGGCGCCCCGTCGTGGCGCGCGCCTGCATCGACACCGCTCCGCTGCTCGAACGCGAAGCCGCCACGCGCGCGGGGCTCGGCTTCGTGGGCAAGAACACCATGGCCATCGTGCCCGGCGTCGGGAGCTATCTCCTTTTGGGCGAGCTCCTCCTCGACGTTCCGCTGCGCCCGGGCTCCGTTCAAAGTCGCAGCACCCGCGCCGTGACGGCCTTGGAAGGCTGCGGCAAGTGTACTCAATGCCTCACCGCCTGCCCCACGGGCGCGTTCGTGGGTCCGTACCAGCTCGACGCGCGACGCTGCATTTCGTACCTGACCATCGAGCACAGCGGCCCCATCCCGCGGGACCTTCGCCCGTTGCTCGGCGCGCACGTCTTCGGTTGTGACGTCTGCCAAGACGTGTGCCCATTCAACCAAACCGCTCACAAAAAAACCTTCGCCGCAGATTTGGCGGCGCGACCGCACCTCGCGGCGCCCGAGCTCACGGCCCTGCTCGAGCTGTCGTCGGCGGGGTACCGTAAGCTCGTGCGCGGCACGGCTCTGCGCCGTACGCACCGCGCGCAGCTGGCCCGCAACGCCGCCGTCGCGCTGGGCAACTCGGGCGACCCCGCCGGCGCCATCCCCGCCCTCCTCCGCGCGCTCCGCGCGCACCCGGCGCCCGACGTACGCAGTCACGCCGCCTGGGCGCTGGGCCGCCTTTCTGCGGCCTGGCCGGGCGAAGAAGTGCGCGCGGCGCTCGCGAGCGCCGCCGAGCACGACGAAGAAGAAACCGTGCGCGAAGAAGCTGCCTGGGCCTTGAACGAAGCCAATTCGGCGAAACGCTGAGCCCGCCCGAGGTGGTATTTTTCACCGCTGATGAACCGCGTGCCGAGCGGTGACCTCCCCACCTATACTCGCGCCCGTCATGGGCTCGAGCCGGCTTTCTTTGGGGCGACGTTGGTGGATTTCGTTGGGTTTCGCCGCAGTGAGCGCCACCGCGGCGTGCTCCAGTGAAGACCCCGCCTCCGGAAACGCTCCGGGCGGCGGCGGACAGCTGACGACGGGCGGCTCCGGAGCGAGCGGCGGCGCACCTATGGGCAGCGGAGGCGAAACTGGCGGCTCGGGAGGCGGCACGGGCGGAGACACGCCGAGCGGAGGGACGGGCGGAACGAGCTCCGGCACTCCTCAGTGGCTCTCGGAAACCGGCCTCTATCAAGCCGACATGACGACGCTCGGGAGCGGCGTGCAGGAATTTCAGCCGCAGTTCCCCCTGTGGTCCGACGCCGCGGCCAAACGCCGTTGGGTTTCCCTCCCGGCGGGCACCACCATTGACACCAGCGACATGGACTTTTGGTCCTACCCGGTCGGCACGAAGCTCTGGAAGGAGTTCACGCGCGATGGCGTCCGCGTGGAAACGCGCCTCATCGAAAAGCGTGCGGACGGTTGGTTCATGATGGCCTACCAGTGGAACGACGCCCAAACCGACGCAGAGGCGCGCCCAGGCGGCGTGCAAGACGCCTCCGGGACGAACCACGACATCCCCAGCCAAGAAGACTGTGAGTCGTGTCACGGCAAAATGAAGGACCGCGTGCTCGGCTTTTCTGCCCTGCAGCTCTCGCACTCCGGGCCCGGCGTGACTCTTTCGGCGCTCCGCGCGAGCAACGCCCTGTCGGCGCCGCCAGCCGCTGATTTCGCAGTACCGGGCGACACCACGGAGCAAGCTGCGCTCGGCTACCTGCACGCCAATTGCGGCCACTGCCACAACGAGAAATCGCCGCTCATTTTGACGCGCACCAACCTGCAGCTGTGGCTCCTCACCGACCGTCTCGACACGGTCGTCAACACGCCGACCTATCAAACGTCCGTTGGGGTGAACATCACGCCGACGGCCGATCCAGCGCCGGGCGCCACGCTCCGCATCGCCCCGGGCGACGCCGCCACGAGCGCCACCTTCATCCGCATGAACAGCCGCGGCCCGGAGTATCAGATGCCGCCGGTCGGCACCGAGGACGTCGACGCCGAGGGTCTCGCCGCCGTACAGGCGTGGATCCAGAGTCTCACGCCTCAGGCCCAGCCGCTCTGAGAGCGGCGGCACGCGCGGCGCGCGCCGCCGGACGCTCGAGCGTCGTCGCCGCACCCCGCGCTTCGATAACCGCGCGCGACCGCGCGCCGCGACTGCGCGTTACATGCGCTCGAAAATGCCCGCGGCGCCCATGCCGCCGCCGATGCACATGGTGACCATGGCGTAGCGGCCCTTGCGGCGCTCGAGCTCGTGGAGGGCCGTCGCCGTCAGCTTGGCGCCGGTGCAGCCCAGCGGATGACCGAGGGCGATGGCGCCACCGTTGACGTTCACCTTGTCGGGATCGAGCCCCAGCTTGCGCACGATGGCGAGCGACTGGCTCGCGAAGGCTTCGTTCAGCTCGATGACGTCGATGTCCGCGAGCGACAGGCCCGTTTGTTTGAGCACCTTGGGAATGGCCTCGATCGGCCCAATGCCCATGACTTCGGGCGCCACGCCCGCCACCGCAAAACCGACGTAGCGCGCGAGCGGACGAACCCCGAGCTCCTTGGCCTTCCCCTCACTCATGAGCACCGTGAAGGCGGCGCCGTCACTCGTCTGCGACGAGTTTCCAGCCGTCACGCTGCCTTTGGCGTGAAACACCGCGGGCAGCTTGGCCAAGGCCTCGAGCGAAGTATCCGCGCGCGGCCCCTCGTCCACGTCGAAGGTGGCGCCTTCCGTGGTGGTGACGGGCACGATTTCGTCCTTGAACTTGCCCGCGGCGATGGCCGCGACGGCGCGCTTGTGGCTCTCGAGAGCGAAGGCGTCTTGGTCGGCGCGCGACACTTCGAAGCGGTGGGCGACGTTCTCCGCCGTGATGCCCATGGACATGTAAATTTCGGGGCGCTTTTCGACGATACCGGGGTGAAAGCGCGCCACGTTGCCGCCCATGGGCACACAGCTCATGGACTCCACGCCGCCCGCGACCGCCACGTCCAGCGCGCCCACCATGATGCGCTCGGCCGCCATGGAAATGGTTTGCAGGCCCGAAGAGCAGTAGCGGTTGACGGTGATAGCGCTCGATTTGTCGGGCAAGCCCGCCCAGAGCGCGAGGTTACGCGCCACGTTGAGGCCCTGTTCTGCCTCGGGCATGGCGCAGCCCACGATCACGTCGTCCACCAAATCGAGCGGTAGCTCGGGCACACCTGCAAGCGTTTTCCGCAGCACCTGCGCGGCAAATTCGTCCGGACGCGTCGTCCGCAGCGCGCCGCGCGGCGCCTTTCCCACCGCCGATCGACGGCACGCAACGATGACAGCACTACGAAGCTCGGCCATGGGGGACGTCCTTTTTTGGCTCTCGCGAAACGCGGGCAGCTCGTCCAAGCTTTGGGCCGATCCGCGCCTCTTTCAAGCGTATTTTTCGGGGTTTTTCTCGACTGAACACGGCCCCACACGTCCGCTCCCGCGGCCCGAGCAGGGTGACCCCAATCGAGTCAGCGCCGCATTCACGCGCGGCGCCTTGCCGAGGAGTCATCGATGAGTGAGCGCAAACGTCGAACGACGGAAATTGGCGCGCGCGGCTTCGCCCCGCGCGCCGCCTCACGCCCTCAGTTGCGCAGCGGCTTTTTCGTTTCGAGCATGTGCTTGATGCGCTCGAACGTCTTGGGCTCGGCCGTCAGCGAAATGAACGCTTCGAGCTCGAGATCCAAGAGCTCCTGAGCCACCACGGTGCGCGGCGCGCGCATGCCGCCACTCAAGACATGCACGACCTTCTTGCCGATGAGCTTGTCGTGCTCGGAGGCGTAACCACCCCACTCGAACAGCTGCACACCGAGCATGAGGCTCGCACCGCCTTGCGCGCCGATGACGCGGATGGGCTCGTTGCGATCGGGCGGGACCCAACCGCGCTCGGCCAGCGCGATGGCGCGCTTCTTTGCGTCGGCAATGACGCGGCTCTTGTGGAACGTGACGCCGTCCGTCGCCGCCAAGAAGCCATTTTCGCGCGCCTCGAACGCAGAGCTCGACACCTTGGCCGTGGCCACGGCCTCGAAACCACGACGAACCCACGGGTACGGGTCCTGGTCCGGAACCTGCGACGCCCACGCGGACGCGCGCCGCGCAATTTCTTTCAAGCCACCACCCGCAGGCAAAACGCCGACGGCGACTTCCACCAAGCCGAGGAACAAGTCCGCTCCCGCTTGGATTTCTGCGCAGTGCAGGCACACCTCGGTGCCGCCGCCCAACGTTTGGCCAAGGGGCGCCGCCACGACGGGAAGGGGGCCGTGACGCAGGTTCATGAAGCCGTCTTGGAGCGCTTTCACGGCGCCCTCGATCGACTTCCAGTCCTTTTGCACGATCCAACCTGCGATTTGCATCAGGTTGGCGCCGCGACAGAAATGCTCGGCTTGACTGCCCACCACGAGCCCCCGAAAGCCCTTGTCGGCCAAGAGCTGCGGCGCTTCTCCGATGAGCCGCACCACGCCTTCGTCCAAGATGTTCGCCTTGGAGCGGAACTCGAGGCACGCGATTCCGTCGCCGAGATCCACGAGACCCGCCGTGGCGTTGGCGGTGATTTCTTTGCCCTGCGCCTTCAGGCGACTGAGGAGCAGCACGCCGGGCGGCGTGGTCACCGAACGCGGTCCGGCGGCCCTGCCCGCCTGGCTCGGCACCCAAACCGTCGGATCCGCCTGATTTTTGCTGTACCAGGTGGCGCCTTCACCTTGCGCCACGAGCTGCTTCAGTGAGTCCGCCGGCGTCCAACCAGCCGCTTCCAAAGCGCTCGAACACCACGCAGGACCGGCCGCATCCATGAGCGCAAAGGGCCCCAGCTGCCACCCGTAGCCCCAACACATGGCCTCGTCGATTTGCTGCGGCGTTTCGCAAATCTTGCCGACCAAAGCCGCCGAGTAGTTGAAGAGCGGCAAGTAGACGCGGCGGAGGAACTCACCACCTCGCCCCTCGGAGCGCAGCGCCTCGGCCACGCGGTTCGGCAGCTCGAGCAGCTTTTGCATTCGCGCGAGCTCGGCAAACTGCGGCTCCTGGCGCGGGCGATACTCGAGCGTAGTGAGATCGAGCGACAGAATTTCGGTCTTGCCCTTGGCGTCCCGGCTCTTATTGTAGAAGCCCGAGGCCGTTTTGTCGCCGAGGCGCTTTTCCGCCACCAACTTCGACAAAAGCGGCGGCACGGTCATGAGCGAATAGAGAGGATCGTAGTTGGGCGCGCTCGGGTCCGAGCTCAGGTTGTCCTCCAGGTTTTTGACGACGTGCCCGACGACGTCGAGCCCCACCAAATCGCCCAATCGAAAGCTGCCGGTCTTGGGGCGCCCCATCAGCGGCCCGTTCAAAAAGTCCACCTCCTCGACGGTGTACCCGCCGTCCGTGGCCGCCTTGAACGTGAGCAGCATTTCGGCGATGCCGATTCGATTGCCGATGAAATTCGGCGTATCGCGACATTCGACGACGCCCTTGCCCAGCACCTGGTCACAAAACGCCGTGGCCTCACCCACCACCGCCGGATCGGTATGGACGGACGGAATCACCTCCAAGAGGTGCATCCAGCGCGGCGGATTGAAGAAATGTAGCCCCAAAAAGCGGCCGCGCGCGGCTTCCGGAAGGGCCTCCGCGATGGCCTCGATGGGAATGCCCGAGGTGTTCGTCGCCAGCACGGCGGTCGGCTTGGCCGCCGCCGCCACGCGCTGAAAGAGCTCTCGTTTGACGTCCAGGCGTTCGACCACGGCCTCGACCACCAGGTCACTGCCCGCGACCGCCAGCGCCAAGTCGTCCGTGAGGTTGCCCGGAGTGATGCGCTCGGCCGCGCCCGAATACATAAGCGCCGGCGGCTTGGCTTTGGCGAGCGCCTTCAACGCACCCGCTGCCACGGCGCTGCGCTGCGCGCGCGGCGCAGTGTCGGCGACGCCGTTCGGCACGATGTCCAAGAGGAACGTCTTACAGCCGGCGTTTGCGAAATGGGCCGCGATACCCGCACCCATCGTGCCCGCACCGAGCACCGTTACGACGACTTCGTGAGCAGGTTTCTTGAGAGTCACGGTATTCAGGTAGCGCAGGAGGCCAAGGAGGGGGAGCCCCATTCGAGCTCCCCCAGCAGGACGCCTAGAAATCGCTCACACTTCGGCTCACATCGAGTCGGGAGCGAGGCCTCACAATAGGAGGCACGTGAGCAGAACGTCGTGCGTGTGACCTTCGGTTTCGGTCGATTCTTTGGTGACGACTGCGCCATCGGAAAGCTTCTGCAGGTCCGCGGACGTCAGCGAAATGGTGTGCGTGTGACCGTTGACGGTCGTGAAGGTGTACGTGCCCGCCGAGCCGTCCAAGATGTCGTCCAGCGGAATGACGACGTCGTGGTCATGCCCGTCCTCGACGGTACTGGTCACCTCGATGTCGCTTTCACACACGCTCGCGCCTCCAGCCCCACCCTCGCCGGCAGCTCCCGCGGCGCCCGCCAGCCCGCCCGTTCCGCCCGACCCGCCGCGGCCTCCCGAGCCTCCTGACCCGGCCCCACCGCCTGTCCCGCCGGTTCCGCCGTTGTCGTCATCATCGTCATCGCTGCAGCCAAAGCCCAGCGACGCACCGACTACCGCGGTGCTGCACACCATGAACGTTCGCCTCTTCATTAGGTAGCCCTCGCTTCGACCCACAAGCGGCCGGTGACGCGAGAACCGAAGGGCTCGACCCGCAATTCGAGGTCAAAAGGGCTCTGGTTCGCTGGGATAGGACCCAAGAACTCTCAGGAACTTGGCGGAACGCCTCACCAAATCGAGCGCCGAAACCATCGGCCGGTCGGTCTCGTGGCCTTCGATTTCCACATAGAACAAGTAGTCCCAGCCCGAACCGCCGAAGACTTTGGCGTGCAAAAGTGGACGCGACTGCACTTTGCCCAGATTGAGCCCGCGCTCGGCGAAGTGACGCAAAATCTCGAAGAGCGCCCCCGGCCGGTCCTGCACACCAAACACCAAACACGTCGTATTGCGCTCCGCGCGGCGCGCCGGGCGCGCCGACACGATGGCAAACCGCACGAACGAGGCTTCGCCGTTCGTGTCCGTGAGCGTGCGCTCCCCCACCATGACGAGCTCCGACTGAGCGAGCGCCGTCACGGCGCTCTGGCTGATGCCATCGTCCGAGGATTCGATCGGGAACACTGCGTACGCTGCGCGACCACGCGCCACGGCGTCGAGGGCGTCCTCGGTGCTCTCACATTCCAAAACCAGCGCGCTCGCGCCGAAGTGCTCGTGCACCATCCGACTCGCGAGCTCGTGTTCGGTCGCCGAAAAGGCGACGCGACCGGGCTCCTCGAGCGCCCGAAGCGACGCGCGCACTTCGCGAAGTATCGCGCGCAGGCTCGCCTCGGGCAGATGCCGCGCGCCCGTACTCAAGCGGTCGAGCCACGCCCCTTCGTCGTTGGAGAGCGGTCCGCGGGTCGTCGACTCCAGCAGCGCGTGTGTTTGCCGCGCAACCTCGGCGCGCTGCTCCAAGAGCTCGACGAGTTGCCGTTCGAGCTCCTCGCCACGTTCGCGCAACACGGTGAGCGTGGTTTGACTTTGAACGTCGCGTTCGTCGGTCATGCTGGGTCAGGATAGCAGCGCAAACGCGCGCCGCGCCGGGGCCGGTCCCGTCGCCTTCACGAGCCACCCTAGTTGCACCGCGCGCGAGTGTTTTCGTGCCAAAAAGCCCGAAAGCGCCGCCCGCTCCGAGCGGACCTCGGCTCAGCCAGGCAAGGTCCGTCCGCTCCCGCGGGCCAGCCGCCTCCGTCGCCGCCCGTCACCCAGCACGGCATGGGCGCGCCTCACGCCCTCGGCACTCGCGGCACCGCGCGGTTCGAAAAGCAGCGCCACACCCCTTACGCGGCGCTCGTGTCCGAGCTCGACGAGGACGAGCTCGAGGAGCTGCCGCTCGACGATTCGCTCGACGAGCTCGACGAGCTCGAGCTCGATTCCGTCGACGAGCTCGATGCCGCCGACGAGCTGGACGAGCTCTTACTGGCTCCGCTCGAGCCGTAAAGGTCCGCGTACCAGCCGCCGCCCTTCAGGATGAAGCCGCCACCCAGCGAAATTTGACGCTTGGCCGTCGCCTGCAGGCACTTCGGGCAGTCCGTCAGCGGGGCAGCACTGATCGATTGCTGTGCCTCCCATTGGTGGCCGCAAGCTTGGCAGATGTACTCGTAGGTCATCGCGGATCGACCGCTGAAATGGGTCGCCCTGAGCGGCTTGTCAAGCGGCACTCGTGGGATTTGCTGGCGCGCTCGGGGTGTCCGGGGCACGCTTGGGTCCACTTTGGCCCGGTTTTCCACCGCTGTACGCCCGAACCACTGAAAGCCTGACTCCGTAGCCCAAAACGGGGGCCTGGTCGCCTTGAAATTGCTGAGTCATTTCAAGGCACTAGGACAGCACCCTTCATTTCGAGCTTGTACCCATCCGTTCAGCGGCGTAATTGTTGTTCACAGGGCGTGACCATACGTGACGTGCGGTGACGTTCCCTGTGTAGCCATTCTGATCCATTTTGCGAGCTCCCGAGCGGAGCGCATGCGACGGTCGCCGTCACGCCTTGATAAAAGCTAGGCAGGCGCCGGGGGTTCTAGATGCACATCAAGAAGCTCGAGATCTGCGGGTTCAAGTCGTTCGTCGAGCGGACGGTCATCCACTTCGACCACGACATCATCGGCATCGTGGGTCCGAACGGTTGCGGTAAGTCCAACATCGTCGACGCCATCCGTTGGTGCATGGGCGAGCAAAGCGCGAAGCACCTGCGCGGTCGCGCGATGGAGGACGTCATCTTCAACGGCTCGGACTCGCGCCCCGCGGCCGGCCTGTCGGAGGTGACGATCACCTTCGACAACAGCGACCCCGAGTACGCCGCCACGTTGCCGCTCGAGTATCGGGACTACCCGGACATCGCGGTCACTCGTCGTCTCTTCCGCGACGGCACCAGCGAGTACCTGATCAACAAGACCCAGGTCCGCCTGCGCGACATCACGGAGCTGTTCCTCGGCACCGGCGTCGGCACCAAGGCCTACTCCATCATCGAGCAGGGCCGCATCGGCCAAATCGTCTCCGCGCGCCCCGAAGATCGCCGCCTGTTCATCGAGGAAGCGGCGGGCGTCACCAAGTACAAGCAGCGCCGCAAGCAAGCCGAGCGCAAAATGGAGCTGACGCGTCAGAACTTGATGCGCATCAGCGACATCGTGAACGAAATCGAGCGCACCAGCGCATCGCTCAAGCGCCAAGCCCAAAAGGCCGAGCGCTACATCGAGCAGCGCAAGGAGCTCGAGGACCTGGTGCTCCACGACGCGGCGCACCATCTCTTGGAGCTCACGGTCGTCGGGCGCGTCGAACGGGACGGCTTGGCGGCCAAGGCCGAGCAGCTGGCGGAGGTGTGCCTCAAGCTCGACAGCGCCGACGGTGAGCTCGAAGGAGCCCGAGAGGAGGCCTCGCTCATCGAAGCGCGTACGGATGCCGCCTCCAAGCAGGCGTT
>JAEYVE010000152.1 GCA_023432025.1 Pseudomonadota bacterium
TCTGGTCGGGCGCACCCCGCCATCCCCTCCCCTCCCCCTCGCGTCCGGCTCCGCGCTCCCGGACTCCTCGGTGGCCTCGCACCGGTTCTTCGCGCTCGACCCCGAGCCCTAGAAAATCGGCAAAAAGCCGCTCAATCGCGCGACGTACCGCGCGGGAGCGGCTTCCGCCCGTAGCTCCCCTATGCTCCGAGGCGCGGAGGCGCGTCTGTTGGGAGAAGCCTGGAGCTGGCTGGGAGATGTGACGAGGTGGGCTTTGCCCTGGGGCGTGGTGGCGTTCGAGCTGCTCGCTCTTTGCACGGTCCCCTCCGTGCTGCTGCGGCGCAGGGGGCGACCCACTGCGGCGCTGGCTTGGATCTTTGCGCTGTTTGCGCTGCCCGCGCTCGGCGGACTCGCCTGGTGGGCGTTCGGCCGCACCAATCTCGAGCGAAAGAAGCGTCGTCGCGCCAAAAAGAAGCGCGACTTCACCGAAAAGCGGGGCGCCCCCGCCGTCGCAAAGGACACGATCTTCGCGCGGCAGATGCCCGAGCGCGCTCACGGCGACTGCGTCTTTGCGAGCCACGGCAACCAAGTGGAGCTGTTGCTCGACGGCCCCAACGCGTTTCCCGTGCTCGAAGCGGCCATCGCCTCCGCGACGCGCTCCATCCACGTCGAGTACTACATTTGGGAAAATGACGACGTGGGCCGCCGCCTGCGAGACCACCTCGTCGAGCGCGCTCACGCAGGCGTGGCCGTGCGCGTCTTGGTCGATGGCTTTGGTACGCGCAACGCACGCTGGCTCACCGAGCCGCTACGGCAGGCCGGCGCCAAGGTGGGCATTTTCCTGCCCTCTCACTTCACGCCTTTTCGCGCGCCACGCTTCAACTTCGTCAATCACCGCAAGGTCGTCGTGGTGGACGGCGCTGTGGCGTTCACCGGCGGGATGAACATCGGCAACGCGTACGCGACGGACTGGCGCGACACCATGGTCCGCATCGAGGGTCCCGCAGTGCGCGCGCTCGACCACGTGTTCTTGGACGACTGGTACTTCGCTACCGACGAGCTGATCGACGACGAGCGCTCCGGGCCGCCGTCCGCGAACGGCATCGAAGTCGCCGTCGTCGCGAGCGGACCGGACAGCGAGGCGTGGATTCACGACGCCTATTTCATCGCGCTCACTCAAGCGAAGCGTCGCATCTGGATCGCCACGCCGTACTTCATTCCTGGCCCCGCGATCTTGGCTGCGCTTCGCACCGCGGCGGGACGCGGAGTCGACGTGCGCATCTTGGTACCGTCGACGTCCGACGTAACGATCGTCAAATGGGCGTCGCGCTCGTACTACCGCGGGCTCACGGAGGCCGGCGTCCACATCTTCGAGTACCAAGGCATGGTGCACGCCAAAGCGCTGCTCACCGACGACGACATCGCGTGCATCGGCACGGCCAACATCGACAGCAGGAGCTTTCGTTTGAGCTTCGAGGTGGGCTGCTTCCTCGCGTCGGCGGAGCTCAACGAAAAGCTCGCGAGCTGGCACGCCTCACTCGTCCAGGACTCCGTCGCCGTCACGACTCGCTCCCTCGAACGAAAGCCGCTCGTGCAGAAGCTCGGCGAGTCCGCCGCGCATCTCTTCAGCCCGCTTCTCTGAGAGCGAAGTGCCGTTTCGAACGTTCTGCGGCGCACTCTTCAGCGCCGCTTCTTCGAGCGCTGAGCGCGGTTTCGAACGTCCTGCCCACCTCTTCAGCGCCGCTTCTTCGAGCGCAGAGCGCGGTTTCGAACGTCCTGCGCCCCTCGAATGGGGCGCGGCCACGGGCGCACGTCGCGGCCTCCCGCGGTCCCGTCGAAGACGAAAAAAGTCCGTCCTGGCGCCGCGCCCGCCCCTAGAACGCCCGATCGCGGCGGCTGGCGAGCGAGCTCGAAGAAAATCGCCTCCCACGAAGAAAAATGTCGTTTTCGGTGATCAAACTTTCCGCCTCCGGGAATGCGCAACGAAGATGACCCACGATCCGGGAACGATTTTTTGAAATTTTGTCTCGATATCGAGATCAACTTCATCGCCTGTGGGCATAGCAGGCACGCATTCACACCCTTCTCCACCTGAGTGAAAGAGAGAATTTCGTCGCGCTCGTGATCAACTTTCCGCGTCGTTGGCATGCGCAGAAAACAGCCAAAAATCAGCGGTAGCAGCGATTTTTGCGCAAACCGAAACATGTATCGCGATAGCTAATCTGTGTTAGCGTCCCCCGCATGAGGAGTTCCTCCTGGCTGCGCGCCACGTGTTTCGCGCTCCTAATCGGAGCAGCAGGTTGTACGGCCGCCCTCGGCGGCGAAGACGAAAAGGACGGAGGGTCGGGTAATGCCCCCGGTTCGGGTGGCTCGTCCACCGGGAGCGGAGGCTCCGGCGCCGGAAACGGTACCGGCTCGGGCGGCGGGGAAACGGTCACGCTTCCCGGCGGTCTGAAGCTGAAAGGTAAGCCTGAGTACTACCGTGTCGTCCGTCTCACCCACCCACAGTGGGAAAACAGTGTCCGCGACGTGCTCCGGCTCGACGCGACGACGGGACTGTCCACGAGCTTCATCACCGATCCGCCGGACGGAAAATTCTCCAACAACGAGCGCGCGCTCTACGTCACGGACACGCTGCGCGTCGACTACCAGCGTAGCGCCGAGAACGTCGCTGAGTTGGTTGCGACCAATGCGGCGCAGCTCGCCAAGCTCGGCGCTGCCGGGGACTCCGCCGGTATCATCGCGTCGGTCGGCAAGCGCGCGTTCCGTCGCGACCTGACGGCGGAAGAGCTAGCCGAGTACCAGGCGCTGTGGGCGACGGGAGCCACCTACTACGCGAGTGGCGACGCTTTCGCCGACGGCGCTCGCATCTTCATCGAAGCGCTGCTCCAGGCGCCGAACTTCGTGTACCGCGTCGAGCTCACTCCCGACGGAAGCCGTCTGTCCGGCGCCGAGCTGGCGACGAAAATTTCGTACCTTCTCCTCGACACGACGCCCAGCGACGACCTGCTCAACGCGGCCGCGTCCGGTGCGCTCGACACGGAGCAAGGTGTGGAGACCTTGGTCACGCAACTCCTGGAGCAGGAGGGCGCTCGCCTCGCCACCGAGCACTTCCACCGCGAGCTGTTCGGCCTCGACCGCTACACGTCGATCTTGAAGAACACCACCAAGTTCCCCGCGTACAGCGAGGAGCTGAACACCGTGATCTTGGACGCGGACGTGATGTTCTTCAACTTCGTGTACGGCCAGAACTTCGGCCTGCGCGAAATCCTCACGTCGGACGTGGCGTTCGTGAACGACGCCACGGCGGGCTTCTACGGCCTCACCGCCAGCGGCCCCGCGCTCACGCAAACCGTGCTCGACGGCAGTCGTCCCGGCTTCCTGACGCGCCTCGGCTTCTTGGCGTTCAACGCAACGCTGAACGATCCGGATCCGATTCACCGCGGCGTGGACATCAACAACCGTCTTCTGTGCGCGCACCTCGAGCCGCCCGCCGGAGAAATTCCGCGGCTGCCCGACAGCATCCCTGGACAGACCAACCGCGAGCGCGTCACCGCGCATACCGGCGAAGGCTTCTGCGGCAACTGCCACAACAAGATCATCAACCCGCCGGGCTTCGCCCTGGAGTCGTTCGACGCCATGGGTCAAGCGCGCACGACCGACAACGACAAGCCGATCGACACCACGGGAACGTTCCAGGTCTTGGACGGCCCGCTCACCTTCACCAACATCGCGGACCTGGCGGCGCAGCTCGCCGAGAGCAACGTGGCCCACGCTTGCTACACCGCGAACCTCGCGGAGTTCGCCTTCGCGCGTGACATCGGCACGGGTGAATCGACGTTGGTGTCGGCGCTGCAAGCGCAGAGCCGCGACGCCGACGCATCCATCAAGAACATTCTGCTTGCCATGATCAAGAGTCCGGAATTTTCGACTGCCCGGTCGGGAGCCGCCCAATGAACAATCCGAAGAGAACCCTGAATCGTCGCGCGTTCCTCTACGCAGCAGGCACCGCTGGCGTGGCCCTCCCTCTCTTGGAGGGTTTGCGCTCGCGCACCGCCTTCGCCCAAGATGCCGCGAAGCCCGTGTGCGGCCTCTTCATCTGCACGGCCAACGGCGTGGTACAGCAGTACCAGCAAGAGCCCGAGCGGTTCTGGCCCAGCGCGCTCGGCCAGCTCACCTCGGCCAACATGTCCGCGGCATCGGACCGTTGCACGAGCATTCTGGCGCCCCACGCGGAGCGGCTGCTCATCGTGCGCGGCATCAAGTATCCGATGAACCTGAGCGGCTGTGGTCACGCACAAGGACTCGTGCAGTGCCTCACGGGACGGGCGTCGAGCGGCTCCGCGAACCAGGCAACGTCGACGGGTCCCTCCGTCGACACGGTCGCCGCCAGCTCGTTGAACCCGCAGGGCGTCGGTCCCCTCACGCTCTACTCGGGCATGAAGCAGGGCTACATCGACGAGAAGCTGTCGTTCAGCGCCGCGGGGCAGGTACGCGCGGCCGAGGGCAACCCGTACAACGTGTACCAGCGCCTGACCGGTCTCTTCGACCCCGGCACGGGCGAGCCGTCGCCGGTCGCGGACCAGCTCGCGCTCCGTCGTAACAGCGTGAACGACCTCATCCGCGACCAAATCAATCGGCTGAAGAACAACCCTCAGCTGAGCCGCGCGGACCAAAATCGCCTCGACCAGCACTTCACCACCATTCGCGACATGGAAACCACCATGCAGGGAATGGCGCAGACGTGCACCGACGCCGGCTTGGACAAGACGGCACTCCAGGCGATGAACTCGGGCAACGCGTTCCGTCAGAACGGGCAGATCGAAGAGGTCGCCAAGCTCCACATGGATCTCGTGGGACTCACCTTCGTGTGCGGCGCCAACCGCATTGCGACGCTGCAAATCGGCGACGGCACGGATCAAACGCGCTACTCGATCAATGGGCAAACCATCGAGCGCTTCCACTGGGTCAGCCACCGCGTGGAGAGCGACGGCTCGAGCGGTACCGCCATTCCGAAGGCGCTCGAGTGGCACATCGCCATCGATCGCATCCGCATGAACACGCTCAAGTACCTGCTCGACAAGTGGGCCGAGTACGAAACGCCCAACGGACCGCTCCTGGACAACGCGTTCGCGCTGTGGACCAGCCACGTCGCCGTCGGACCGTCTCACGCGTTCAACAACCTGCCCATCATCATCGCGGGCAACGCGGGCGGCTACCTCAAGCAGGGGCAGTACGTCGACGCGGGCAACACCAACAACAGCCGCCTCCACAACACGCTCCTCACGGCGATGGGGCTGCCGAACGCGAACTTCGCCGGCGAATCGGGAACGCTCTCCCAAATCGTCGCCTGAGCGTAGTTCTCTCCCGCGCCCTTCGGAGGAGGGGCGCGGGACGCGGGACGCGAGGCGCGAGCGTGGTGCCTCGTTGAAGATGAGCTCTGCCCCCCCATCGCAGAACGATGGGGGGGCAGCTTTGATTTGGTCAACGCTTGAACGCGAGCTTCGTCAGGAACACGAACATGAGTAAGAGCAATCGACTGTGGATGACTCTAGCCCTCGCGAGCGCGGGCGCCGTGCTTGCCTGCTCCGAAGCATCTCCGGATGACTCGGGCAACAACCAGAACACGGGCGCAGCGCCCGGCACCGGCGCCACCGCGTCGGGCGTGGGTGGCAGTGGAGAGGGCAGCGGCGGGTTCCCCGGCGTCGGAGGCGCCGGTACGGGAAGCGCCCCAACCAGCGGTGGTTCCGGCGGCTTCGCGAGCGGCGGCACCGGCGGTTTCGGCACGGGTGGAGATGGCTCCGGTGGAGGTGGCTCCGGTGGAGATGGCTCCGGCGGCGACGGCACCGGTGGGCTGGGGACCGGTGGGGACGGCACCGGCGGCGAAGCGAGCGGCGGCACCGGCGGCGAAGCGAGCGGCGGTTCTGGCGGTGGCTCCGGCGGCGGCAACTCGAGTCCGGCAACTCCCAGCGCAGGCTGTGGAAAGGGCGGCCGCCCCGGAAACGGCTCCGCTTCGGGCAACAACTACATTGCCAACTTCCCCGAGAGCTACAACGGCACGACGCCGATGCCGCTGCTCGTCGCGCTCCACGCGAACGCAAACCCGAACACTCAGCTTCAAAACCTCACGAACAACACGCGTCTCGCGAGCAACTTCGTGCGGGTTTTCCCGAAGAGCACGGGCCAGGGCTGGGTCTACAACACGGACGTCTCGCGCGTCCGCGCCGCCTACGACGACATCCTCAACAACTACTGCGTGGACACGAGTCGCGTCTTTTTGACCGGTCACAGCTCCGGCGCGCAAATGGGCGTACAAATGCTGTGCAACGGAGAAACGCGCTTCGCGGGCATCGCGCCGGTCGCCGCCTCGAAGTACTGCAACTCCGTGGCTGCCATCCCCACCATGTACATCCAAGGCATTCAGGATGCTCAGCGCGGCGGCAGCAACGGCAAGGACGTGGTGGACGTGTTCGCGTCGAGCAACTCGTGCTCGAACACGACCACGCCCTTCAGCGAGGTGATGGGCTGCAACAGCACCTTCAATCAGAAGGCGGTCAATCCAGGCTGCGTTTCGTACCAGAGCTGTGGGGAGCCGCTCATTTGGTGCTCACACAACGACGAAGGCTACAACAACTCCGACGGCCGTTATCACGGCTGGCCGTGCTTCGCGAGCAACGCGATGGCGGACTTCTTCCTGAGCTTGCCCTGAGCCACGTGTGGCGAGCGCGCGCGAGGCGAAGCCTCGCGCGTGCTCGCGCCAGACGCGCGAAGCCTTTACGTCGCCGGAGTGCGGGAGCACTGCGTAGGGACGTTCTGGGGCTCACTTCGCCGGAGTGCGGGAGCACCGCGCGGAGACGTTCTGGCCTCCCCCCAAGGGTTAGGAGCGTACGCTGCCGGGCTCGCTCGGGGGGCCTTGGCGGGACGCGAGGTGCTCAGCGACGTCCTGCAGGGTTTTTTTGGTGTTCCGGCGTGAAATGTCGAGCTCCAAAATGAGCGTTTGGCCGCTGCGCACCAACTCGAGGCGCATGCGTTTGGTGTCCAGCGTTCGTGCTTCGAGGAAGTGCTCGACGACGCTGGTGCGCATGCCGTTGACGGACAAGAGCACGTCGCCGTAACGCAGGCCGAGCTCCGCGGCGGGCGAGCCGGGCAGCGCCCCCAGGACGAGGATGCCGCCGTAGGTATCTGCAATCTTCTGATTGGTTCCCTGCTCGCCCATGAGCACCGGTCGTTGCAACGAGCGCGCCAGCCCCGTTCTTCGCGCTTCCGTGCTGGAGTTAGGCCTGGCAGCGCAACATTGTCGGCACCGTAGCGAGGGTCGCGAGCGGGCGAGCACGGGCCGTTTCAAGTAAAAAGCGCTTCAGGGCGAGACGGATCCTCGGCTGAGATGGGGCGGACTTCGATTTCGAGACGGTCTCCGGGCCGACCCGGGGATTCCACGCACGGTTCTGGACAGGCGCGGCGTCGAAGCGATATCTGCCAAGCCCACCGCTTTCGAGGACAAGCAAACGTCATGAGGCTCTCGGACATCTGCATCTGCGCCGCAACTCTTGCCCTTTTGCTCGGCTGCGAACGAGAAGAGAAAAGGACGAACGTCGACAAGCCGCAGCCCTCGGCGGAAGCGGAAGGCCCCGCGCTCGACCCCGCGTTGGCTAGCGCGCTGGCGGCGGCAACCCAACCACCAGCGCCGGCCGCAGCCGCTGGCCAAGACGGTCCTCCACCCCGCGGCATCTTTGCGCCGGGTGCAGCCGATCGCCAAGCAGCCGTCGGCGCCCCGCCAAAGATCACACTCGGCGGCACGGGCACCGAGCCCCGCGTGCGCCTGACGCCAGGCTTTGGCACTCCGCAAAAGCCGTTGGCCGCTCGCATCACGGTGGCGCTGCAGGCTGCGCCGAATCAGCCCGCCCTTCCGGTGCAGTTCGACGTCGATTTTTCGGCGGAAAAAGCGGACGACGCGAGCGAGGTCCGCAAAGTGACGGGCAAGATCGTCGCAGCCGCAGTGGGTGCGGGGCTGCGTGTACCGCCGGACTTGGATGCCGGCGTGAAGAAGCTGCGCGGAAGCTCGCTGCACTTCGAGCTGCAGCCGAACGGTGGCGCCACGGGGTTTCGTCATGAAGGCGCCGCAGGTGTGCAGCCCGAGCTGCTCGATCTCGTGCGTGCTTTGAGAGATTCGGTCGCCACGGTGGCGGTGCCTTTCCCGGGCGAGGCCGTTGGCTCGGGAGCATTCTGGATGGTGACGAGCCGCGACGGCATGCTGGGGCAGGATCTCGTGAGCTATCGCATGGTGCGCGTGGAGAGCGTCAAGCCGGAGGGCGTGACGCTGAACCTCTCCACGAAGCGCTACGCCACTCGAACTGCCTTTTCGATGGATGGCCTCCAAGGCAACTTCACGCTCGACGAATTCCTGTCCACGGGAGACGGCACGCTCGAGTACCCGAGCGGAACCTCTCTTCCGACGAGCGGTGTGCTGCAGTCCGCGCTCGCGGCATCCGTCATCCCCGCCCAACAGCCGGACCAGCGAGGCACGCTGCAGCTCGCCCTCCAAGCCGAGTTCGCCGCGCGCAGCCCGGCGCAGTAACGCGGAGCCAAGCGCCCTGACGCGGGCAGCGGCCCAAGGCGGCGCGGTGACTCGGCGCACGGCCCAAGACGGCGTGGAAAAAGACGAACTCGGTTCTCTCGGCGCCCCTACAACGGAAAAACCCCCTGCGACACGTCGCAGGGGGTTTTTGGGCGCGCCCGCAGCGCGGCGCTCGATCTCACCAGCCCGGTCTTGCGAGCTCGGTCTTGCGAGCTCGGTCTCACCAGCTCAGAAGCCGAGCTCTTCCTTGCGCTTCTCGGCGCCCGGCAGCGGATCCGTTTGTTCAGCGATGACGGGCAACTTGACCGAACGCTCGGCGTTGAGCTTGAGCCAGTGCTGCTGATCCGCGGGAAGCTGAGCTTCGTCGAAGATGGCTTCGACCGGGCACTCCGGCACGCAGGCACCACAGTCGATACATTCTTCCGGGTCGATGTAGAGCATTTCGTCGTCGCCGTGGAAGCACTCCACGGGACATACGGCGACGCAGTCGGTGAATCGGCAGCCCTTGCAGTTGTCGGTGACGACGAAGGTCATGCGCGTTCAATACCCCCCCTTCCGAGCCAAATCAACGCCGTGAAAACGACCTGAAAGCAATGCGCACGCATGCTTCGGCGCACGCGAGCGCCGCGCGCGTCATCGCGCGAAAAAAGGCGCGCAGGCGCCGCGAACGAACGACGAAAGGCGCAAAGCATGCGCCCCCGTCCGTTCAGCGAAACGCGCTGACGTCGCCCGCGCCTTCGCGAATGATGCGCGGTTCGGGAGTCGTGAGGTCCACGATGCTGGTGGCGACCGTGCCGCCCGCGCCGCCGTCCACGACCAACGCCAGCCCCGCGAACTCTTCGTCGATTTCCTTGGGATCCGGGTTGGGAGCTTGGCCGTGGCGCGCCGCGGTGCTGGAGATGATGGGCCTGCCCAGCGCCTCGCACAGCGCCAGCGCGATGGGGTTGTCAGGCACGCGCACGCCGACCGTCTTGCGCGGCCAGTGAACGAGCTTGGGGACCTCGCGTGTGCTCTCGAGAATGAAGCAGTACGGGCCCGGCAAGAACTCCTTCAACGTGCGGTACACGTGATCGTGCATCACGGCGTACTTGGACACGTCGGTCAGGTCCTTGCAGAGAAAGGCGAGCTTCTGCGAGTTGTCCATTCCCTTGATGCGGTAGAGCTTTTCCACCGCCTTCTTGTTGAACAAATCGCAACCGAGGCCGTAGACCGTATCCGTCGGGTAGGCGATGACCTCGCCGGCTTCGAGCGCTTCCACTGCGCGCTGGATCTTGCGAGGCTCGGGGTTGTGCGGATTGACTTCGAGGAGCATCGAACGATGACGAGCTGGCTTGAACCGGCTCGGGTGAGCTCGCTCGCTTCGCTCTCGTTGGAAGCGTCGTGCTCGTCTGTGTGAATGTGTGAGTGCCGCGCCGCAAGTGCTACTGAGTAGCGCTTCCACGGAGCCAACAGGGACAAAGGGGCAACGCTCTACTACGAACGGCGCGCCGCCTCCAGTTGCTTTGCGCCGTCTCAGCCCGTTTTCCGGCTTCCACGGGAAATCCCGGGCCGGTATGGTCGGCGTTCCGAGCGAAACGCCATGCGCAGCTTTCTTCAGCCCGTCGCGAGTCTCGTCTCGAGCCTCACCCTGGTCTTTTTGACGGGCTGCGGTCCGTCGGGCGCCCCGGCGACGGCCCCTTCGGGGTCGGCCGAGGACAGCTCCGGCTACTACGAGCCCCCACCGCCGCTCGCCAAGGGAGTCCCCGCCAAAAAGACCGCGCCCGCCAAGAAGACGCCCGCTGCCCAAAAGCCCTCCGACCTGGCCAAGCGCTACGAAGGCAAACCGGCGCTGACCACCCTCACCGGGGAAGCCAGCTACTACGCCGACTCGCTCGCGGGCAACGCGACGGCCAGCGGCACGCCGTACCGCCCCGAAAAGCACTCGGCCGCGCACCGCAAGCTCCCCTTCGGCACGGTCGTGCGCGTGGTGCGCCCAGACACCGGCGCGGTCACGTACGCTGTGGTGAACGACCGGGGTCCGTTCGGCAAGAAGACGCGCATCATCGATCTGTCGCGCGCCGCGGCGAATGACCTCGACATGATCCGCGCTGGCGTCGTGAAGGTACGCGTCGAAGTCGTGGAACGACCAAAGTGAGGCTTTGGCGCGCGACGCCCGCTTCGGAACGACGCCCGCTTACGGAACGACGCCCGCTTACGGAACGACGAGGCGATCGACCGTGTGAACGACGCCACTTCGGGTGCGGCTCGTGCTCAACACCTGCGCCCCGCCAGGCTCCGCCAAACCGCCGAGGTCACGCACGGCGACTTTGGTGCCGGCGAGTGTGGTCAGCTGTCCCGCGTCGGCCATGTCTTCGGCGGAGTATTCACCGATCACGATGTGGCGGCGCACCAAGTCCCGGAGTCGGTCGTCTCCCGCCGGACCGAAGAGCGCGGCGCGGTACTCGAGCGGCAACCGTTGAAATGCGAAGTCGACCGGCGCAAGCACGGTAAAGGGACCTTCCCGCTCCAGCTCGACGTCCACGCCCGTTCGTTTGACGGCCTCGGTGAAGGATTGGACCGCCTGAGTGCGCTCGAGCGTGGCCATCAGGTCCACGGAGGACGATTCGTCCGAATCGACGGAGGGGGTCGTCCCGCGTTCTCGCGGCGAGATGGCGGCGCCGGCAATCCGCGCGTCACTGCTCGTGGCGACGAAACTGCCTGCGAGCGGGTGGCGAGGCGCGCCCGACGAGCTTTCGACGGAGCTTCCCGCACAGCCCAGGACACCCCAGAGCAAAATTGCTGCACCGAACAGCTTCATCGAGTGGCCCCTCCCGAACGAAGAGACCCAAGCGCGCCACAGCGACAGGGCTCCCCGTGCGCTTCACTGTGAATGCGAAGCTCGCGCCGTCAACCAAGCCCCGCTTCGTTCGTTTGTCGAACGACCCACTGTAGGAACTCGCCGTTGCCACCCACGATGGGCAGGGTCACCACGCAAGGCACGTCGTACGAGTGCAGCGCTCGCACACGCTCAGCGGCGGCTCCCGCCAAGCTAGCCCGGGTCTTCAGAACGAGAACGGCTTCGGCAGACTCGCAGAGCTCCCCTTGCCACTCGTACACGCTGGTCATGCCCGGGAGAACATTGGCGCAGGCGGCCAAGCGCTCTTGGACGAGGGTTCGGCCCACCCGCGTTGCTTCGGCGACGTCCTGGGCGGTCACGTAAAGCAGCACGAGATTGGACGCTTCGCTGGCCATGGTGGGCTAGCAGACGAGCGAGTCGGCGCCGCAGCAAGAACAAAGCACGAGGGACACTTTCGTGTTCTTCCCTGGCTCCCTGTGCTCACGTTCCATCCTCACGGTAACAGCCCAAGCTGTGCTAGAGCGATCCCCCGGCTTGGCTTTGGCTGGGCTCGAAAATGCGCTTCTTCCCTGACTCTGCACACGCCCCGCGCTCGAAACGGCTCCGTGCGCTTCGCTTCGTGGCTCTCTTGACGCTCGGCGCCCTCACCTTGGCGGTGGGGTGCAAGCCGCAGAAGCAGCACGAGGAGCATCGCCGCGGCGTGGCGGTCGTGGTGCCCACGCTGCGCTCCACGTGGATTCGCAACTTCAACCCCTTTCTCTTCACGCAAGCGCGCTGGCCGACCACATCGGGCATCTACGAGCCTCTCGTCATCTACAACCGCGCGACCGGCGATTGGGTACCTTGGCTCGGCACGCGCTGGTCGTGGGAGGACGAGAACCAGACGCTGGTCATCGAGGTGCGGCGGAACGTCGAGTTCGCTAGCGGCGCCAAGCTCACGCCTCGCGACGTGGTCTTCACGTTCGAGCTCATGAAAGAGCACCCCGCGCTCGACAACTACGCCGTGTGGAAGCACCTCGCAAGCGTCGAAGAGCGCGGACAAGAAGTGCTGTTTCACTTCAAGTACCCGTTTACCCTCCCCGGCCTTTCTCTCGTCGGGGAACGACCCATCGTGTCCGAGCAGAGCTGGCGGAACGTGACCGATCCGGTGAAGTTCAGCAACCCGGAGCCCAACGGCACAGGGCCGTTCAATCGCGTGCTGAGCTTCAAGCCGCAAGTGTACGAGCTCGGCAAAAACCCCCGCTATTGGCAGCCGGGCAAACCCGGGCTCGACGCCGTGCGCGTACCGGCCCTCGCCGGCAACGAGCAGCAGGCGCTCGCCCTCATCAACGGCGACATCGACTGGGGCGCCGCCTTCTTGCCGTCGATCGATCGCATTTTCGTGGCGAAGAACCCGGAGCACCACGGCTACGTGTTTCGCTCGCTCGAGGGCACCGTGATGCTGTACGCCAACACTACCAAGAAGCCCTTCGACGACGTGCGAGTGCGCAAGGCGCTGAGCTACGCCATCGACCGGGAACGCATCGTGCGCATCGCAATGCAGGGCTACACGCGCGCCGCGGACGCCACCGCGCTCAGCGATTTGTACGCCAAGTATCACGATCCCCGCGTCCTCCAAGAGGAAGGGGACTGGACGAAGCTCGACCCGGAAATGGCCAATCGACTGCTGGACGAAGCGGGCATCCGCCGCGCGGAACCCGACGGCATGCGAAAGCTCGCGGACGGCACCCCGTTCAAGGTCGACCTGAACTGCGTCGTGGGCTGGTCGGACTGGATCATCGCTTCTCAGCTGATGGTCAAGAACCTCCGCGCCGTTGGCGTGGACGCCACGCTGCGTACCTACGAGTACGGCGCGTGGTTCAATCGCCTGCAGCTGGGCAACTTCGACCTCAGCATCGCCTGGTCCGACGGCGACGCCGCCCCCTCCACGTTTTACCAACGGCTCATGAGCAAGAGCACCTTGCGCCCCGTGGGCACGGTCGCCGAAAGCAACTGGCACCGCTTTTCCACGGAGCGCGCCGACGAGCTGATTCGAGAGTTCGCCGCCACCACGGATCCCGCCGAGCAAAAACGCTTGGCCAGCGAGCTCTCCCGCGAGTACGTGCGCACCGCGCCCACGATTCCGCTGTTTCCCGGGCCGTCGTGGGGCGAGTACAACTCGACGCGCATCACGGGTTTTCCCACGCGAGACCACCAGTACGCGCCGCTCGCGCCGTACAAAGCGCCGGCCCTGCTCCTGACCTTGGTGGAGCTCCGGCCGCGCTCCGACTCCCCCACGCCCGGCGGCTCCGAACGGTGAGGCACTCGTGAGTTACCTCCTTCGACGTTTGGGCTTCTACCTGATCGCGGCGTGGGTCTCGATCACGCTCAACTTCTTCATTCCGCGCTTGGCGCCCGGAGATCCCGCCAGCGCGCTGCAAGCCCGCTTCCAAGGCCAGCTCGACCCGAGCTCGCTCGAGGCGATGAAAATTGCCTTCGGCATCTCCGACGAGCCGCTCCACGTCCAGTTCTTCGCGTACGTGAAGAACCTGCTGTCCGGACAGCTGGGGACGAGCATGGCGTACTTCCCGGCGCCCGTGTCTGAGGTCATCGGGCAGGCCCTGCTCTGGACGCTGCTCTTGGCGGGCCTGTCGGTGGTGCTGAGCTTTGCTGTGGGGACGACGCTCGGAGTGCTCGCGGCGTGGCGGCGTGGTGGCCTGCTCGATTCCATCGCGCCGCCAGCGTTCATCTTCCTGGGGGCATTCCCCTACTTCTGGCTGGCGATGTTCCTTCTGTTCACGTTCGGCTTCCTCGGCGGCTGGTTTCCCATCATGCACGCATACTCGGACGACCTGACGCCCGCGCTGTCGTGGGAGTTCGTTTTGGATGCGCTGCACCACGCCGTCCTGCCCGCGGCGTCCATCGTCATGGCCTCGCTGGGCGGATGGCTGCTCAGCATGCGCAACACCATGATCGGCGTGCTGTCGGAGGACTACATCACGATGGCGCAAGCCAAGGGGCTCTCCGAGCGGCGAGTCGTTCTGCACTACGCGGCCCGCAACGCACTGCTCCCGAACATCACCGGCTTCGGCATGGCGCTCGGCTTCGTGCTCTCGGGCTCTTTGCTCACCGAAATCGTCTTCTCCTATCCGGGGCAAGGCCACCTCCTGTTCGAGGCAGTCAAGTCTCAGGACTATCCGCTCATGCAGGGGCTCTTCATGGCCATCACCACCGCCGTCCTCGCCGCCAACTGGCTCGTCGACGTCGCCTACGTGTTTCTCGATCCGAGGACGCGGCGCTGAGCCGACGCGAGTTCGCCATGGGCTTTCTTCGCCAGCTCCTGCAAAATGGAAAGGCCGCCTTCGGGCTCGGTCTCTTGGGCTTCTTCGTGCTCGTCGCGACGGTGGGCCCGCTCTTCGTGCGCGACGCCGCAGAGTTCCTGGCCGATCCTCTCGCCCCGCCGTCCGCCGAGTTTTGGCTCGGCACCACGCGTCAGGGGCAGGACGTCTTTGCGCAAACCATCGTCGGCGCGCGCACGACGCTGCTCATCGGCTTTTCCGTGGGGCTCTTCGTGGTAGCGATCGGCGCCACGGTGGGCATCGCCGCGGGAGTGTTCGGCGGCTGGGTAGACGACGTGCTCTCGCTCTTCACGAACGTGTTCCTCATCATGCCCGGCTTGCCGTTGGCCGTGGTGCTGGCGGCATACTTGGAGGCCGGCCCCGGCAGCATCGCCTTCGTGCTCGTCTTGACGGGATGGGCATGGAACGCCCGCGTCGTACGCGCGCAAGCCCTTTCCCTGTGCAAAAAAGACTTCGTGGCGGCCGCGATCGTGAGCGGAGAGAGCAAGCTGCGCATCATGTTCTGCGAGGTCTTGCCCAACATGACCTCACTCATCGTGTCCGGCTTCATCGGCGCCACCGTGTACGCCATCGGCGCTCAAGTGGGCCTGGAGTTCTTGGGCCTCGGGGACGTGAGCCGAGTCACTTGGGGCACCAACCTCTACTGGGCCGCCAACAACCAAGCGCTGCTCACCGAGTCGTGGTGGACCATCGTGCCCACCGGGGTTTGCGTCGCGCTCGTCGGCTTTTCGCTGGTCATGGTCAACTTCGCCATCGACGAGCTCACCAATCCCCGCCTCCGCTCGAAGGACGCCTTCCGCGCCGTGGTGGACCAAGCGCACGCCCAGGCAGGGTTCTCCACGCCCGTCCTTCGCGCATCGAAAACTCGAACGCAGCCCAACGTTCCGACGGAGGTCTCTTGAGCACGGACGTCTCCCCTCCCCTCCTGTCCGTGCGGGATTTGTGCGTCGAGTACGTCACACCCGACGGCAACGTGCGCGCGGTGGACCACCTCTCCTTCGACATTCGTCGGGGCGAGGTGCTCGGTCTCGCCGGTGAGTCCGGGAGCGGCAAATCCACCGCCGCCATGGCCATCCTGCGCCTCCTGCAAGCCCCCGCCGTCATCACCGGCGGCGAGGTCGTCTTCGACGGGCGAGACGTCCTCGCCATGAGCGAGAGCGAGCTGCGCGCCTTCCGCTGGAAGCACGTCGCGCTCGTCTTTCAGAGCGCCATGAACGCGCTGAACCCGGTGCTCACCATCGGCGAGCAAATCGCAGATGTAATCGTGGCCCACGAAAAAACCACGCAGGCCGCGGCGCTGGAACGCGCGGCCACGCTCCTCCAGCTGGTGGGCATCGAGAGCTCGCGCCTCAAGAGCTATCCGCACCAGCTGTCCGGTGGCATGCGTCAGCGCGTCGTCATCGCCATTGCGCTCGCGCTGAATCCGCCGCTCCTTTTCATGGACGAGCCCACCACGGCCTTGGACGTGGTCGTGCAGAAGGAAATTTTACAACAAATCGCGGAGCTCAAGCGCACCCTCGGGTTCTCCATTTTGTTCATCACGCACGATCTCAGCTTGATGCTCGAGTTGTGCGACCGCGTGGGCATTCTGTACGCCGGACGCCTCTGTGAGCTGGCCCCTTCCAAAACGCTCTTTGCGAGCCCTCGCCACCCGTACACGCGGGGCCTGATGAGCTCCTTCCCCGCCCTCCACGGCCCGCGCCAGAGGCTCGAAGGCATCGTCGGCTCCCCGCCGGACATGCGCGCGCCGCCGAGCGGTTGTCGTTTTCACCCGCGCTGCGCCGACCGTGTCGTCGGCTGCGACGTAGAGCAGCCAGCGCTCCTCACCGTCGGCTCCGGTCACCACGCCGCGTGTCATGTGGCGGCACCCGACGGCTCGTCTCCACGAGCTTCTCAACCGCCCCGGAGCGCCTCATGAACGACGCTCAGTCTGAAAGAGCGCCGCTGCTCGAGGTCGTTGGGCTCTCCAAGCTCTTCCCCGTGGGCGGCGGCTTCAAAAAGAAGCAGCTGCGGGCGCTGCACGACGTGTCGTTCTCGCTCGGGCGCGGCGAGGTCATCTGTCTCGTGGGCGAATCCGGCAGCGGCAAGAGCACCATTTTGAAAATGTTGTGTCGCCTCGAGCAACCGACGAGCGGCAAAATCCTCTTGCAGGGCCAAGATCTCTTGCAGACGGAGCCCCGCGGCGCGTCGCTGTCGTACCGCAGCCGCGTGCAGATGATTTTTCAGGATCCGTTCGGTTCCCTGAACCCCGTCCACACGGTGGCGTACCACCTCGAGCGTCCCTTGCTGCGCCATCACAAGGCAAGCGGCCACGCGGAGCTCCGCGAGCGCGTTCACGAGCTGCTCGCGGCGGTAGGCCTCAATCCGCCCGCAGACTTCGCTCGCAAACACCCGCACCAAATGAGCGGCGGACAAAGACAACGCGTCGCCATTGCCCGCGCCCTGGCCGTGGGACCCGAAGTCATCCTGGCCGACGAACCCATCAGCATGCTCGACGTGTCGATTCGCATGGGCGTGCTCAACCTGATGGACGATCTGAAGAAGACTCGCGGCATCAGCTACCTCTACGTCACGCACGACATTGCCAGCGCACGCTACATCGGGGACCGCACCCTGGTGATGTACGCAGGCCACGTCGTCGAAGGGGGAGCCAGCGACGAGCTGTTGGACGCGCCCGCGCACCCCTACACGCGCCTGCTTCTCGCGGCCGTGCCCGACCCAAAAGGGACCATTTTCCGCGAGCTTCCCGCCAAGAGCGGCGCGCCCGAGCTCGTCGATGCTCCGCCGGGTTGCCCGTTCGCCGCACGCTGCCCGGAGGCCCGCGACGTGTGTCGAAAAGACAATCCGCGACCCGTGACGCTCCGCGCGAGCCGCGAGAACACCCCACCGCGCTTCGTGCGCTGCCACCTGTACGCCGAAGGAGACGCTCCGAGGTAAGGCAGTAGGACGCTGCGTGCCGCGCCTGCTTACGGCTCCAAGCCAACCGCGCGCTTCCACTCCGGCGTGGGTTCGATGAGCCGGCGCTTGACCATGTCCATCAAGCCGAAGACGAACGTCGCCTCACACGCCACGTTGCCGTCCTCCTTGCGAACGCGCTGCCTCATTTCTCCGATCTTGCCCTGGTACGACAAGAGCTCGCTCACGATGACCACGTTCTCCCGCGCGTGAAGCTCCCTCTGAAATCGCACGTGCGCTTCCAAAATGACGGGCCCCGTCTGGGTTTCGCGAATTCGCTCGAGGCCAAAGCCGCGCTCGGTGATCATGTCCCAGCGCGCTTGCTCGTAGAGCTGCAGGTACGTGGCGTTGTTCACGTGCCCGAAGGTGTCGAGATGCGCCTCGCGAATGAGAACAGAAACTTCGTGGACTTGGGCCATGACGGTATCGTTCGGGGTTCTCCCGGAATCGGGAGGAACCGAGCGCCATCTTCTCGCTCCGTTCCCGCCGCGTGCCAAGAGACGAGTCTCGGGACTCCAGGCCGGCGTATTCGTCGCGCGCGGCTGGCGCCCGCGGCGCCGTCAAAGGTGCGCGCCCCGGCTCAGAGGACCCCCCAATGACCGAGCGCCTTGACCAAGAACCATGACCCGAACACCACGCCAAATAGAACGTTGAGCATGCGGCTCCTGCGCAAGAGCCACGCACGCAGCTCCTCGAGAATCCGCGCACCTCGCCCGGGCCCAGCGGCGGTCAGAACCAAAATGGTCAGCGGCAAGCTGCTCCCGAGCGCAACGAACAGCACGAAATGGAGCGCCGCCAGCGTCGCGTTCGCTTCCAGGCTTGCAATGACGCTCACGGCGGCGAGCGTGAAGACGAGAAACTTCACGCTGATCGTCATGAAGCCCGCGCCTGCCCCGAACGCAGCGAGCCAAGACATGCGCTTCGCCGACTCGATCCACGACGGCGGCGCCGCATCCTCGTCGGGCGCGCCCGTCGCCGCACGCAGCGCCTTCACATAGAGCAGCAGGGCCAACACGAGCAGCACGGCGCCAAGAACGTAGCGCGGTGCTGCGTCCGCCCGTTGCTCGACGGGTCCCACGACGAAGCCGAAAACGAACCCTTGAATCAGGCGGACCGTGAGCATCCCCGCGACCCACGCGAGCGCGGAACGAAACGAGGTTCCGACGAGCGCCAGCGTGACCACCGTTTGCACGGGCAGCACCGCATTGACCAGCGTCAACGGCGCGAGCTCTCCCCACAGGCTCCACATGAGCCGACCCTAGCCCACTTCGGAACGGGACTCGGGCAGCGGAGACCCGTCTCCGAAGCAAGCCAACCGGCCACGCGCCGCAAGAAGAAGCTGCTCCATCCAAACCAAAGGCACGCCCTTGGAGAACACGGAAACCATGACGGTCTTTTGGGAGTCACTGCGAAACACCTCCGCCACGATGTCCCCGACCTCGTCCACCAGCTCCACGCCTAGGCCGTCCCGTTCGGCGTCCGACGCTTCTTGTAGCCTGAACATGCTCGACTCCTGCTCGCTCGAACCCAGCGATCGAAGGTAGCGGCAAGTCAGACCCGGCCGATTAGAGAACCCAGCCAATTCATTCAGCCGAGGCGCGTCCACTCGCTAGTCGCCTGGATCTCGCGCGGAAGCTCGTCGATTGCTTCGTCCGGCCCGTCAACGTTCCACATGTTCACGCAACACCCGCAGCCTCGGTTCTCCGACAGGAACTTGAGCTTGTCGCGCCAGCGTTCCAACCATGCGTCAGCCGCGGCGCATTCGTCCGAAGAATCCACACTGACACATATGGTTGCTCGCATGGTGAATGGCGCGTCCGCCCAGAGTAACACGACTCGGCGATTTCGAAGCGGGAGCGGTATCCATAAGGCAGGTAGGCCGCAGCCTCACGGTTCCGCTTCGATCGACTGAGGCGGGACACGAGGAGCGGCCGGTCGCGAACGTCCTCGGGGGCTGTCGGCGGATTCGGACTGCTTCGGCGTCACGCACCATCCCCAAGCGTATGACTCGCAGGCAGTTTCTTTGTCATCAAGAGACCGATGCCGAAGCGCATGCGTCGCGTTCCCAGCATCTGGAAACCGCACGCGCGGTAGAATCCTTCCGCGTGAGGATTCCCCACGACATGGAGGGACGAATAGCCAGCGGCGCTCGCCGTGGCACAGCAGTGGTCGACCAGTGCGCGTCCAACACCCCGACGCCACACCCGAGGATCGACGAAGAGCGCGTCCAACTCCGAGTCCTTGTCGTCCCGCGGGACGATTACCGCGAACCCCACCACCGCGCCTCCGACTTCTGCCACGAGCACACGGGGCCCGCTTCGATTTGCTCGACGGGTAGCGCGATGGCGTCCGGACTCTGCAACAAAGCTTCGCGATCGCCGGAGTTCCCGAGCGATGCGCGACGTTGAAGCGCTTCCAGTTGCTCCCGCTCATCCACGAGCGCTAGCCGCACCTTCAAGCCTTCCATCAGTACGTACTCACTGCTCCATCGCTCCACTCGGAGCGTGCGTGTCCATCGCGACGTACCCGCTTATACCCGTCCACTCGCCACTTCGCTGGAATGGGATCTCCAGTGGTCGCAGCGACCTCTTCGACCGCACCGGTTGTCGGGTTCAGCGACTCGGCAGCTTGCTTGCTCGATGCCCCGCAGTGTGTAGACTTCTACACATGCCAACCAATCTCGCCATCGACGACCATCTGCTCGAGGAAGCGTTGAAGGTCGGCGGGCATCGAACCAAGAAGGCCACCGTGACCGAAGCACTCACCGAGTACATCCAGCGCAGGCGCCAAGCTGCAGTCATCGACCTCTTCGGAAAGCTCGACGTCGACTCCCCGCAGGACCTGAAGGCTCAGCGTCGCCGTAAATGAACGTTCTGGTCGACACCTCGGTTTGGTCCCTCGCCCTGCGACGTTCCGCTCCTCGGCAGGACGCGATTGAATGCGAGCTTCGTGACCTCATCCTCGAGGGGCGGGTTCTCCTGGTCGGGCCCGTCCGGCAGGAGCTCCTCTCTGGAGTTCGCGTACCTGCCCAGCTCCGAAAGCTTCGCGAGGTCCTGGCGGCCTTTCCCGACGAACCGATCTTGCGCGAGGACTATGAAGAGGCCGCCTCGTGCTTCAACAGGTGCAGGGCCCGCGGCATTCAGGGCTCGAACACCGACTTCCTGCTTTGCGCGCTCGCGCTTCGCCTCAAGGCGCCCCTGTTCACGACCGACCGCGACTTCGAACACTTCGCCAAAGTCTTGCGTGTCCCTCGTCACTCACCGCGCACCGACGAGTCGTAACACCGGCGCTAACCTGCAACCGGGACCGATAGAGTACGACGAGGCCCTTGCGGAGGACAGACGCCGTCCGACTGATGTGCGAAGCACGTCAGTCGAAACAACCTCGACCCGGGCCCGGTGTCAGGTTCAGCGGCTCGTTAGACGGCCGGGGCGCTTCAGCGGCAAGATTCGGACTCGGGTTGAACTCTCGTCAATCACGATCAACGCGCCAGTCTCCAACGCAGCCGCGTGGTCCTCGAGCACCTGAAGCACGGCCGCCGATAGGGCATCGGGCATCACATTCTGAGTTCGGGCCTGCACCACGCTCGGACTGTCGACTCCGCTCGCCGCGAGCAGAGCGCCGAAGTCCAGGTCGTGAGTAAAGACGACCTGGCCGTGCGTTCGCGCGTGGTCCATCAAGACACGGTCAGCAGCGCGGGGGTCACCAACACTCGACCAGTGAATCGCGTCATGTCCCGCTCGGTTGAGGGCCTCCACCCAGGAGGGCGGCAGGTTCATGTCGACGAGCAGTCTCATGACCGGGCAGCAAGCGGCAGCTCTTGTTCCTCGCTACGCCACGCCGCGTACGAAAGCGCCGCAGAGATGTCGTCCGCCTCCAGGTACGGGTAGGCACGCAGGATGTCGTCTACGGACTGTCCCGATGCCAGAAGGCCGACGACGGTACCGACTGTCACCCGCAGTCCGCGAATGCACGGCCGACCGCCCATGACGTTCGGATCGAGGGTAATGCGCGCCACAGGCTCCATCCCCGAAGCGTATCACGACCTTTCGCGTCGATGGAAACTGCGAAAATCAGGCCTTCCGCGCGTTCCGAACGAACCCCGTCTGGTGGCATCCAGGGGAGTGGTCCGTCTAACACCGGCGCTAACCTGCAACCGGTCGCCTACTGTAACACGTCGAGGCCAGCACCGAAGCACGACAGCCGGCCGTGGTATCCACCACGGCCGAGCAGCGATGACCTCACCGAGCACAAACGGTTGTCAGGTTCAGCGCCTCGTTAGGCCGCCCCGCCCGCGTAGACGACTATCCGGACCTCTCCGTCGAACTCGATTCGACTGAGTTCATCCGTCATGAGCGCCTGCACTCGAGAGGGATCGCGGCTCCCGGTCCCGCTTCCGATCAAAGGCATGGCCACGGACGAGTAGCGTTCGCGAGAAGCAATGCTCATGGCGCTGCGCACGGAGGTTCGGATGGAGCGTTCCGTCGCAAACCACGCGAGGTTGATTCCAGCAACATGGATGATGCCCCGATATGGCAGGCGGCCGGCGCCCGTCAGAACGGCTCCGCCCAGTGGAATGAGGCCGAAACGCCGGAGCTCACGAAACGGGTCCAGCCCGCCGCGACGCTTGATGGCTGCCGACACCCCCTGAGGGATCAGAAGCCACCACGGAAACAGGTTCCGGTTCCAAGCGTTGACGATGCACTCGACATCC
>JAEYVE010000099.1 GCA_023432025.1 Pseudomonadota bacterium
AAATTGGGTACCAATACTTCGGAGACGCATCCTTCGACTCCGGCGAAGACGCGGCGTCCACCGTCGTCGGCGGCATTCCCGCGCGCAAGAACACCACCGTTGCGCTCACCATCGATCTCGGCGGCGACGGATTCGGCGTGCAGCTCTCGCCTTTCTACGCAAGCGGGGAGCTGCGTGACGAAAAGCTCTCCACGGTGGGTCTCTTCGCTGGCGGCATGTACCGACCGCACTTCGGCAAGGTCTATCCGCACGTTGGCGTCGGACTTCAGGCGGGCTTCATGTCTGCCGACATCATCGACGTGGGGCTCGATTTCTATGCGCGCATCCCCGTTGGGTTCACGTACTACCCGCTCAAGAACCTCGGCTTGGTCGCAGAGCTCGGACTCGGCTACGGCGTGACCGGCGTGCAGTACCCCACGCAAAGCTTCGACGTGGGCGACGGCTCCATTTCCGTGAGCTCACCCGATCTCGAGTTCGGCACGACGTTTCTGTACGACTTGAGCATCGGGCTTCGGTTCCCGTAACGCGCGGCGCGCGCCGCACGCCGCGCGCCGCGCGCCGCGGCACGGGGCAACCTCGACCGCTGCGGGGCCCCAACTGTGCCCCACAGCACGCGGCGCAGCGGCGGCCGTCAGTCTTCGTCTTCGTCTTCGTCGGGCTCCGTGGGCCGGAGCTCGGCGATGCAACCTTCGACGTCGCACGATTCGCTCAGGCACGCCTCCATACGTGGACGCACCTCGGGCAAAAGGGCCCCCAAACCGTGCTCGCAGTCCGCTTGCGTCACTTCTGCGCGCGCGTACTCGCGCTTGCACGTCTTCAGTCGCTCTGCGCACAGCTCGCGCGCCTCTTCGTCCACACACGCCTGGTAAAGAGCCGGACGCACGCAGGCGAACTGCGCAGGGCCGCATTCCCGCGCTCCCGCGCAGTCCACGAGGGCCTGCGCTACCTTGGGCTTGAAGGTGTTTTCCAGAAGGGGGCACACGGGCGCGAGCGGCGGGCAGCGCCGCGCGAGCGGGCGGCAGTCGAACACCGCGGGCTGGGAGTCGTCGCACGTTTCGGGCGTGCGAGCGGGCACTTCCGGGCCTTTGCTTCTCGAAAGAAGCTGCGCCTTCGGGGCCACGCCGGAGCTCTCGCCGCTCGGGCCGTCGCCCTCGCTTTCGGTGCTCGAGGCGCCCCCCGCCGACGTGTCTTCGCCGCCCGTGCTCGGTGACACTCCATCACTCGGCGCGCTCTTGGGCGACCGCTTGGCGGGCTTCTCTGCGCCGCCGCGAGGCGACGCCACACTGGTCGAAGGCTCGTCCACGCCACCCAGCGGCACGGAAGACGGCGCGGCGCCGTGACACGCAAAGAACCCGGCCGAGACCAGCGCTCCGCAGAACAGCCCCATTCCCACCCGCGAACCCATCACATCAGCCTATCCCGAGCCGCACTCCAAAACCGAAGAGCGGTCACCTTGCCCGAGCGCAGCAGGTGCGCGCGCGACCGGGGCATATCCGACCCCTGAACACACAACAAGCGCCAGCGCGCCCCAGGAGCGCCAGTCCACTCGCGTCAGCCCTCCGTTGCCTTGCACCCCCCCTGCGCCGCGAAGCCGCGCACGCGCATGCCCGGGAAAACGGCCCGAATTCTCCTCGGGACCCCAGCGAGCCTGGTCTACCGGCAAAGTCAGGCTAGAATGTATTCGTGCGCCCAACGCAGCCGCCGTCTCGAACGGCGTGAGCGACTGGCGCTGCACTTTTCACGTTCCGCGCACCGCGAACCACACTTTCCGTGAGCGCAGCACTTTCCAAGAGGTTCTCATGACCGCACACACCCCAAGCCAACATCCAACTCTCCTCGTCACCGCGACCGACCTTTCCCGCCTGCAAAATCACCTCGAGCGCCTGGCGGGCACACTCAGCGACGCAGCGGAGGCGCTGGGAGACGAGCTGCTTCGCGCCCGCGTCATTCCGAGCGAAGAGGCGCCGCCCACGCTCGTGACCATGAACTCCCGGGTCGTGTTCGAGAACCTGGACACGGGCCGTCAGCGTGAGGTCACGCTGGTGTACCCCAACGAAGCGAACGCAGAGGCCGGTCGCGTGTCGGTGCTGGCGCCGGTGGGCAGCGCGCTGCTCGGCTTGTCCGAAGGTCAGGAAATTACGTGGCCGCTCCCCGACGGCAGCCGCGGTCGTTTTCGCATCACGCGCATCGTTTACCAGCCGGAAGCCGACGGTCGTTACGATTTGTGATTCGTGATGCGTGAAAGGGCGCACGGCGAAAAAATGAGCGCCCCCGGGTGGTGACCGGGGGCGCCGTTCGAGTCGCCGCGCAGGCGACGACTCACGCGGGGGCGAGGCGCATCAAGGCGCGAGCACTGCGTCGCCGATGGTCGTCGCTAGATCCCAGATGGGATGAGGATCTCGCCGATCTGGATCCGCCGAGTCGATGCCGCGTGTGTTCGACATGATGGCAACCACCAGGTCATCGTCACGGTAGACGCGAATGTACGTATTCGCCCCATCCGTCAAACCACCGTGCTGCACCACGTCTCGTCCACCGATGGTGGTGGTCTGCCATGCCACCCCGTACGGGCCCGAGCCCACCCGAGCCCACAACCGGTTGTCGCGATCTGCGTCAGCCAGCACGTCCCCCCGGAGCAGGGCGGAGCCGAAACGCGCCAAGTCCACGGCGTGCATTTCGAGGCCTCCACCCGACACCTTCCAGGACGTGTTCTCATAGCTGATGGCTGAGCCTCGATGGTACGGGACCGCGCGTTCGCGGTTGTCCGGAAGGCTGCCCGTGGCCCACGCCGTGTGCACCGAGCCCAACCCGAGCGGCTCCGTCAACTCCGTGCGGATCAGGTCGGAAACCCTGCGCCCCGTCACCTCCTCGAGCACGGCGTCCAAAAGCGTAAAGGCGTGTGTCGAGTAGCTCACGTTCGTGCCAATCGTGCATCCCTCTTCCTCGTTTGCTCGCTCGGTCACGAGCCCTTCGTCCCAGAACGTTTGGGCCGCGCTCAGCGCGGAAGTGAAGTGCGAGGTCGGATTGGGGCCGGAGGGAATCGTGTTGTAGTGGAGCACGCATCCCTGGTGCGACGTGAGCTGTTCCACCGTGTGCGTGTGATGCTCGGGGATGTCGGGCAAGTACGTGTCGGTGCGTTCCGTCATGTCCAACTCGACGGGTGTGCCGTCCCTCAGCTGACCTGAGGTCTCCAGCAGGGTCGCCAGCGTGCCGCCAAAAACCTTGGAGACGGAAGCCGCGGCGTACACCGTTTCTCCGTGCGCGACTTTGTTGCCATCGACGTCCGCGTGGCCAAAGCCGCGCTGGTAGATGACGCGCCCGCCGCGAATGAGAGCGACGGAAATGCCCTCGATTTCGTGCTCGACCCGGTAATCTTCGATTGCCGTGTCCAGCGTTCCCTTGCGGTCGTAGTCGAAGCGGTCGTCGTTGACGATCCAAATGCCGGCGTACCGATCGCCGTGGTCGGCGACCTGGAGCGGCCGATAGCCTTCGTCCCGGTGCTGCCGCCACAGGTTGGCGAACTCCACGTCCTGCCGACCCGTGCGAACCACGACCGCCGGTGTGTGCGCGGGCTTCTGCCAAATCGCGGCGATACGGTCGCCGTACTCTTCGTAGTCGATGGCGAAATAGCCCTCCGCCCCCAGCGCGTCCGTCTCCGCTTGGTACTCTTCGCGCGTCATGTTGCGCAGCTGCTTCCAGCCCACGCCGTCGACGTTGTCGTACCAAACGGTGGAAATGCGCTGCCCCGCGGAGGTGTCGTACACCTCGATGTCCACGGGCCAGTAGCCGAGGTCGCGGTACTCTTCGAAGTGCTCCGCGTACTCCTCGGGCGTGAAGTTGCGGTACGAAAACCAACCAATCCCCTCGCGGTTTTCAATCCAAATGCCGGCAAACCGCTGCTGGCCGTCCACGTAGTACGCCTCCACGTCCAACGGGCGCAGGTTCTGGCCTGAATACGTTTCCCAGAGCGCGTGGTACTCGTCTCCGGTCAAGTCCCAGTGCGCCTTCCAGTCGCGCCCGTCTACGTTCTCACGGACCACGATCGAGTAGTCGGAGCCAGCGTTGTGCGCAGAGCCCAAGTTGATGGGAAGGAAACCGTTCGGCGCGAGCCCCGCGACGTGGCTCGCAATCTCCTCTCGGGTTTGATTCCGGAAGGACTGCCAGCCGACGTTGCGCAGACCCAACATGTAGCGGCCGGTCCACGCTTGGCAGCTGTTTTGTGACGGATCCTCGACGCACGGGTCGACTGGCAGGTCTTCGTCGAGCGCCAGGTCGACCAAGTCGAGCGTCGTGCCCACGGGCACGGCGAACGCGATGCCGATTCGAAAGTCCGTGTACGTGCCACCGAGCGCCGTCAGCACGTGCGCGGGAATGGCGAGCTCCAACACGTGACGCCCCGCCGCGAGATTCGTGAGGTCGACGGGGCCAGCGTACTGCCGGTAAATGCCCTGCGAAGGAACGTCGAAGTAGAGCGAAGCCCAACCCCAATCCAAGTCCGGAATGTCCACCGTGACGCGGGTGGTCGGTGCGGCCTCGAAGCTACCTACACCCGTCACGTTACGAACCTCCACGTAGCCGTTGACGTTCGAGAGCCGGAGCGCGCTGCCCGCGTCCACCAGCGTGGCGGCGCCCGCAAAGACCTCCCAGTCGCTCGCGTTCTCGAAGCTCAGGCCGTCCTCGAGCCCCAGCGCCGCAAACGTCTTCGCCGTGGCCGCGCCGCCGTCCGGCGGAACCTCCGAAGAGCAGCCAGCGCTTCCAAGTAGGAGCGCACCGGCGCCCACCCGAGCAAAACGCCCCCAGCCAAAATTCCCTAGTTTTCTCTTACCGTTCTCGAAAGTCACGGGCTTACCCCTCCAGGTGTTCAAACAGTTCCCACCGGCGCAGTCGGCGCCGTGATGACACCGTTAGAAGCATTCAATCCCGGAGAAAACCCCATGAACGCACCCATGGCTCACCGTCGCTCACCGAGCGCTCACTCGTTGAGCAGCCACACACGATGACCAGCTCGCGCCTTCCGCCTTGGGTTCGCAGGCAAATTCAGCACTCACCGCGACACGACGACGGACACCGAAGACTTTGCACGTGACCTGAGAGCGGCTTCCCTCACCCCACGCGGCTTCGTTCCGGTGACAAACCTCCGAGAAGCGTTTCTCGCGACGCGTCTTCCTCGAGCTCGGCTCCCGCGTAGCCTCCACCCATCTCTCCGCGCAGCGCGCGGGAAAGGTTCCTCATGAACAGCGTGATTCAACCCCGGACCAGCTCCGGGTTTCCGGTCCCACTTCGCGTTGCTCCCGACATGATGTCGGCTTGGCGCGACGTAGACCTCTCATTCGATGAAGGCGCCGAGGCCTTCGTGCAAGCACACCGCTCGGATGGCCATGCGCGCGCGACCTGCCCGTGATGGACCTGCGCCTGTACGGCGTTGCCGGCCATGGTGGGCACTTCGCTTTGAAGCCAATCATGGACCATGAGCCACCGCGGGTAGTTCGTAGCGGCGCGTTCTCGATGCTCTGCGCGCGTCTCGGCGCTCCTGTGGAGTTTGTGAGGGACCGGCTGCCTGCGCCGGTTCAGCTCTCGGTGTTGAACGTGCTCATGGCACAGCCGGAACGCGCGACGAGTGCACTCCTTCGTCTCCGTGGCGACAGCTCGCAGAGCTCAAGTTGAAGCCGACAGTGAAGGCATGGCGGGACACCGCGTGCGGCCACGACGAAGTAATCACGTCCGTCTATGGCGAGGCGACGGCCCCGTGCTGCAAGGGAACGGCCGTCGAATGGCGCGACGCGAAGTGCGCGGACCTTGGGCAGGCCTTGGAGAAGGCGAAGGCCAAGGGCAAAGCATTCTGCGAGAAGTTCAGCGGCGGCTCATGCGAGCTCTATCTTCGCGCGGATGACCGGGGGGAAGTGGTTCACACGAGCGAGACGTGGGAAGTGGCGTACTCGCGGGCAGGCACAGCGAAGGCGTACTGCGACAAGCTCGTTCAGCAGGCTGCCCTTGAAGAACTCAGCCTTACCACACTCGCCGCCGTCGCAGCCGGCGACAGGAGCGCCGCGCTAGTGAACATTGGTGCGTGACGAACTCGCTGAAGGCGAGTGACGTCACTTCTGAGCAGACGGTTGGAGTCGAACAGGCGATCTCGGCACCGTAAGCGATGGCCAAGCTTCCCCACGCGGTGCACGATCGGTGCCGCGTGGGGGTCACGTCCGGTCGCCCCGGCAATCCGCACTCCGAGCAAGCCGCCTTGGCTTACTGTCGGAGTCGACAGCTGCCTCTCGGAGGGGCAGCACGCGAGAGCGCGGGCCCTGTCCCTCTCTGGATGCGCGCCTTTCATGGCTCTCTGTCGCTGAGATCTTCGGCGGCGAACCTTTTTAGCCTTGTAGACGCCTTCGGGGGAACCCGTCGTCGCGAGCGCCTCCGATGCCTCAGCGAGCCCCCGAAATGTCGCTTTTCTTTGCACCGAATGTGGTCTAAAAAAGCGACAAATCAGGGTGCTCCGCCCCCCACGCGCGGCGACGGCCAACAGAACTTCCCGGGAGGAACGAATCCATGGAGCTAGCGAAGACGCCCCCTAAGGCAAAGTCCCTTGCAGACTTCGACCTCGACGACATCGCCGTCGCGAACATCGTGAAGCTCGCTCACTCCGAGCGCATGCGTGTCAGCACGTTTGCCCCAAGCAACGCTCCTGGCATGACCTTCTACAACTGGTTTGTCAGCGGCCTCCGCCGGCACCTCGTCATGCTCGGTCGCGACTGGAAGAAGAAGAACGTGAACGGGCTCGAGGTGGTCGAACACGAAAAGAAGCGCATCCGCATTGCCTATGTTTCGGCCGCCAACACCGCCGACGAGCATATGACCTCAAGTCGCCGGGGCCCCGTGAGTCTCGAGGCGGCCGCCGTCAACGGCCAAATGAGCCTGCTGCCCGCAGAGTGGCTTGGCCAGACGAGGGCGAAGAAGACGAAGGCGATGGGAGCCGAGACGCGCCCTTCCGACTTCGAGACATGGTTCATTGCGATTGAGGACGCGAGCACCTGCTACCGCGTGGCGCTCGCGCTTCCGGTCGAAACAGTGGGTGGAAGGTTCGTGGAGTGGGAGCACAAAATCCGGCTCGCCGACGTTTCGCTGGATAGCGAGCCCAAGGACGATGCTATTAGGCCCGCGCCCGCGGAAACGACTGCTGCGCCCCGAGCGACACGTAAGAAGCAGCCGGGCAACGATGAGTCCGGCTCCGCTGCAAACACGGGCTGAATTGACGGAGAAGAAGTCGACGTGGCGTTCCAGGGAGAGAGGCTCATCTTCGCTCGCAAGCGACGGCAGGTTTCCCAAGCGGAGTTGGCTCGCATCGCCGATCTCGCTCCCCGAAGCCTGCAACGGTACGAGCGCGGCCACGAGAGCCCAAAGGAGGACACTTTGGCGCGCATCGCCTCGGCGCTGCGGTTTCCGCCGGAGTTTTTTGTGGACGCTCGCCCGTTGCCCCACGTTCCGCCGAACTCCATTTCGTTCCGTGGATACTCAAGGATCAAGGCAAAGCTCCGCGACAATGCCGTCACCGCCGCGCAGCTGGCGGTAGGAATAGAGGCAACTCTCTCCGAGCAGTTCGACCTGCCGGAGCTCGATGTGCCTGACTTTCGAGAGGAGACCGACGATCCGGCTGAGGCCGCACGGCGCCTTCGGGAACACTGGTCTCTCGGGAGCGGCCCAATCCCGAACATGGTGCATCTGCTCGAGCGCCATGGCGTTCGAGCCTTCTCGGCCGAGGCGTCAGCGGATGTTGATGCGTTCTGCTTCTGGCAAGATGCAAAGGCATTTGTGATCCTCAGCCGTGCAAAGAGCCCTGAGCGCGGGCGGTTCGACTGCGGCCATGAGCTTGCACACCTCACGTTGCACCGTCTCGTCGACTTCAGGAGCAAGGACGTTGAGCGAGAAGCTGACGCCTTTGCGGGCGAGTTCTTAGTGCCGAGCGATGCGCTTGCGGACCATGCGCCGAGCTTTATCACCACGGAGACGGTGAAGAAGCTCAAGCAAGTCTGGGGCGTTTCCGCAATGGCGATGGTACGGCGGTTGAAGGAAATTGGCCGCCTAACGGAGTGGACCTATCGCAGTATGTGCATGGACCTCGCGCAGGAAGGCTACCGCTCGGCGGAAAAAGATGGGCTTCGACAGCATGAGACATCGAGCCTTCTCGCCGACATGATTGTCTCCGACGATGGTGTCGGAGTGCGCGAACTCGCGCGCGAGCTATGCGTCTCAGCTGCGGATATTGCGCCACTCGTGTTCGACCTTCCAACACAGCGTGGACCGCTCCGTCTCGTGCACTCGACGCGTTAGTAGCCGAACCGCTTACTCTGGCTTGTAGCCATGCCTTTCAAGTTCGATACGAACTGCTGCGAGCGCGCGCGTCGCACTAGAGCGGTTCTTGCGGACGCTGCGGGCGACTTGAGCGAGGTTCAGCGCGCGTGACGTGCCCTCGGCCTCTTGCTGGAGTGCGGTGACCCATTGCTGCGTCGGCTTGGTGAGCGACGGACGAACTCTTTCGAGCGCCTCGGGAAGCGCGTCAACGAGGGCCTCGTGCTCGGCGCGGACCAAGAGCTCTTCGGCGCTTGGCGCGTGCTGGGCGAAATCTCCGCCCGGGACTGCGACATACATTCGGCGCTGCTGTCGCAGGCGGTCTTTGACTGCGGCGAGGTAGAGGTAGGTGGCTTCTCGTCCTGGCTTCGCCTTCTGCTCCACGAGTTCGAGCGCCTCGAACAGCTCCAGCAGGAGGTTCTCTCGAACGTCATCGGGCGCCATCTCGGGAACCTTCCACTTCGCTGGCTCCACGCGCTGCAAGGCGCGAAGGCGTTTCCGCCACCGCTCGAGAAAAGCGGGAATCAAGCTCTGGTTGCGGAAATCGGCCCATCGTGAACGCCCGGATCGGCGCATCGTGAACACGCAAATCGGCGCATCGTGAACACCGGGATCGGGGGACGTGAACGCTCGGATCGGCGTCGTGAACGCCGAGATCGGGCATCGTGAACACGCCCGGGAGGGGGCGGGGTGACGCAGGCGGTCGACTCTGAGACCGGGGGCTCCGAAAGGAGCCGCTGGATGGCGACGGAGCGACTGGAAGTGCGACAGATTCGAGAGATTCTACGATTGCGGGCGCAGGGGCGGACCGTGCGCGAGGTGGCGCGTTGCCTCGGTGTGAGCGTGGGCAGCGTCCAGAAGACCGCTGCACGTGCGGTGACAGCCGGGCTCACGTGGTCGACGGCGGAGGCGCTCGACGAGAGAACGCTCGAGGAACGGTTGTACGGGCGCCCAGCGATGCCAGGTGACGATCGCCCTCGTCCGGATCCGGTGCACATGCACCAGGAGCTGAAGCGCGTGGGCGTCACGCTCGAGCTTTTGCATCTTGAGTACCTGGAGGCGCACCCGAGCGGGCTTCGATACACGGCGTACTGCGACGTGTACCGGCGGTGGCTTGGGCGCGCCGGTGTCGTGATGCGGCAGACGCACAAGGCGGGCGAGAAGTGCTTCGTCGACTACTCGGGCAAGAAGCCCACGTACATCGATGGGCGCACCGGTGAGGTCGTCGAGGTGGAGCTCTTCGTGGCGGTGCTCGGCGCGAGCAACTACACGTACGCGGAGGCGACGGAAACGCAGCGGGTGCCTGATTTCATCGCTTCGCACGTCCGCGCGTACGAATACTTCGGCGGGGTGACGGAGATGACTGTGCCCGACCAGCTGAAATCGGGCGTGACGAAGTCGTGCCGGTACGAGCCCGGGATCCAGCGGAGCTACGCCGAGATGGCGCGGCATTACGGGACGGCGATCGTGCCTGCTCGGCCGTACAAGCCCCGTGACAAGGCGAAGGTCGAGGTGGCCGTCCAAGTCGCGCAGCGATGGATCCTGGCGCGCCTCCGGAACGAAACCTTCTTCTCGTTGGGCGCACTGAATCGGCGCATCGCCGAGCTGCGCGAGGACATGAACGCGCGGCCGATGAAGAAGCTTGGGGGCGTCACACGCCGAGAGCTCTTCGAGCGCTACGACCGTCCAGTGCTCAGGCACTTGCCGAGCGAGGCGTACGAGCTCGCCGAGTGGAGTGAGGCGACGGTGAACCTCGACTACCACGTCGAGTACGAGAAGCACTGGTACTCGGCGCCGTACCAGATCGCGCGAGAGGCGGTGTGGCTCCGAGCGACAGCTGCGACGATCGAGCTGTTTTTCCGTGGCGAGCGGGTGGCGTCGCACGCTCGGAGCCACGAGGCCTACAAGCACACGACTGAGACGTCACACATGCCCGAGGCTCACCGACGGCACTCCGCCGGCGTGGACGGCGTGCTCGCATGGGGCGCCTCCGTAGGTCCGATGACGGAGGCAATGGTGCGTCGCCTGATCGAGGCGAACCCCGTCCGAGGACGTCTCACCGGGCCGCGGAATCGACAAGGCGATGGCACGTCAGCTTGGCCAGTGCGCGTGGGTGGCCGAGCACCTCAACGTCCTGCTCGTTGGACCGACCGGCGTCGGCAAGAGCTACGTTGCGTGCGCGCTGGGGCAGGCCGCGTGCCGGCGCGGGCTCCGCGTCATCTACCGTCGCGTCTCGCGCTTGCTCGACGAGATGGCGCTGGCCCGCGCCGAGGGCTCGCTGGCCCGTCTCTTGGCACGCTTTGCCAAGGCCGACGTGCTCGTCCTCGACGACTGGGGTCTCGGCGCGCTCCGCGAAGCCCAGAGGCACGACATCCTCGAAGTGATCGAGGACCGCTACGGTCGGGCAGCCACGGTCGTCACCAGCCAACTCCCGCTCGCCAAGTGGCACGAGTGGATCGGCGACCCCACACTGGCGGACGCAATTTTGGACCGCCTCGTCAACAACGCGTACAAGCTCGACCTGAAGGGCCACTCCCGACGGAAGGTCAAGACCAAGAACGACAACTGAACATCGACAGCCTGCGTCGCTCCGCTCCGATCTCACGACCGCGAGCGTGATCACGATGCCCGAGATGGCTGATCACGATGGGCGATATACGCACTCTGGTCATCGACGATAGCGTCCCGTCGAGACTCGTCGTTTCGCTCTTCTGCGAGGCGACGTCGCCCGTACAGCTTGCGGATGCGCTCGAATGCGGCGCCCAAGAGGGCGTCGGCAAACGTGGCGAACGAACCGCGCCGCGCGTCGTACTTCGAGCACCCCGAGGAACGCTTCGTACTCTCGGAGTAGCGCCGCGGAGCCAGCACGACCCAGCGGTCTCGCCGCGTACAGTCGAGGTTTTGCTCGGTTGAGCGCGTCTTCGATGTCACGCTCGAAGCCCTTGGGCGGCGTGTCTGGGAGCTCAGCGGGAGCTTCGCTGAGGATGAGTCGAAGCGGAGGAAGCTCGGGCTCTTCGCCGAACTGCAACAGATCGAGATCGAGCCAGCTGTCATCGACCTCGTCGAGATTTTCCGCACCGTCGTTTCGCCGTAAGACCATTTTCGTCCTTCCGGAGCCCCGTACTTTCCCAGGCTCCTACAAGGTAATGGAGGTCAAAACGGGGGGACGTTGCGTTTTTTCCGAGAGCCCGAAGCGTTCTCCTGGTTCCTGTCGGTGCGCGGCGCACTTCCGACTGGGCGACGTCCGGGGTGAGCTGACTGCGCGTTTGGGGCTGCCGCGCAGAAAAATCCCGGGACGTCCGTGCGTCCACGAGCTCATCGAGGACACGACCGGCTGCGTTCACGGGTAACGCGGGGGCGCATCCAAGACCGGGTGCACCCCCGTGGCCTCGAGGCTGTTCGGGCATTCGAGACGTCGCCGGGCACGCCGCGTGCCGGCCAGCGCCTCGGAATAGGACAGGAGGCGAGCGCGAAGGTCGCCTCCTACTGTAGTTGGCGCACACGCAAGCCGTCATCGCAGCCAGGTCCCAGGTCGTGACGAAGCGAAGTGCGTCCGTGCCCAGGCCTCTTCGCCGTCACATCTTTGCCGAAAGTCTTGCCGAAACTGGGGTCCAAATGGGTCCTCTCAGGGCATCTCGGGTCCACTCGGCCTCGCCGTCGCCAGAGACCGCGTCAAAAGCCGCAAATGCGAAGAAATGGCTGGCTCCAGCTTGACGGCCCCGCTTCGTGTTTGCGAGAAGCCCCCTTGGAGGCGTGGCCGAGTGGTCGAAGGCAGCGGTTTTGAAAACCGCCGTGGGGCAACCCACCAGGGGTTCGAATCCCTTCGCCTCCGCAAAGCTCAATGCTCAAGACCGCAGGTCTTGGGCGTTGAGCTTTGCGGAGGCGAAGGGATCTGGCCCGCAGTCAGGGGTTCGAGCCGAACTGCACGGAGTCCAGCCTGCTGGACGGAGTGCAGTGAGGACCACGGTCGGGCGCGTTAGCGACCGACGACGCGAAAAGCGGCGAGTACATCCCTTCGCTCCGCACCTGACAACGGGCTCGAGAGCTACGCCCCTTCGACGCAGCCGAAGACAACGTGAGCTGTTTCACCGCTGGCTCGACAGCGCCCTTGCTCCCTCTCGGACTCGAGGCGCAACCATCTGACTCACACGTCACATTCTCGTTGACCATGCTAACTTGTGCGTGATTTCATGCGCGACCGTGACTGGCTATCACACGGACAGAGCGCCACGCACCGCACAGCAAGCGCCCATGGGCACGCTCTTGCGTAAGCTGGCGTGCCCTTCTTTGACACTCGGAGCGCTCTTCGTCGCAACGGGCTGTCTCTCCCGCGTAGCTGCACCGGAAAGCGGAGCTTCGCGCGAGGGGGCGTCGACTGCCAACGCCTGCAAGCTGTGGGTGCAAGCTTTCAGTGATGCGGCTACCACGCCGCAGCTGAGCCCAAAGGGCGCGCGTCACCTCACGGGCAACTACCGCATCATTTCCGAGCCAGCGTGCGTCCGCCGCAACGACGGGGTGCTGGTCATGCCGGACCACTTCGTTCTGCACACGGACGCGGATCACCGAATGTGCCAGGAAGGCACCCAAGAATCGCCCACCACAGGCCGTCATACGTGTAGTTGGAACCTCACCTTCCGGGACAGGTACCCGGTCAGCTTCGCGTTCTTCACGGAGGACCCGAACGAAAGTTTGGCAGCCTATCTTCAAGTCGTGCGCGTCTACCGCAACGGCGCGCTCGCTTACCGACGCACCGTCGACGAGTCGGCGCGCAGTCTGCTCATCGTTCCGGGAGAAGAGCTGAAAGCGAGCCTCTTGCCGTACGACGCGCCGCTCGATCTTCGCCTGATTGGCCGGGATCTCGACTTGCCACCGGAAGTCACCGTCGAAGAGGTGGCGAAGAAACAAAGTCCTTTCGTAGAGCGGTTTCACACCGCGCTCAGTGCGCTCGAGAGCAGCACGCTCGGTCGGCAGTTGAGCGCCTCACGCCAGCAAGTGGCTCGCCTCGTCGAGCTTGCCCAGCAGGCCGAGCTAACGGCTCGCTGTCTCGCCCCCACGCTCGTGGAGGACGCAGCCTGCAAGGCGGTGAAGGACCCCGCGGTGAGGGTCCTCGGCACGGACCTGCGAGCCGCGCTGACGTCGACGGATGCGAAGGCCGCGGAGCTGCGGAGCGCGGCAGAAAAGGCGGTCCTCGCAAAGACCACCCAGCTCGAGCATCAGCTCCGCAGCGCGCTTCTGCTCGCCAGAGCGGCAGTCGCCTCGGACTTGGCCGGCGGGGCCGCCGGCGCGTTCGCGCCACCGTCGGATGCGGAGATCCAGCAGTTCTTGCTCGGCTTGGACGCCCTCGCGCTCTCGAGCAGCGAGCTCGTCAACGGCACCGCAGCTCTCGTCGACGGACTGCGTGCCACCGCGGCGACGGCCCGTGACAAGCAGACCACCTACGAGCTCTACAATCACGTGGCGAAGGGTCTCGCCAGTCAGTCCGTGTTCGAGCCACGGACCGAGAATCCGGAGCCCCTCGCGGGCGAGGTCGTGCTGCCGATGAGGTATTCGGACCATTTCCAAACCTTCGCCGGCTCGGTTTGGACTGCGCTCCCCACACGACCCGACGAGCACTTCAGCGCGGATCTGAACGCCAGCATCGTGATCCCCATCGTGGACGCCGTGGGCATGCGCTGGCAGTTCGGCCCCAGTCGTTTCGCGGACCTCCGCGCGGCCGCGGGCTTCTCGATGTTCGGCGAGGAAGTGACGAAGAACACGTCGCAAATCGATCCGAACGATCCCAACGCGCCGACGGAAGCGACCGAAAAAGTCGACGCATTTCACCTCGCTCCCCAAGTCAACGTGAGCTTCGCCACGCTGCATCTCGGTCTCGCGTACATCGTGAGCGACGGCGGCGACCTGGACGAGGGTTGGGATCGCGTCCGCATGCTCATCGGAGCTGACCTCGTCAAGCTCGTGACTGGGCGCAACCTGGAAGGGCTGTGACGCAATGTCGATGAATCTACTCACCAACAGAAAGCCTCCGAGGCTCGGCGCCAAAGGCCGAAAGGCGCTTCGTGCAACGCTCGTGGCGTCATTGTTCTCCTGTTTCGCGCTGACGAGCGCCGCTGCGCCAAGTGCCGCGGACTCGCCGTTCGACACGAGCGAGACGGGCGCCGCGGTCGAGCCAGCCCCCGCATCTGCGCCTGAGAGAGCACCGCCAACCCCGCAGTGCGACGCAGAGCCGTGCCTGGAAAAGCCGCCCCCGGAGAAGCCGCGCTCGAAAAAACCGCGCCGGAAGACGCGCGAGCCTGTGGCACCCGCGCTGGACAGCGCCGGTCACGCAAAGGCACCTCGTAGGGCCAGCAGAGCTCCGCACCCTCTCGTCACCGTTCCGCCGCTTTACACCTGTGACAAGGACGACGAGCTCGAAGACGCGCCCCAGCCGCTCGACTTCACGGACAAGCTTCGACTCAACATCGGTCCGGAGCTCAGCCGCGCCGTGTGGAAAGCCAATGACTGGACGATCGGCGGAGAGGTCAGCCTGGTGCCGTTCATGTCCAAGAGCGTCACTTGGCTCGGCGTGTTGACGAGCTACGCGTACGACTGGACCACGGAGGCTCACCGCGTGTCGGGCGGCCTCGAGCTTGGAAAGGGGCCGGTCGGCTTCCAAGCGACGCTCGACTGGTACCTCCGGGACGGTGAGAGCAGCCGAACCACCACCGTGGGCGTGTTCGTGATCGTGCCAGCCTGGTACACGCGCCCCGACTACAAAGCCGCTTGTTGCACGAACTACTCGGACAAGCGGAAGAACTTGCGAAGCTGCGCGTGCGACCAAACGTTGCACAGCACCTATCTGGCACCCTTCGCGCGTCTCGAGTTCGGCGACACGAATCAAGACGTCGGGCGTGAAGCCCAGTGGGTACCCTTCATCGGAATCGCGGGGAAGTATGGCGTGGGCCTCTGATTCACTCGGCCGCGGCATCGCACGCTACCTCGCCTTGGCGTGTGGCGCGCTCGCGCTTTTCTCACCGCGCAGCTCGGCAGCGTTCAAAGAGCCAGGACACCGCGCCATCGAGCAACTTGCCTACCAGACGCTGGTCGACAACAAGCACGCCGATGTCCTCGCTCGCCTCGTGAAGGCTGGCGCCTTGCGCGGCGCGCTGCCGCCACGTCCCTCCTTCAACGAGGCGGATCCCGACGACTACATCGGCCTTCCCGCCGGAGACCTCAACGTCCACGGCGTGTGGGTCGGCTCGCACATCCCCGATCACGCGTTCAATCGGCAGTTTCAAGCCTACGGCCAGTGCTTCCACTTCAACGCGCGCGGTGAGGATGCACGCACGGAAACGTTCGAGCCCAGCGGCGTTCCAGTGGGTTTGTCCCGGGATGCGTACCTTCGGTGCATGTCCCTCATGGACATTCTGATCCGCGGCATCCTGGCGGATACGGCCGAGGCGAACGCTCGGCACGCTGGCCTCTACAGCCTGATCCACATGGTCACCGACTCGTTCTCGGAAGCCCACGTGGCTCGCCAAAAGAACTGGGACATTCTCTACGTCAAACCCTGGCGACTTCGCACTTGGGTATCCAACCTGTTTTACCCGTCGGGCTGGGAGAGCTTCGTCACCGATACCGAGCACGGCATCTTCGACGATCGCGACTATGACTATGCCAAGTGCAAGGACGTCAAGAATGATCCTGGCAAGCTCACGGCCGACTGCTTGTCGTCGCGCGCGCTGCGTGCCGCAGATGCCGTCGTCGATTTGCTGGTGTTGGTCAGCGCCTACATCGACTTTCCCGACGCGCCGCCGGGCGGCGCTAGGGAGCTTCCCGGCTTCGAGGAGGCTTGGCGCGCCTATCGCGAAAAGCACTTTCATCACGCAATCACGGCCCACTCTGCCCTCGTGCCCGAGGACGAACGCGTCCGAGAGACGGAAAATCTCGTATCGCGTTCCGACCTCCTCCAAGAAACGAGCGCGGCGTCCCTGGGAGTCGGCCTAGCTTTCGACTTGGAGAACTCGACGAACAACGTCTGGCTCGAAGGCGCCGTCTTCTACGGAAAAGACTCGATGCGTGGAGACGACATCGGGTTTTCGGACCTCATCACCCACGCGATTCAGTTTCGAATTCCGCTCGAGACGGCGGACGGGCAACGCCCGCTCGGCCTGGCCTACGAGCCCGGCATTCGGGTGCCGGGAGACATGCTGCAATCAGAGTTTTTCAGCTTGCAGATCGGAATTCGCGCGCGCGGCGGATACTCGCTCTCGCGAGTGGGGCCTGAAACGACTCGACACGTGGTCGAGTTGGGGTTTGGCGGCGTGTCGTTCGATTTGGTGCTCAAACAACGCATCTGGGTAGGAGTCGTCGGGCCTCGTGTGGTCTGGCGACAAGACACATGGGGGCCTGACAACTGGCCAAGACCCGACCTGTTCTGGAGTGTCAAAGTAGGAGGCGCTTTTGGCTCGGACTAACCGGTGGCTCCCGCTCACGATGGGCCTCGCTCTCTCGTGCTCGCTTTTGGGCTGCAAGAATGAAAACGAGAGCGTGACCGAAACGTGCTCCAAGGTCGAAACCTGCGGCGGCGTCGTCGAGCAATTGGCCTGCGAAACCAGTCTGGAGGACATGATCGGGGACGGCCGCATCTCGCAGGAGCGAGCCTCGACGTGCGCCGTGTGCATGTCCAAGAACGACTGCGAGGAAATCAAAATCTCCAGACACTGCGACACGGCATGCAAAGACGTGAGCTTCGTCGAAACCCTCTTCACGTCCGAAGGCGACCGGAAAACCTTGTGCAACTCCGTTGCCTCTGCCTGCAGTGAGGCAGCAGCGCCAGCGGATAAAAAGCTCTGTCCAACGGCGCTTCGGGAGAGTCTGGAGACGAGCCCCAGCCTCGATCAGCAGCTCAATCAGTGCGCCCTCTGCGTCGCGCTGACCAAAGACAAAAAGCCCGGAAAGGCCGAAGAGAACAAAGTCGAGCAGCAGCCCCTGTGCGCCCGCATGACCACACGTTGCCGCGAGGCTTGCGCCAGCATCGGCGTCGTCGCGGAAGCGTTCGCAAAGGACGAGGCGGCACGCGCAGCTGCAGCAGAAGCCGCGGCGGCCGCCGCGCTTGCGCGAGAAACCCTCGCCAGAAATCTCTGCAACACCAGATACGCCTGCGAGGAAAACACGAGCGAAGAAGTGGAAACGTGCTCCACGAACCTCATCGAAGAGTTCACAGCAGACACGTCGGGCAGCACCGCGGCTCGCGCCGAGCGTTGCGTCCTGTGCCTCACGAAGCCCTGCGAGGAGCCAACTCGACTCGAAGACTGTCAGGAGTCTTGCTCGAACCTGGAACTCTAGCCGGGCGCAATCGCTCGTAGAAACAGCGGATACCATGGAAAGGGCCGAGTCTTCGAATCCCTGCGCCTCCACCGTCCCCGCGCCTCGCCCTCACACCGCGCTTCTCCCCCGACGCTGACCACGACGCGCAAGCAGCAGCCCAACCGCGCTCAGAAGCGCGAACGGCCCTGCCGGCGCGCTGCCGGTGTTTACCAGATTGCAGCTGCAACCCGCGTCGGAGTCGCTCTTGGAGCCGGGCTCGTCATTCGTCGTCGGCGCGCCAGCAACGCCCGGCGCAGCAGCGCTACCGGTGTCGCCACCCGTGCCCGGGACCTCAGTGTTCCCACCCGTGCTCGTATCGCCGCCTTGACCGCCCACGCCCAGGTTGCCGCCCGCGCTGGTGCCACCGGCGCTCCTGCCCCCTGTGTTGTTGCCGCCCGCGCTGTTGTCACCGCCTGTGCCGCCCACGCTGTTGTCGCCGCCGCTGCCCGTGCCGCCCGTGCCGCCCGTGTTTGGCGGGGAGCAGCCCGTTGCGGTCAGGGGCACGCTCGTTTGGCCTGCGCGCCACTCGTCCCAGCCGATATCGACGGAGGAGCCAAGGATACGCGGGTCGCCGTCGCCATCGGTCGCGGTGTCCGAAGAGGCTGCGTACGTGTCGTCACCCTGATCGATGGCGGGTGAACCCGCTCCGAGATGGTAGTCGTTTGGAGCGACGAACAGCGGGTCGACGCCGATGAGGTTCGCGGAGTCCTCGGCGAGGTCGCCGGCGACGTCCGTGGTGTTTGCGTAGACGATGGAGTTGTGGAGCTTCGTGCCGGAGCCGTTCGAGCTGAGGCCCGCGCCGCAATTGTTTGCGACCGTCGTGCCGACGATGGGGTTGCCGACGCGGTCGAAAATGCCGCCCGCTTGATTGGCGACGACGAGGTTGCCGCTCAGGTGCGCAGCGCCCGAGAGGTACACCGCCACACCGTCGGACTGTGAGCTGCTGTTGCCGTACAGGCGATTGCCGAACACCCAGGAATCACGGATGTCCAGATCCATACCTGCCCAGTTCGAGGACGAGGTGTTGTCGTGCACGTCGTTCAGCCAGAGCTCGACGTTCGCGCTTTCCGTAACGGAGACGCCGCCGTTTTGATTGAACGAAACGTCGCTTTCCGTGATGGCGACGAGCTCGCAGGTGTCGAGCCAAATGCCCGTCGACTCGTTCTGATGAACGTGCGTGTCGCGAATTTCGATAGGGGAGCTGGAGCCGTTATTGTAGCTCCAAATGCCTGCCAATCCCGCGTTGTCCGTCACCTCCACGTCCGACAGCACGACCGGGGCGAAGCGGATGCGGACGCCGCCGCCCTCGGTCGACGAAACGCCGCCGCCCGTCATGCTGACGTCCGACACGGACACGGTAGGACGCCCGCTCAGCGACCACGGTGACTCGAGGGTGAGCACCCAACCTTCCGAAAGCGCCTCGTCACCGTAGCCGTCGATGAACGACACCCCTCTGCCTTGGCCGCGGAGATTCACGCCGTCCAACTTCACGCCGCCCGCGTAGTGCCCAGCTTCGAGCACGAGCGTGTCGCCTGGGCACGCGCTCTGGGCGGCGGCCACTAGATCGCCACCGACCGGCACCTCCAGCTCGGGATCTGAAGCGAGCGGAATGTCCTCCATGACCGTCGTCTCCTGACCGGCGCTATCTCGTGTGGTCAGGCTGACGCTGACGCTGGGCGCGCACACTTTGACGCTCACTTCCTGGCCCTCGAAGGACTCCCCGTCGATGCTCCAAAAGGCCGTTGGCGTGCTGTCGTCGTCCGTGGACGTGCTGGTAAAAGTCACGACGCTGCGCGTCGCCGGCGTCGACGGTGAAAACGCAAACGATGCCGTCGGCGGCTGATTGGTTCCGACGACGATGTCGTGACTGACGGAGTCCGCTCGACCGTCGCTGTTGGTCACGGTCAGCTGAACGCTGTAAGTGCCGGGCGCGAAGTACACGTGGGTCGGGTTTTCTCCGCTCGCCGAGGTGCCGTCACCGAAGGACCAGTGACGCGAAGTGATCGTGGAGGGTGCTGCGGTCGTGCTCTGGTCGGCAAAAGCAACGGCGAGAAGCGTGAGAGCGTTGCTCGGCGCGCTGAAGCTCGCCGTAGGCGGCAGCGTCGTGACGGCGCCGCAACTTTCGTCGGCGCGATTGGACGCGAGTGTCGTCTGCGTCACGTTGTGCGTCGCGATGTGACTCGCGGCCGTGGCGCGGAGTGTGTCCGTATCGGTCAGCGGATACTCAGCGAGGCCGAGCTGAGCGAAGTCCCGCGTGGCATAGAGGCGAGCTTCTTTGAGCTGCGTGTGAGTATTGGCCGTGACGACGGACAACACATCGCCGCACGGGCTGAACCCCCATTTGAACCCGTAGGTCGACGGCCCTCCCCAAGCCGTGGTGGGCGTGCGCTCGAGGTTCACGAGTGTTCGCTGGATCAAACCGTTCGGCTGCACGTACGTGTAGACCAACGAACGATCGAAGTCGTCCGGACCAAAACCGACGACGACCGCGTCGAGCTGTGTTTCTTCCGCCGGCAAGGCGTCCGCCGGAGGGGCAGCGAACAAGAAGCCGTCGTCGTAGACCACCGCGCCGGTCTCCGCGTCCAGCACCTCGAGACCGAAGGTGTCTGTGCTTGGACCGAGCCACATGGAAAGGGCGTAGTGGCCGTTCGGACTGAAGGAGATGTACCCCCCTGCGTCGAGATTTCGTGTCTCGTAGATGGGCAGATGGGGGTTTGCGCCTTCCAGGTTGTAGAGGGCGCCATAGGGCAGGCCGCCTTCGAAGTGGACAAGCACGAACCGGTCGTCGTCCGGGCTGAAGCCCCAGCTCGCGCCCGGCTGGCTGAAAATGGGGGTCCCCGGCGCCGAGGCGTCCGCGATAGACACCATGAAGCTGCCGTCGCCGACGGGCGCCGCCGACAACACGTACTTGTTCAGCGGAGAAGCGCCGGTGATGCCATGGGCGGCGGGCGGCTCCGTCGGCAGCACCGGCAGCACGTACGAGCCCACTTGACTGCATTCGCAGTCGACGCCGCTCAGGGGCGCGGGCCAGGCGCGCGCGGACAAGGTGACGACCACGAGCGAAATTGCCGCGTTTTTCATAGTCCCCCAACACGAACGTGTCGTGCCGCCGCGAGTCACGACGCCGAGCGTCGTGACTTGTATCACACTCCTTGCGATCGTAGGTGACCGCCTTGCGCACCTAACTGAATGGCAATTCCGGCGAGCTGCAGTTCGACGAGTAGCCTCCCTTTGCGCGGCAGCTCACCGGCCCCGGCCCCCCCCTCACCGCTTCGCGCTCTGGCAAATTCGGTCCACGCAGATCATCGCGGGGGCGCCGCAGCAGTCGGTGTCTTCTGCGCAGGCGTTGTACTCCGCCACGCATTCGTCCTCGGGCTGCGGGGTGCAGCGTGCTTCGTCGTCGGGTGCGGTGACGAGGCAGGTGCCTCCGCAGCAGTCGACGCCGCTTTCGCAGACCTCTCCCTCGTCCAGGCAGGCGCTGCGCGCAAAGTCCGTTCGGTAGGCGCCCGCGCAGGTCTGCTGGCCTTCCAGGTAAAACGGCGGCCGGGACGGATCTCCCTCGAGCGTTTCGTCGATGGCCGCGATCCAAATCTGCGGGAGGTTCGCGGACACCGTGATCACGTTGCCGTAGGCTCGGCGTGAAGTGAACGCCATCCAGTAGTAGCCGCCCGCGCGGTAGGGCGCGAAGCTCGGATAGAAGTTCTTGGTGCTGGTGCTCTTCAAGTTGAGGAGCTGCGTTTCGAACGAGCCGTCCAGCGCAGCGAGCCACAGCTCACCGTTACCGGTGGAGCGCGAGCCCGCCGTGGTGCGACCGTACGCGAGGAGCGTCGAGTCGCCTGAGAAGGACGGATACGCCGGACGACCATTGCCTCCCGCTTGGGGAGCGAACACGGAGCCCTCGCCGACGGTCACGCCGTCTTCGGCCACCTCGCCCAGCATCAAATCGCCGTTCGACGCGTCGAAGATCCACCCCGAACCCGTCAGATTGCAAATGCTGGCGACGTGCCTGCCGTCGGGAGACCAAGCTGGCTCACCACACGCGGCGCCAAGCACGTTCTCGGCCAGCACCTCTCCCGATGGCACCGAAACGATGCTCATTTTACGATGGCCCGCGGCGTTGTCGTGAGACACGAGCGCTTTGTCGCCCGCTGGATTGAACGCGCCGAACGTGCCCCTGACTGCCGTATCGAACGGTTGCGTCGTGCCCGCTCGTACGTCGGTGAGCTTGAACGGAAAGGGCGATCCGACGTCGTAGCTCGCGAGGAGATTTCGACCATCCCGCGACACGGTGTGGCACGCCGCACAACCCGTGGTGACCGTCGTCGCGGTGGTGGCGCCGATGGGGATCGTGCGCACGTCCCCCGTGGGGCTCGAGCAAGAGCCGGAAGTTTCGTTGTAGTAGACCTCGCCGTGCAGCTTGGCCTGCGCAATGCGCCACGTTTGCGTGACGGGAGCGTACGTGACCCCCGCGGAACGCCGCGTCAGCGTGACCGTGACGGCGTCGGCCTTGGCTCCCTGCCCCGAAGCGCCCAGCTTTTGCCAAACGGCTTCGCTCAGATCGAAGCGCGATGGCGGGTTCGCGCTGATGTAATCGACGTACGAAAAGAAGTCGGACTCGACGACCAACTTGTACACGTCCGACGCCGCGCCGCCCTGAAACTGCAGCTTGGGCGGGCGCACACCGAGCGGAAAAACCGTGCCGTCGTACGGGTACAGAATGGCGAGGGTTGGGTCGGGCGTCTCCGACGGCTCGTCGAGCGCATCGACGTCCGTTTCGGAGACGGCGCCGGTATTTCGCGTTTCCACGAGGCGCACTGCGACGTTCGTGGTGACGCTTTCGGAGCCGAGCTGCGCCGTGAGCGCGACGGGGCCTCCAGCCAAGCCCGTCGCGGTGAGGGTGGTGCCCTCGAGGAAGGCGGTCGGGCTCGCGCCCAATGACCACGACACGCACGAGGTCACGTCCGTGTCTTCCCAGCTGGCGGCGAACGTCTCGGAGGCCGCGGCGCCGTTTTCGACCACCAATGTCGCCGTGGCGGGCGCTACCGTGACGCGCCCGCTCCGCGGTGTGTGCTCGCAGCCCGCAGCGCTGCAGCTGTCCTCCGTGCACGGGTCGCCGTCGTCACACGAGTCGGGGCATTCGAACCCCGCGCCGCCCATGCCGCCCGTGCTCTTGCCGCCGCCGCTGCCGCTCTTGCCGCCGCTGCCGCCGGTTTGTGGCTTCGAGCCGCCGGAGCTCGTGCCGCCCGTGTCCGCGCCACCTGACGGGGCTCCCGCTGCGCCTCCCGTGCCTGCCCCGCCCGTTGGCGAGCCAGTGCTGCCCGAACAAGCAGCCACCACGGCGCTCAGCGTGCTGGCCACGGCGAGCGGAGACCAAGAAGGAAAGCGGAATCGTGAGAAGGTCATTCGAAACCCTCGTACGAACCCTCGACCAGCCCAACAATGACTCACTGGTCACAGCATTATTCATGCGGAAGCACGCTCATGCGACATGGCCCCATGACCCATTTGGGCTATTACGTGAACCCACTCGCGAAGCCGCCCCGGGGTGCGTAATGCGACGCAGCACGGTGGCGAGTCGCCAAAGCGATTGGCGAGTGACCTGCGCCGCGCGGCTGCTCACTCCGAGCGCACGAGCCGCGAGCACAGCTCGTAGAGGCCGTCGGGCGTGAAGTGCGGCGACGTGAGCACCAAGCGAAACCAGCCGTCGTGAGGAGCCGTGAGGCGCGTCACGTGGCCCGGACCGAGCGGATGGGGGCCGTCAATCGTGGTGCCCCAACTCGCGCCGCTGGTATGGAACTGTTTGCCACGCGTGTGCTCGTCCAACCACACCTGACCCTGCACGGGGAGGCCGCTCAGCTCGATTTCGTCTCGGGAGCGAAGCGCCACGTAATAGTGCAGCGTGCAGCCGGAGTCGCCGCACGCGGCGCTCGGTGACAAGAGCAACTTGGGAGGATTCGGGCACGCGTCTGGAACCAACGTGCGCCAGTAGCGAATGTTTCCCGCGATGAGCGCCTCGGCGGCGTCGGGATACAACGACGGCTTGTCGACGCTCTCCTGCCAGTCGAACGTCGAGTAGAGCTTCGGGCGACGCAGGCGGTAGGGCGACTCCGACAGGGTATCGACTTTGGCGCCGTCCGAAGCGCTCGCCACGAACGTGACCAGCATGATGCCCGGAACCGCGGCGACGAGCAGACGCGTCAGCAAGGACGTGCGGCGTTCCTTTTGCTCCACGAGAAAAGCCTGTGTGGCGTCCTCGATGCTTGCGGCGAGCCTTCTGGCTTTGTCTCGGGCGCGCGCCACCCATTCGTCGGGAATGCGCACCAAGTTGTCCGTGCGGCAGTACGGGCAGTTCACGGAGAGGTCACCCGACCGCGCAAACAGCGGCGCGCCACACGTTCGACACTCCGCCGGGCCCCCGGCGCGGGACGGCGACTTGGCAGCCAAACCGGCGTGCAAAAATCGCAGGCTCTCGGCCGAGCGCCGCGCGTAAGCCGCCAGCATGGAGAGCGCCACGGCGGTGGACGTCAGCATGCCGTAGCTGGCCATCGTAAAGAGCGCCGTGCCGTCGAACAGATAAAAGAAGGTGTCGTCGAGGTCGACGCGAAACACGCGCCGCGCCACCACGTAGGCGGACAAGTACAAGCCGTACGTCACCCCCTGACTGAAGAAGATGGCGAAGACCGACACGAAGATGAAGGCCACGCCATTGTCGATGCTGCCCGCGAAGCGCACCGCCAAAGACGGCGGCTTGCCGAAACGACGAATCAAGCGCTCCGCCGTGGCGCGGCCGGCAATGTACTCGTTATCGGCGCGCACCAACGCGCGGTGGGCCTCCGGCACGGGCACGCTGGCGGGGCAGTGCGCGCACGGAACCTCATCACTGTCGGCGAGCGGCACCGGCGCGCCACACGACGGACAGCGCAGCACGTCGACCACGAGCTGCTCCTTGCGCTCCGCCGAAACGACGCTTGAAACGCTCATTCACCCCCCGTAAGAAAAATCATGGCCGGCCCCTCTGCGGTGTTCGTAAACAGTCCTCGGCGAGGATCGGGCGAAGTGTGCCCCGAGATGGCCCGGGAGGTGAAGCGGCCCCTTCGCATTTCCACGCGGCCGCTCACGAGGTGCGCAAATGTCGGCAATCAGTGAGCACTCCGTGCAAGTGCGCATGCCGCACTTCGACTTGGCGTCGTGCTCGGAGCGGCACTGGCTGAACGGTAGCGCGGCACGCACGCGTTTTTTCGACGCTCTCTCGCTGCTCTTGCCCGCCGGGGAGCGCTTTTTCATCGACGCGCTCAGGGACCGCTTGCCCGCGCTCGGCGGCGCCCCTCTCGCCAACGTGCGTGCGTTTCTGGGTCAGGAAGCTTGGCATTCACGCGTCCACGCGACCTACAACGAGCGGCTCGCTGCGGCTGGCCTTCCCGCGCTCCGCCTAGCCCAGTTTTATTCACGGCGGTTCGCGCGCGCTCGCGAGCTCCTCCGCGCCGACGTGCAGCTCGCCATCACCGTGGGCGGCGAGCACATCACGTCCATTTTGGCCGCGTGGCTCCTGGAAACGCCAGGAGTACTCGACGGCGCCAACGCCGAATACGCCGCGCTGTGGCGCTGGCACTCCGCCGAAGAAATCGAACACAAGGACGTCACCGCCACCGTTCATCGCGCGCTGGGCGGCGGCTACTGGCTTCGTACGTGTGGCATGTTCATCGCCACCTTCACCATCGTGAGCGGCGTGGTGTGGAACTGGCTCGTGCTGCTGCGTTGCGATCGCGCGCTATTTTCCGTGCGCACCTGGCGAGACACGGTCCGCCTGTGCTTCGGCGCGGATCGTTTGCTCGCGAGCACGCTGCCTCGCTACTTGGCCTTCTTCTCGCCCCGGTTCTCGGGGCTGTCTCTGTCCGCCAAAGATCGAGCGCTCCCCACGCTCCAAGCGCTCTTGGACCAAGGCAAGCTCTCCCTGGCCCCCTCCAAAACCCGCTAACAAAACCCGCGGCGCGCCTTTTTTGGGGGAAGCACCCGAGCTCCCGAGCTCGGTGCTCCCGCACTACGCCAAAGCTAGCCGGCTCATCGAGCCTTTTTACGAAGGCGTGTCGGGGGTCGTTCGAAGGCTCGCGCTTTCGGTCGCACTCCGCACATTCGTCGGCTCGCGCTCCGGCGCCGTCGTCACTCGGCGAGAGCTTGGTTAAGCTCGGGTCTTTCCACGAAAGCGAGCAACGAGCATGATCGATCATACGGGATTCGGCGTGAGTGACCCCGCAAAGAGCCGCAGCTTCTACGAGGCCGCGCTCGCGCCGCTCGGCTACGAGGTGCTCGTGGAGCTTCCGCTGGAAGTGACGGGCGGCGTGGTCGTGCTCGGCTGGGGCGTACGGCCCAAGCCCGACTTTTGGTTGCACCAAGGCACGCCGCAAACGCCGCGCGTACACGTCGCCTTCCGTGCGGAAAACCGCGCCGCGGTGGACGCGTTTTACCGGGCGGCGCTCGCCGCCGGCGGCACGGACAACGGCCCGCCCGGGCTACGCCCTCACTACCACGAGCACTACTACGGCGCATTCGTGCTCGACCCGGACGGTCACAACGTCGAGGCGTGTTGCCATACGCCGTGACGAACCACGCCGGCGCTTCCAACCCGGACGGCCACGACGTCGAGGCGTGTTGCCGCGCGCCGTAACCGGACCACGCCGGCGCTTCCACCCCACGCTCTAAGTGAGGCGAACAGCGCGAGGAGCGAAGGGACGCTGGATCGAAGCGCCGCGGGCAGGCATCTTCCCTCGCATGACCGCGAAGAAACATACGGGTGGCTGTCACTGTGGGGCCGTACGTTACGAGGTGGAGCTCGACACGAGCGAGCCCGCCATGACGTGCAACTGTTCGATCTGCTCGAAGACGGGCACGATGTTGAACTTCGTGCCCGTCGAGGCGTTCCGGCTTCTGTCCGGAGAAAACGAGCTCACGGACTACCAGTTCAACAAGAACGTCATCCACCACTTCTTTTGCCGCGTTTGCGGGGTGCGCTCCTTCGCCAAGGGCATCGGCCCCGACGGCAAGGAAATGCGCGCCATCAACGTGCGCTGCATCGACGACGTCGATCTCGACAAGGTGCCGACGCAGCGCTGGAACGGCAAAGAGTCCTGAAGTCCGACTGAGCCCCCGAAACGAGCCGACGCGCGAGCGGCGCTCCCCGAAAAGGGCGCCCGCTCGCGCGTCGTTTTCTTGTGCGGAGCGAGGCGAGCTCTGCGCCCCGCGCCGGGGAAAGTCCGCGGACAGCTCCGCGGCACACGCGAGCTCACTGCGCGTAAGAGGCGCGCCGAGCGTGTGTTTCCTGCTCCGAAGCGGAGGAGGCCGGCTTTGCCTCGAGCACGCCGCGGTACGCCGCGCGGTAATGCCACGCCAAGTACACCTGCAGCGCGAGGATGCCGAGGGGAAGCGCCACTTGACCATCGACGAACGCGTGGAAGGCGAAAATGTTGAGGGTGATGGGCGCCAGCACCGTGAGCGCGAGCGGCACGTAGCGGCCGGAGAGCAGCGCGAGGCCGACCAGCACCTCCGTGCCCTTCAGCAGCGGGAAAAAGTAGCCCGTCGCGGCGAGGCCGCTGAAGAACTGAAGCGCGACTCCCTCGGGCGGTGGCGCCGGCAAGAAGCTCAAGAAGCCGTTCAGGCCAAAAATCGTGAAAATGAGGCCCAAAATCAGGCGTGCGCCCGTGGCGACGCGTGAATGAACAGGAGAAGTCTGCTGATTTTCGGAGGAATGTGTGCGGGTCATGGGATTTTTCCTTGCTCTCGTGGAGTAAAGAGAAACCTAAACCCTTGTCGAGTTGGCACCAGTGCCGTTCTGGACAATGTATTTTTGTCTCTAGAGCAATAAACTTCGAGCGAGACTTTTCGCGTGCTTTCTCCCGAGTTGGATCTGAGTGACCTCGATGCGTTCGTGCGAGTGGTCGCGGCGGGCAGCCTGACGGGCGCCGCCAAGTCGCTCGACGTGCCCGTGTCTTCGGTGAGCCGACGTTTGGCGCGCCTCGAAGAGCAGCTGGGCGTGCGTCTCTTGCACCGCACCACACGCAGCCTGCGGCTGACGGAAATCGGCGAGACGTTTCACGAGCGCGTGGCACGTTCGTTCGCGGAGCTCGAGCGCGCACGAAAAGATCTCTTGGCGCAAAGCGACGTTCCGCGCGGTCGCGTGCGCATGTCGGGTCCGGCGGACCTCTGGTCGCTGGCCGGCGCCGTGAGCGAGTTTTTGAAACAGTACCCCGACGTCCAGGTGGACCTGGATCTGTCGAACCGCTTCGTCGACCTCGTTGGGGAGGGGTTCGATTTGGCGCTCCGCGCCGGCACGTTCAGCGACAGCTCGCTCGTCGCCCAGAAGCTCTCGACGAGCACCCTGCGCATCGTGGGCGCGCCGTCGTACTTCGAACGGCACGGCACGCCCACTTCCGTCGACGAGCTGCGCGGGCACACGGCGGTGGCCTTCGGCTCGAGCGCGGGACCAGTCGTGTGGCCGCTCGCGTTCAAGGGAAATACGCTGCGCGTCACGCTGGCGGCGCGCCTGGCCGTGAACAACGTCGGGGCGGTGAAGGTCGCGGCGCTCAGCGGCATCGGTTTGGCGCGCCTGCCGGAGCTCGCCATGGCTCGAGAGCTGCGTGAAGGGCAGCTTCGCGAGGTGCTCGCCGAGACCGCCACGGAGCCGTCCACCGTCGCCTTGGTTTACCCGAGCCGGCGCCTTCAGGCGCCGGCGGTGCGCGCCCTGGTGGAGCACCTCGGCGAATACTTTCGCAAGCACCCCTTGTAACTCGCGGGCCGCTGGCCAGCTGATATCGTGCTGCGTCGTGAAGGCCGCTCCGAACGTGGACTTGAACGAAGCCGCCGTCTTGGTGCGTGTGGTGCAAGGCGGCAGCTTCACCAAGGCCGCGCAGAGCCTCGGCCTGCCCAAATCCACCGTGAGCCGACGCGTCGCGGAGCTCGAAGCGCGCGTCGGGGTGCGGCTCTTGCAGCGCACCACACGCAAGCTCTCCCTCACGGATTCGGGGCGCCTGTACTACGAGCACGCGGCGCGCGCGTTGGCGGAGCTCGAGCACGCGGAGCGCTCGGTCGCCGAGCTCGGCGCAACCCCACGCGGCACGCTGCGCCTCACCACGCCGCTCGCCTTTTCGCTGCTCGGCCCGCTCCTCGCCGAGTACTTGCGCCGCTACCCCGAGGTCAGCGTGGAGCTGTACGCGAGCGACCGGCGCGTGGACTTGGTGGCGGAGCGCTTCGATCTGGCGCTGCGCGCCGGCCCTGCGAGGGATTCGTCGCTCGTGGCGCGCCGTCTCGGCGCCGTGCGACGCGTGCTCGTGGCCGCGCCAAAGCTCGCGCAAAAGCTCCGCCTCCGGGCTCCGGCGGATCTCACGCGCGAGCACTGCCTCGTGTTCGCCCCGGACGGACACGAGTGGACGCTGACGAGCGGTAACAAAACCCTGCGCGTCCAGGTGACGCCGCGCCTGACCGTCAACGACTACGACATGCTGTCGTCGGTGGCGCGCGCCGGCTACGGGGTCGCGCTCTTGCCCGAGTATCAATGCTCGTCGGAGGTCGAAGCGGGCGCGCTGCGTCGCGTTCTTCCGGCTTGGTCGGCGCCCGAGGTGCCCGTGTACGCGCTCTACCCGAGCGCGCGTCACCTTTCGCCGAGCGTGCGGGCGCTGCTCGAGCTGCTGCGCGAAGGGCTCGGCTTGCCCGACCAGGGCAAGCCGTGGAGCGAAGCTCGCAGACGTCGATGATGACGGGCGACGGTGGCCCCGCGCTGGGGCGCCAGCGCCGGAGCGAAGCTCGCAGACGTCGATGATGACGGGCGACGGTGGTGGCCCCGCGCTGGGGCGCTCACACTGCCGTGCTCCGGCGACACGCTGCGCATCGCCCCCTCGCGCCGTCATCACTAGAGAGCCGAAATCCGCCGCAGTGCGGGAGCACCGCACGCATTGTCTACTGGGCGGAACAATCCTTCCCAAACTGGACCATTGTTCCACGGCCGGGGCGACCCCACCTTAGGTCCAGAAGGGAGAATGATTCATGCTCGATTCACGCCACATGTCCCCGACGCCGCGCCCCCACGACGCCGCCTCGCGCGATAGCGCTCCAGTTTCCGCTCCGGCGGATGTTCCACGTGACTTGGACGCGCCTCCTTCGACGAAGGCCGCGAGCGCCCTGCGTGGAGTGGACGCCGTGTACCGCCCGCCGCCGCTTCACTGGGTCGGCGACGGCTTTCGTGTGCACGGCTACATGAGCGTGGTTCCAGCGGCGGTGCGGCGCCTGAGCCCGTTTTTGCTGCTCGACTACCACCCCGCGTACGACTATCCGTCCACGGACACGCCGCGCGGCGTGGGGGTGCACCCGCACCGCGGCTTCGAAACCGTCACGCTCGCCTTTCGAGGCAAGGTGGCGCACCACGACAGCGCGGGCAACGGCGGCGTCATCGGCCCCGGTGACGTGCAGTGGATGACGGCGGCCTCCGGCATTTTGCACAAGGAGTACCACGAGGCGGAGTTCGCGCGGCGTGGCGGCACGTTTCACATGGCGCAGCTCTGGGTGAATTTGCCCCGAGAGCACAAGATGGCGCCGCCGCGTTACCAAGGCCTCACTCGGGAGAGCATCGGTGAGGTGACGCTGCCGGATGGCGCCGGGGTGGTGCGCGTCGTCGCGGGACGATACGAGGGCACACGCGGACCGGCGCTGACCTTCACGCCCATCGACCTCTACCACGCGCGCCTGAACGCAGGCGGAAGCGCCCGCTTCGTGCTGCCGGGTCGTCACAACACCGCGTTCTTGGTGATGAGCGGTGAGGTGACGTTCGGCGGCGGCGCCACAGCGCGCGAAAACGACTTCGTGCTGTTCAAGCACGACGGCGACGTCATCGAGGTCACGGCGAGCACGGAAGCCGAGCTCTTGGTCCTGAGCGGCGAGCCCATCGACGAACCGGTGGTGCAGTACGGTCCGTTCGTGATGAACACGCAGGGCGAAATCCTCGAGGCGTTCGAGGACTTCAACCGCGGCAAGTTCGGCCACTTGGAGGACTGAGCGCGGGCGCGTCGGGGGCTCGTTTTTCGAGCCCCGCGGACGGCCGCGGCGTGGCATCCTTTCCGTTTCCGTGAACGCCGATCTCGCGCAAGTCGTTACCGTGGAAGTGGGTTCCGCCGAACACGCAGAGTCCGTGCGCCTCCGCGAAAGGGTGCTGCGCGCGCCGCTCGGTCTCGGCGGGCTCTCGGACGGCGAGCGCGCCCAAGAGCCGGCGGCGACACACCTCGCGTGTTTGCTCGAGGGGCGCGTCGTCGGGACTTTGCTGCTCTCCGACGTGGAGCCCCGGGTCGTGCGCATGCGTCAGGTGGCCGTGCTTCCGGAGCTTCGGGGGCGCGGCCTCGGCGCGCTCTTGGTTCACGCCGCCGAGGCGCTGTGCACGGAGCGCGGAGCGCGTCTACTTTTCGCTCATGCGCGTGAAGGAGTGGTGCCCTTCTACGAGCGGCTCGGGTACCGCGTCGTGGGTGAGCCGTTCGTGGAAGTCACCATCCCGCATCGACGCGTCGAAAAAGAGCTCACGGACCCGTGAGCCGTGAACGAAGAAGGCCCGGCCTCCGCGCGCCGCTTCGAGAAGAAGCGTGCGGAGCCGGGCCTCGCGCTCGTCGTGGTCGCGCTGAAAATCACTGAATCGAGTAGCGGTAGAGACCGCCGCCGTTCGGACCGTGCATGGCGATGTAGTAGAGGTACGTGCCGTCCGTCTCGATTCCTTCGGCGTACGATACGTCCAAGACGTGGGACGAAGTTGCTCCGTCTGCGTCCGCCGGGACGACCTGGATTTTCGTGCGGTTCTCGTCGACGAAGTAGATGGTCGAGCCGTCGGGCGTGAGCGTCAGCGCGCGCGCGTTCGTGCCGCTCGTCACTCGCAGCGCCGTGTAGTACTGGGGCATCGCCTTGTACACGCCGTCAGCTCGCGTGTAGTAAACGGCGTTACCGTAGCTCACGAGGTCAGTGACGGGGCCCGCGCCGAACGTCACCTCGACCGGCGTCGAGCCAGCGATGCTCACCTGCATCAGGTTGCCCTGGTTGGTGCCCGTCCCGAGATTGTTCACGTACAAGACGTTCGAGCCGAAGGCGTGAACCGCGTGAGGACCTGCGTCGCCCGTGGAGAGCGCGGTGAAGGCGCCACCCGCGAGGGGCACGAGGCCCACCACGCGTCCATTGGTGTACGAGGTGAAGTACACGTTGGTCGCGTCGACCGACACCGAGTTCGCGATCGTCACCGCCGGCCCCTCCGTGATCAAGTCCTCGGGAGTGCCACCAGTCTTGGCGAGCCGCTTGAGACCGTTGCCGGCGGCGATGTAGAGATAGTCTCCTGCCTCGACGATTTCGGAGATTGAGCCACCGAAAGCCGAGCCCTGCGCGAGGGTGGTTTGGTCGTCCGTACCGTCGAGACGCGCGCGGAACACGCCCTCCCAGCTCGCGTAGTAAGCGTACGTTGCGTCGATCTCGAGTGCGGTGAGCTCCATCACGCCGCCGAGCAGCTCCGGAGCCTGGGTGCCTCCCGAAGAGCCGCCGGAGCCGCCGGAGCCGCTGTCACCGCCGCTGCCGCCCGCCGCGGTATCGCCGCCGGTGCCGCTGCCGCCCGCCGCGGTTTCGCCGCCGGTGCCGCTGTCGCCGCCGCTACCGCC
>JAEYVE010000109.1 GCA_023432025.1 Pseudomonadota bacterium
ACTTGTGCTCGCTCAAGGCGGCGAGTGGCGGCAGCGATACTGCGTGTCGAAGCGCAACCCGTACGGACGTCGAAGGAGCGAACCACGACGGTCCGTATGTCGACAATTACGAGGCTTGTGCGTCGCCGCGGATGGCTGAACGCTCCTGCAGCAACGGCGGGGCGTGTCAGGATCGTGTCTACTTTCCAGGGTGGAAGGTGTGCTCTCGGTGAGATCGCCGCAGGTGATCTGCGGGGAGCGGTATCGAGTGCCGCGACGGCTCGGTCACCACACATTTGGGCGCGAACTACAGTGGACAATACCAGAACAACTACGAGGTTTGCGCTTCCCCGAGCATGAGCCAACGGACGTGCAGCGGTGGGCGTGCGTGCAATTTGACGCAGCCCAACTTTCCCGGTTGGAGGTTCTGTAACCACTGACGCGCGTCGGCGCGAGCGGAGCCCGGCTTCGTCCAGCGAAAAATGGACGAAGCCGGGCTTTTTTTCGTCCACACGGCGGCTGGCGGCTGGGGCCTGTCGTTGCGCCGTAGCGAACAGCCCTCGAGTACGACGAACGTTTCAATCCGCCATGGTCACGCGCGCCACCTCTTCCGGCGTGGTGATACCTTCTAACATTTTGCTGATACCGCTCATGCGCAGCGTGGACATGCCGCCGCGGATGGCGGCCGCCTTGAGCTCGGCGGTCGAGGCGCCCTGAAGCACCAGCTCCTTGAGCGGATCCGTAAAACGCATCACCTCGTAGAGCGCGACGCGACCTTTGTAGCCGCTGCCGTTGCAGGTGTTGCAGCCGGCGCCCTTCTTGAGCTGGGCGTTCTTGATTTGTTCGTCGGTGCAGCCGAGATCCCGCAGCACCTTCTCGTCGGTGGGGGCCTCCTGCTTGCAGTCCGCGCAAATTTTACGCGCCAGACGTTGAGCGAGGACGAGGTTCACGCTGGCCGTGATGAGGAACGGCTCCACGCCCATGTTGAGGAGGCGTGAAATGGTGGCGGGCGCGTCGTTCGTGTGGAGCGTGGACAGCACCATGTGACCCGTGAGGGCCGCTTTGACGGCGATTTCCGCCGTCTCGAAGTCGCGGATCTCGCCCACCATGATCGTGTCGGGATCTTGGCGCAGGAACGAGCGCAGCGCGGCGGCGAAGTTCAGGCCGATTTCCTCGTGCATCTGACACTGGTTGATGCCGTGGAGGTTGTACTCCACTGGATCTTCCGCGGTGCTGATGTTGACGCCGGGCTGGTTGAGCGAGCTGAGCGCAGAGTAGAGCGTGGTGGTCTTTCCGGAGCCGGTCGGGCCCGTCACCAGCACCATGCCCCAAGGCTGATCGATGGCCCACTGAAAGTCGGCCTTGGGCTTCGGGTCGAAGCCGAGCTTCGACATGTCGAGCTGCAGGTTTCCCTTGTCGAGGAGCCGGAGAACGACCTTTTCGCCCCACATGGTGGGCAGCACCGAGACGCGAAAGTCCATTTCGCGGCCCTTGCCGAGCTTCAGCTTGATGCGGCCGTCCTGGGGGAGGCGACGCTCCGCGATGTCGAGCTGGCTCATGATTTTGAGGCGGCTCACCAGCGCGTTCTTGAGCTTGATGGGCGGGCTCATTTCCTCCTGGAGCACGCCGTCGATGCGGTAACGCACGCGAAGCCGCTTTTCGTACGGCTCTACGTGGATGTCGCTGACTCCCTTTTTGATCGCGTTCAGGAGCAATACGTTGACGAGCCGCACGACGGGCGCGTCCTCGCTCGCCCGCTCGAGGTCCATCGCCGAGATGTCGTCGTCCTCGGCGGTGAAATCGATGTCATCGTCCTCGAGATTGAAATCGCTGAGAACCTGCTCGTACGACGGCCCGGCGTTGTAGTAGCGCTCGATGGCCGCGGCGATGGCGGCCTCGCTCGCGACGACCGGCTCGACGTTGTAGCTGGTGAGGAATTTGATGTCGTCGATGGCGTGCAGGTTCGTGGGGTCGCTCATCGCCACGATGAGCGAAGAGCCCGAACGCGACACCGGCACGACGCCGTGCTTCATGCACACGTCTTTGTTGACGAGCTTGATGACCTCGGCGTCGATTTCGTACTCGTCCAGGTTCACCGCGGGCAGGCGGTACTGGTTCGAGAGGAAGTTCGTGATTTCGTCGTCGTTGACGTAGCCGAGCTTGGCGAGGGCGTAGCCGAGGTTCTGGCCGGTCTTTTTTTGCTCGTCTTGCGCTTGGCGGAGCTGCTGAAGGCTGATGAGCTTTTCTCGAACCAGAAGCTCGCCCAAGCGGGGGTTGGCTGCCATGTCGCCTCGAATGCTCTCTCAAGAAATTTCGATGGTGGCCACCGCGGCGCGACGGCCCCCGCGTGTCCGGGACGCTTGCGCACTCTCACCGGCTACGCAAGCCGCTGATAGAATGGGGTTTTTGGCGACGATGTCGTCTCGGGGGGCGGTGTGTCGTTCGACGCGGCGCGTCGTGAAGCAGGTCGGCTCTTCTCCTACGAAGTGTGTCCTTCGCGGGTGAACGTTGAGCGTCCTCAGCATAACGCATTCCGACGCGGTGCGCCGCCGAGGCGCCGGGCGCCGAGGGCTCACCGGCGGGCAGCGAAACCTTGACGGACAGTGGGTCGGCCCAATACTAGCGGTGGCCATTGTCGCATGGGAAAATGGGACAATGGCGGTTCCCGCAGCCTCGAAACCCCGGAAATGGCCCGTTTTCCGAGGCTGTCCGTCGTTCGAGCGCCGCAAGCGAGAGACTTTCTGTATATAGCCGGGCGCTTCCGTCCCTACCACCATCACGGCTCCCTCCATCATGGCCAAGACCTACAGCGACCTTTTCGCCGACGTGCGCCAGAACGTGCGCATCATTTCCCTCGAGGACCTCAAGACGCGTTTGGAGGACAAGAGCAGGGCAAAGCCCGTTCTCGTCGACGTGCGCGAGAAGGACGAGTTTCGCGCAGGTTATATTCCGGGCGCGACGCACATCCCGCGCGGCTTCTTGGAGATGCAAGCCGAGCAGAAGCTGCCGGACCGAAGCGCCGAGGTCATCGTGTATTGCGCCGGGGGTACGCGGAGCGCGTTCGCGGCCAAGACGCTCGCCGAGCTCGGGTACGAAAACGTCACCAGCGCCAACCCCGGGTTCGTGCGCTGGAAGGATCTCAAGTATCCGGTCGAGCTGCCTCCGCAGCTGACGGATGCTCAGCGCGAGCGTTACTCACGCCATCTCCTCTTGCCGGAAGTCGGTGAAAAGGGGCAGGCCAAGCTGCTGCAGTCGAAGGTGCTTCTCCTCGGCGCGGGTGGGCTCGGGTCGCCGGCTGCGCTCTACCTGGCGGCGGCGGGTGTCGGCACGTTGGGGCTCGTCGACGCGGACACGGTCGATGCGTCCAACCTGCAGCGACAAATCCTGCACGCTACCTCGCGTGTGGGCACGCTCAAGGTGGACAGCGCCGAGAAGGCGCTCACCGACATCAACCCCGACGTCAAGGTCGTGAAGTATCAGGAGCGGCTGCTCAGCTCGAACGTCGACCGTATTCTCAGCGACAAGTGGGACGTCATCGTCGACGGCTGCGACAATTTTCCCACGCGTTATCTCGTGAACGACGCGTCGCTCTTTCACAAGGTTCCCGTGGTGCACGGGTCCATCTTCCGCTTCGAGGGCCAGGTTTCGACCTTCGTGCCATTCGAGGGGCCCTGCTACCGATGCCTCTACCCGGAGCCGCCGCCCGCGCACCTGGCGCCGTCGTGCTCAGAAGCCGGTGTGCTCGGCATCTTGTGTGGCATCGTTGGCACGCTGCAGGCCACCGAGGCCATCAAGCTCCTTCTCGGCATCGGGGACACGCTCGTCGGCAAGCTGGTCATGTACGACTCGCTGGGCATGAGGTTCCGCACGCTCAAGCTGCGTCGCGACAAGACGTGCCCGGCGTGTGGTGAGAACCCGACCATCAAAGAGTACATCGACTACGAAGGTTTCTGCGCTCGTTGATTGGGAGGGTCTGGAGCAGACCCTCCCCCTAAAAACCTTGCGGTTTTTTGGGGCCCCCTCCCACCTCCGCCCGCGTCTCGCACCGGGGCGGGCTCGTCGCTTGGCGCTGCGCGCGGGGCCCCGACCCCGCTTGCTTCGCTCGCGGGGGGTGGGGTGTATTTGTGAGCAGACCCTCCCCCTAAAAACCTTGCGGTTTTTTGGGGCCCCCTCCCAC
>JAEYVE010000155.1 GCA_023432025.1 Pseudomonadota bacterium
CTTGCGGCGAGCGCGCCACCCCAGAAACGCTCGGTCAATGGGTGAGGGAGCTCGGAGGCACCGCCATCGCCCTGCGCACCAAACAACTCGAAAAGGCGCTCGCTTCTCCATTCGCGACGCCTGCTTCGCGTGGCTCCGTGGGCGCTCGGCCACCGCTCGGCCTCGGGAGACCCCGAAGCGCCGCCCCGCCCTTGCCCGCCCCTCCTCCAGCGCCGGTCCCGCGCTCCGTGCCACCACCACGCGTCGCTCCGAGCGCTTTGCCGGCGACGCCTGCCGTTCGCTCCGCCTTCGAATCTGCCCCCGACGACTTGCTCGAAGAGCTCGAGCCCGCGGTCGACGACGAGCTCGAACTAGAAGTGCTCGCCGAGGAAACCAATACGGCTCCCGCCCCGGACTCGAGCGGAGAGCTCGACGTCGTGGACGTCGAAGAGGAAGAAGTTGCCCAAGCCCCGAGCGCCATCGAAACCGGCGGAGGCCCCTCGCCCGCGTCCACTTTGGGGTCTTTGACGCCCACCGCGCTGCCGGCGCTCACCTCTTCGCTCGCCTTGCCGCGGCCCATCGATCCGCCCGTCTCGGCGCCGGGGCCCTTGCCCACGCTCCCCTTCCCCCAAGCGACGGGCACTCTCGAAAGCTCGAAACCCGCCCTGGACAAGGCCCGAGGTGTGTCGATCCCGCCGCCACCTTTGCGGGACCCCGGGCCGCGCTTCGGCAGACCTGCGGTTTTTGGAGGCCTGGCGCTCGTCGTCGCGCTGGTGGGTGTCTGGGCGTGGCTGCGACCCGCGCCGTCCCACACGCAAATCTCAGCTTCAACCGTCGACGTCCCCGCGAGGGAGGTTCCCGTTACCGCAAAAGCGCTGAGCGAACGCGCCGCCCTCGCACGTCCGTCCGCCAGCTCGACGACCGTCGTTCCGCCTCCTGGGTCCGCCGAGGTTGCTCCGCTCGGCGCCGTCACCAGCGCGCCAGCGGCGACGACGAAAGCCGCTCTCGTTCCTTCCGCCAAGAGCACGACCCCCAAGGCGACCAGCTCGACGACGAAAACCGCGACGGTGACGAAAGCGAACTCCACGAAAACCGCGACGTCGAAGACAACCGCAACGACCGCAAAGAAAACACTCGTCGCCCCGGCCAAGACCTCCCCCAAGACGACCACGACGAAGACCAAGGCGACCGCCACCTCGACGAAGACCAAGGCGACGGTCACCTCGACGAAAACCAAGGCGACCGCCACCTCGACGAAAGCTGCCGGCAAGTAGCTGCGCCGCCGCGCAAAGACCGTCTCCCCCGCGGCGCTACCTGAACGAAGCTCCCGCGTGACGCGGCTCCAGGTGCGGCTCCGGAGCCTACGTCGAAATCACGAGGCGCCGAGAGGTCTGCCGAATTCGGGTTAGGTCCAGGTTGACGACGGCCGCTCCGAGACACAGGGTGTGCGCCCCGGATCCCCACACGTGGCATCGAAAAAGAGCTCCAAGTCCCCCGCGCGCACTCGTGCCGAGCGCGCCGCGCCGTCGTCGCGTGGCGCGAAATCGCGGAGCAATTCGGCGAGCGAAGGTGCCGAGGACGACGAGGAGTCCCACGACGAGGGCCCGCGCGGGGAAGACGAAGAGCTCGCGGAGCTCGGCGGCGACATCGAGGTGCACGACGCCGAGGTGGTGGTGGGCGACGTGCCGGCCAACGCGCTCGTGCGCGCCCGGGACGACGGCCTCGCCCGGCTCGATCCGCTCCAAATGTACATGCGCGAGGTGCAGCAGCACCCGCTGCTCACGCCAGAAGAAGAGCGAGAGCTCGCGGCCCATTACGAAAAAACGGGGGACCCCAAGGCCGCCGCGCGTCTGGTCACGGCCAATCTGCGTCTCGTCGTCAAAATCGCGTACGAGTACCGCCGCGCCTACCGCAACATGATGGACTTGGTGCAGGAGGGGAACATCGGCCTGATGCAGGCCGTGAAAAAGTACGACCCCTACCGAGGCGTCAAGCTGTCGAGCTACGCCGCATGGTGGATCCGCGCGTACATGCTCCGCTTCATCTTGAACAACTGGCGCATGGTGAAGCTCGGCACCACGCAGGCCCAGCGCAAGCTCTTCTTCAACCTGAACAAGGAAAAAGCGCGGCTGACGGCGATGGGCATCGAGCCCACGCACGCAGAAATCGCCCGCAGCCTCGACGTCGAAGAAAAGGACGTCGTCGAAATGGACAAGCGCCTCTCCCGCAGCGACGCGTCGCTGGACACTCCCGTCAACGAGACGGACGGTCGTCAAACTGCGCGCGTGGAGCTCCTCCCCGCGGCGAGCAAGGGCCCGGACTTGGCGGCGGAAGGCGCGGAGCTCACGGTGCTCGTGCGCGGTCACTTGGACGAATTCCGCAAGACCATCAAGGACAAGGAGCTCGTCATTTTCGACGAGCGCTTGGTGGCGGACGAGCCCCAAACGCTGCAGGAGCTGGGGGACCGCTTTGGTGTGTCGCGCGAGCGCGTGCGACAGCTGGAGGCGCGCCTCACGGACAAGCTGCGCGACTATCTCAAGCAACGCCTCGGCGACGCCGTGGAAATTGGCGCCTGACGCGCGGCAAATGAGCGGCACGCTATTTTTGGTCGGAACGCCCATCGGCAATCTGGGCGATATCACGCTGCGCGCCGTGGAGACGCTCAAGTCGGTCGACCGCATTTACGCAGAGGACACGCGCCGCACCCTCACGTTACTGAGCGCGCTCGGCATCACCGGAAAAAAGCTCTCGTCTTTGCACGCGCACTCGTCGGAGCGCACCCTGGAAACGGCGCTGGAAATCCTGCGCGAGGGTCGCAACGTAGCCGTCGTCACGGACGCGGGTATGCCGTCCGTGAGCGATCCCGGAGCGGAGCTGGTGCGGCGCGCTCGCGCGGCTGGCGTGCCCATCACCGCAGCGCCGGGCCCGAGCGCGGTCACGACGGCCGTCGCGCTCTCGGGCTTGGTCGACGGGGCTTTCTTGTTCCTCGGCTTCTTGCCTCGCAAAGGTCGGCGCCGCGCCGAGCTGCTCGAGCGCATCGCAAAGAGCGACGTGCCCGTACTGTTCTTCGAGGCCCCGTCGAGAATGGCGGACACCTTCGCGGAGCTCGCGCTGCTCTGCCCGAGCCGCGAAGCCGTGGCGTGTCGCGAGCTCACCAAGCGCTTCGAGGAGGTGCGGCGAGGCACCCTGGCCGAGCTCGCGGCAGCCGAGGTCGAGTGGCTCGGCGAGCTGACCGTGGTGGTTTCGCCCCAGAGCGCGGAGGAGGCCGAGGCGAGCTCCGCGGCGCAAGCCGAGCTGCAAGACGAGCGCATCGAGGCCCTTCTCGCCGAGGGCCGCAGCGTCAAGGACGTGGTTCGGGAGCTCGCCCACCACGGGCTCTCCAAGCGTGACCTCTACGCGCGTGTGCTAGAAATCTCCCAGGGCGTGGGCACCCCCCCGAGCGCTTCCGACGACGAGCCATGAACTTGGCCGGCCCGACGCGGGACCCGTAGGGTCCGCCGTCGTGCACTTCACTTCTCGTCTCCGCGGCGCTCTTGCGTTCTTCGTCGTGCTGGCCGCCTGTAGCGCGTGCGTTCCCGTCGACAGCATGGACGCCGCCGACGAGGACGACGGCTGGGACGGCGCTGGCAACGACGACCCGGACGACGGGCCGCGCGGGGAGCCCGGCAGCTGCGACGCGTGGAAAATCAGCTTGTGCGACGCGGTGACGCGCTGCTCGTTCGACACCAAGGACGAGTGCGAGACCGACATCGGCTACGTGATGTGCAAAAAGGACGCTCCTCTCGCGCGGTGCGCGGAGAAGCTCTCGAGCGCGAGCTGCAGCAAGCTGCCGAAAGACTGTGACGCTCGAGACATCGCGGATCGCACTCTGCCGGGTCAGGTGTGCCAAGACCTTCAGGAGGCTTCCTGCGAGTGGAGCCTGACCTGCGGCTACGAGCTGTCCTTCGAGTCGTGCCTTCAAGACCAAAGGGCAGCTCAGGCCTGCGACGAGTTCACGGCCGTCCTTCCGGGCTACGAAGAGTGCCTGGCGGCCGTCCGCAGGCTGCCCTGTGACGGGCAGCTGCCGACGGCCTGCAAGGGCCTGCTCCGCCGCTGACGCAATCACCGCACGAAAATCCGGGGCAAAGGCGGGTTAGAGAGCCCCGAAGCACTGTGCTAAGACCCCGGCGCCGTGTTCGACGCACTCAGCAAAGGCTTTCGAGAAGCAAAAAATCGCCTCGCCGGGCTCACCGAGCTCGACGAAAAGAACATCCAGGCCGCACTGAAAGAAGTGCGCCTGTCGCTCTTGGCGGCCGACGTCGAGCTCGGTGTCGTCAAACGGTTCTTGGCTCGCGTGGAGCAGCGCGCGCTCGGGCAAACCGTGCAGACGCGCCTCAAGCACGGCGGCGAAACGCATCGGGTCAGCGCCAGCGACCAATTCATCAAAATTTGCCACGACGAGCTCGTCGACGTGATGCGGAGCGACGGCGAGCCGCTGCGCTTCGCCGAACGCGGCCCGACGGGCATCATGATGGTCGGCCTCCAAGGGTCCGGTAAGACCACGTCGTCCGCCAAGCTGGCGCGCCATCTGGAGAGCGAAGGCAAAAAGCCGCTCTTGGTCGCCGCCGACATGCAGCGCCCCGCCGCCGTCGAGCAGCTCAAGGTGCTCGGCTCGCAGATCGGCGTGCCGGTCTTCAACATCGCCGGCGCGTCTCCCATCGACATCTGCAAGGCCGCGCTCGAAGAGGCCAAAAAGACCGGGCGCGACGTCATCATCTATGACACCGCCGGCCGCCTCGCCATCGACGAGCCCCTCATGGACGAGCTGGCCGCCGTCCGCGACGTCACCTCTCCGGAGAACATCCTGCTCGTCATCGACGCGATGATCGGCCAGGACTCGGTGAAGACCGCCAAGGGCTTCAACGCGCGGCTCGCTCTGACCGGCGTCGTGCTCACCAAGCTCGACGGTGACGCGCGCGGCGGCGCCGCGCTGAACGTCAAGGAAATCACGGGCGCGCCCGTGGTGTTCGTCGGCATGGGCGAAACCACGGACCAGCTCGAGCCCTTCCGTCCCGACGGCATGGCGAGCCGCGTGCTCGGCATGGGCGACGTGGTCGGTTTGATGAAGGACTTCGAGTCCGTCGTCGACAAGAAGCAAGCGGAAGAGGACGCCCTGCGCATGATGCAGGGGCAGTTCACCCTCGACGACTTTTTGAATCAGGTGCGCATGATTCAAAAGATGGGGTCTTTGAAGGACCTCGTCGACAAAATGCCGGGCATGAGCGGCATGTTGCCGCCCGGCGCGGAAGCTCAGCTGGACGATCGCGAGCTCGTGCGCATCGAAGCCATCATCCAGTCGATGACGGCCGCCGAAAAGCGGGATCCGAACCTCCTCGTCCGCGAGCCGTCGCGCGTCGACCGCGTGGCGAAGGGTTCCGGCAACCCGAATCAGGGCGTCACCGAGCTCGTCCAAAAGTTCTTGTTCATGCAGCAAATGATGAGCGGCATGGGGCAGAACCTCGGCATGCTGGGCAACATCCCCGGCCTGAAGAACCTGGCCATCGCGCGCAACGCGCGCCGCGCCATGAAGAGCGGAAAGCTTCAAATGCCGCAGGGCATGGGCGGTTTCCCGGGCATGGGCGGAATGCCCGGCGGTTTCCCGGGCATGGGCGGAATGCCCGGCATGGGCGGTTTCCCGGGCATGGGTGGTTTTCCCGGACTGGGCGGAGCGAGCGGCTCCGGCGCAGCGACGCCCAAGATGCGCGCGCTCTCCCAAGCCGAAAAGAACTCCCGCAAGAACCAACGCAAACGCGAGCGAGACGCGCGCAAGAAGGGCAAGAAAAAGTGAAGCGCTGGGCCTCCGCGCTGCTCTTTGCGTCCGTCCTCGCCGCCTGTGGCCAAAGCGACACCGAGCCTCCACCGAACCTGCAGGAGTTCGTGCTCGACCAGGCGCCCGCTGACGTCGGCACTCGCCTCGACATTGGCTTCGACGGACGCGTCACCTTGCTGGGCGCGCGCGTGAAGGCGCCGACCAAGCTCACGGCAGGCGACAAAGTCCGCCTGAAGCTGTTCTGGCGTTCGGACGGCCGCGTTGGCAAAAACGTTCGCCTCTCGACGCACCTCATCGACGGCGCAGGCAAGCGCATCGCGGAAATCGACTACGCGGGCCCGCTACGCAAGCGTGTCCATCGAGACCAAGCGTTCGGCCCCGGCCGTTGGACTCCGGGCAAAATCTACGTCGACGAGCAAACGTTCCGCGTACCCAAGACGTTGAAAACGGAAAAGCTCGAAGTGGCGGTGAGCTTGATCGACGGCAACGCCCGGCTGCCCATCGTTCGAGGCCAGGGCGACGCCCAAAATCGCGCGACCGTCGCGACGCTCGTCGTGCGCCCGGAGTCCGCCAAAAAGAAACCTCGCCGCGAGCCAAAACCGCCTACCAGCGTCGGGAGCGCCGCGGGGGCGGAGCCCGCCGTTTCGGGCACCGTGGTGCGCTCGACCCAAGCGCCCCAGGGGACCAAGTCGCCCACAGGAGACGTGAAGGCGACCGCGCCGGCGGCGACGACGAACAGCGCCCCCAAGACGTCCGTGCCAGCGCCCAAGTGAGCGCCGGCGCGAGGCGCACGTCACAGCCGATAGCGACGCCTGACTTCGCTTTGGCTCTCGACGCATTGCTCCGCGCGCTTTCGCGACTCGTGGAGGCGCCGCTCGGCTTCCGCGAGTTTTTCGGTGATTTGGGCGCCCGCGCTGGAGCCTGGAGCCGGCAGCTCCGTACCGTACGCCTTGACCTGCCGGATGGCATCCAGCGCCCCCACGTGCTCTTGATAGGCCGACGCACACACTTGCTTCAGCTGACACAAGCTCGTGCATGGCTCGGCCGAAAGGGCGCTGAGCCACTCACTCTTCTTCGCGTTGTCGGCCTCACGCAAGCGATCGATCGCGTGGCACAAGCGCGCCGCCTCACTGCGCGCGGCGCTGTCCGCTGAATCGTCTGCGCTCGCCGATTTCGTTTGGCACGCGGGGAGCCCCACGAGCAGGGCCAGCACGCCCGACAAGAGGCTCAGGGCCGAAGACGATGCGCGTTGCGACGCCACGACGAGTCATACGGCCGGGCCCGAGAGTTCGCTAGAGCGACGCCTCGCTTGCTCGAGCGCCCGCGAGGGGCGGGCACCGAGCTGCGTCGACGCGTTAGAGCTGACCCAGCGCGCGATAAACGCAGTCTTCGAGGCTGTCGCACCCCGCGGAAAGGCACGCGTCCACGTCGCTTCGGTGGCGACGCTGCAGAGAAACCGCGGTCTGGCAGACGTCCTCGAACGCTCCGCACTCGCCAAAGCGCGCCTCGCACCGCGAAAGCCAACCGCTGGGATCTCCGTCGCAATCCCGCTGACTCACGCACGCTTCGGCGCCGCGAGGAAACGAGTCGGGGTCGGACGCGACCGTGGCCACCCGAAAACAGCGCTCCGCATCCACGCGCTCACACGGCGCGGACAAACACTCGGAGAGCTCCGCGGTAAAACACGCGTTGGCGCGCGTTGCGAAGCCGCTCCAAGTATTCTGGCAATCGTCCACCAGGTGCTGGCGCGGCATGCTCGACGTCGTACAGCGCGAGAAATGACTCACCAAAATGTCGCAGAGATCTCGCTTGGGAGGCGCGTCGACGCACTCGCTCGCGGAGGTCGCCGGCGTGGAGGAAGCCGCCTGAGGCCCCTCTGCGCCCGCGCCGCCGCCGCATGCTGGGCACGCCGCGACGCAGAGCAGCAAGGCGCTGCAAAGCCGAAAACTCTGCCCCAAGCCCGAACGCCGTGGCCTCACGCGGTCTTCTTGGTCGGTTGGCCCAGCTGCAGTCGCTCCCCCACGTACGACCCAATCAGCGTGAAGAGCAGGCCCAAAGCGGACATGAGCACGTACATGAAGACCGGCATGGTCTTCACGGTTTGCCCTTGATGAAGCCAAAACGCCGTCGGCAAAGCGACGAGAAACACCGCCGCCACCGGCTCGACGAAGGTGCGCCCCGGCGAGATGAGACCCACCAAGAGGCCACCGACGAACCACACGGGGATAGCCACCATCATTCCGGCGGACCCCTCGAAGTCCAGCGCGGTCACGACCGACGGCAAGCCGGCGACGATGGCCGCCGTCAGCACGGACATGATGCCAATGGCGATGCCGAACCAGAGCACGCTGAAGCCGCGCTGGTCGTAGCGACGTTCGACGTCGTCCGGGCGCGCCGAGGAAGGCGCCAACTCCTCGATCTTGGCACCGCAAGACACACAGCGATCATTCGCCAGAGGCGGAACATTCTTGAACCCGCAGCTCGGACAAATCACTTTGTTGACGCTCGTGGCCGACATGTTTCCTCGCATCGGCGGTAGCGGGCCGCCCGCATCCGCTCCCGGATACTCGCAGAGTAGCTCAGGGGGTCGGCCGAACCCAAGCCCGAGCAGCCATCACTGAACTGTCCTACCGACAACCACCTTCTGCCCACGGGAAAGCACGAGTTTCTGGCGGCGCGGAACCTGGGTAGGTCATCGGTGTCCAACCCTGACACATGCAGGCCTCCAAAGAAGATCCCGAGCTGCGTGAGTTACCGCGCTCACCACGCTGGACGCGCGTCATCACGTTGTCCGTTCTTGCCCTGACGGCCTCAGCTTCGACGGCGATGGCGCTGTCGCTCGTGCCCGAGGCGCGCTTTGCGCTGCACTTCGGCCCGCCCGAGGACGTCGGCGAGCTCCGCGCGTTCTTGCCCCGGCCCGAACAGCGCAACACTTGGGTGCGCGGGGCCGCGGAGGTTTCACCGCGCGCGGCGCGCTACGCGCGCCCACTCGACGGCGACAGCTATCGCTTGGCTCAGGTAGAAGACAATCCACTGCTTTGGGTGCAAATGCGCATCCCCGAGGGGCTCGCCGCAGAGCACTTTCTGCCGCCCGCGTCGTTCGTGGGCCGGCTCTTGCCCTTGGAAACCGCAGGGCTCAGGTACTCCAACCTGGAGCAAGCCGTGCGAGAAGTGGGGGGCGAGCCGCGCGGAGCGTGGATTCTGGTCGACGGTGAAGCTCCGCTGACCACCCGCTGGGCGCTCGGGCTGGTGGCGATGTTCGCGAGCTTCGCGCTGTTTTGCTCGTATGGCCTGTTTCGTCTGACGCGCTCGGTGAGCAACCCGCTATAAGCGCGCGGCGCCATGGCCGCTCAGCATCCCTCGACGCGAAAGCCCCGCACCCAAGCCACACGCCGCACTCGAAAATCGAGCGACCTCCACGTGGTCATCGTTGGAGGTGGCATCATGGGCACGTCCTCGGCGCTCGCGCTGGCGCGACGCGGCGTTCGCGTCACCGTGCTGGAAAAAAGCGTTCCTGGCGCGGAAGCCTCCAGCGCTGCGGCCGGTATCCTGGGCGCTCAAGCCGAAGCGCACGCGCCGGGCCCCGCGTACGAGTTGTTCGGCGCGAGCCTGCGCCTGTACCCGCGCTGGGTGCGCGAGCTCGAAGCAGCCACCGGCATCGACGTGGAGTATCGAGCGCAGGGCACGCTCGAGGTGGCGTTCGACGCGCCCGCCGTCACGGCCCTCCACCGAAAGTTTCGTTGGCAGAAGGAGCCGGTCCACAAGCTCTCCGCGCCGCACCTCCAAAAAGCCGAGCCGGGTCTGTCGCGCGCGCTCGCGGGCGGGGTGCTGCTGGAAAATGACGGACGCGTCACGCCTCCTCGGCTCTACCGAGCCACTCACATCGCGGCGGCGCGCGCCGGGGTGACCTTCCAAAGCGGCGCGCACGTACGTGAGGTGGTGATCCGGGAAGGCCGCGCCCGCGGCGTCGCGCTCGGCGACGGCGCCGTGCTCGAAGCCGACGCGGTCGTGGTCGCCGCCGGCAGCTGGACGAGCTTGGTGAGCGGCGCGCTCGGCGCCGAAAGCGAGGTCATCCCCGCGCGCGGCCAGCTGGTGGAGCTCGAGAGCCCGGAGCCGCTCCTCACACGCGTGGTGTTCGGCCCCCGCTGCTACCTCATTCCCCGTGACGACGGGCGCACCTTGATCGGCTCTACGCTCGAGTTCGTCGGCTTCAAGAAGGACGTCACCGCCGAAGGAGTGCGGGACCTCCTCGACGCGGCCCTCGAGCTCGCACCTGGTCTCGGTCGAGCCACCCTGCGCGGCGCTTGGTCGAACTTCCGCCCCTACACGAAGGATCAGCTGCCGCTTTTGGGTCAGGGGCACGCGGAAGGCTTGGTGATCGCTTCCGGCCACCACAGAAACGGCATTTTGCTCGCGCCCATCACCGCAGAAGTCGTGGCCCGCCTGGTGCTGGGAGAGCGTCCGCCGCTGGATATCGCCCCCTTCGATCCGCTGCGGACGGCAAAGCGAGCCCCCAAGGCGTAAATATCGCGGCTTTTTTCGCTCGATTCGTCGAGCTTTGACGCGCCCGAGCCCGGCTCCTCCGCCTGTCTGGGTGCGAGGCCGGGCTTTTGCTATGAGGCGCTCGCCATGGCCGTCACCTACCGACAAGCTGGCGTCGACATCGACGAGGCCAACTCGCTCATCGAGCGAATCAAGCCCCTCGCCCGTGCGACGCGCACTCCCTTCGTGCTCGAGGACGTCGGCGGCTTCGCCGGTCTGTGCGGCATTCCGAGCGGGCTCGAAGAGCCCGTCCTCGTGAGCGGCACCGACGGCGTGGGCACCAAGCTCAAGGTGGCCTTCGCCACCGGACGCCACGACACGATCGGCCAGGACTTGGTGGCGATGTGCGTCAACGACGTGCTCACCACGGGGGCCGAGCCGCTCTTTTTCCTCGACTACTTCGGCACCGGCAAGCTGAGCGCCGACACCGCAGCGTCCGTCATTCGCGGCATCGCCGACGGCTGCAAGCTCGCCGGCTGCGCGCTGCTCGGCGGCGAAACTGCGGAGCTGCCCGGCATGTACGCCGACGGCGAGTACGATCTCGCCGGGTTCTCCGTCGGCATCGCCGACAGAAAAAAACTGCTCGGCCCCGCTCGCGTGAAGGCGGGCGACGTGCTCCTCGGCATCGCGTCGACGGGTCTGCACTCGAACGGCTACTCGCTCGCGCGCCGCGTGATCGAGCAAGAAATGAAGCTCGCGCTCGACGCCCAGGTGCCCGCTTTGGGCAAGACCGTCGGCGAAGCGCTGCTCACCCCCACCAAAATCTACGCCAAGACGGTGCGCGAGCTGAAGACGACGCTCGGCGCGGATCTGCACGCTCTGTGTCACATCACGGGCGGCGGCGTCCCCGAAAACCTGCCGCGCGTGCTCCCCGATGACGTGGTGGCCCACATCGACGGCGCTCGCCCCTGGCCCGCCATTTTCCAGCTCATCGCGGAGGGCGGCCCCGTGGAGCTCGCCGAGATGCGCCGCACCTTCAACCTGGGCATCGGGCTCATTGCCGTCGTCGAGGCGGCGAGCGCCGACGCGGCGCTCGCAGCGCTCACCGCTGCGGGCGAAGACGCGTGGCGGCTCGGCTCGCTCGCCGCTCGGCCGGGCAAGCCCGAAGTGGAGTACGTGGGAGATCCCGCGGAGGCCCGCTTCGGAGCGGCTCGATGACGATTCGCCTCGGCGTCCTGGTGTCGGGGGGCGGCACGAACCTCCAAGCCATCTTGGACGCAGTGCGGGAGCACCGCCTGGACGCCGAGCTTCGCCTCGTCCTGTCCAACAAAGAGGGCGCGTTCGCGCTGGAGCGTGCGGCAAAGGACAACGTGCCCACCCGCGTGCTCTCCCACAAAAGTTACGGCTCGCGCGAGGAGTTCGACGGCGCCATGGTCGAAGCGCTGCGCGAAGCAGGCGTCGAGTGGATCGCGCTCGCCGGCTTCATGCGCGTGCTCACTCCCGTGTTCTTGCGGGCCTACGAGGGTCGCATCGTGAACATTCACCCCGCGCTCTTGCCCGCGTTTCCCGGCGTGGACGCGCAAACGCAGGCGTTCGACCACGGCGTGAAAATCGCGGGCTGCACGGTGCATTTCGTGGACGAAGGCGTGGATCAAGGGCCCATCATTTTGCAGCGCGCCGTGTCGGTGCTCGACGACGACGACGCCGCGTCACTCAAGGCGCGCATCCTCGAGCAAGAGCACGTGGCCTTCGTGGAGGCGTTGTCGGCCATCGCCGAAGGGCGCGTGAGCTTGGCGACGTCGGCCACGGGACGCACGATCGTGCGCGTCAGGCCTCCGACTCGAGTCGGGGCGCACGAGGGAAGCTGAGCGCGTGACTTCGCGGCACTACGACGTGGTGGTGCTCGGGCGCTCGACGGGAGCGCTGGCCGCGGCTGCGCTCTTGGCGCGGCGCGAATTTCGCGTGTTGGTCCTCGGGCAAGGTCAGCTGCCGCCGACGTACTCGGTCGAGGGGCACGTGGTGTGTCGCCGCACCTTCACGCTGCTCTCGGCCACGTCGCCGAGCTTTCGGCGCATCGCGCAAGAGCTCGCGCAGAGCCAGCGCTTTCGTCGAATGACGACGTCCCTCGATCCGATGTTCGGCGTACTGGGGCCGGGCTTTCGGCTCGAGGTGCCGCCCGACGCCGAGCTCTTCGCCCGCGAGACCGAGCGCGAGTTCCCGGAAATTCGCCAGCTGGTGGACGAGCTCTACGCTTCGTTCACGGAGGTGAACGCCTCCGCCGACGCGGCGTTCGAGCGGGACGTGGTGTGGCCTCCGGGCTCGCTCTGGGAGCGCCTCGAAACGAGCCGCGTCGCGGCCTCCCTTCCGCTCAGCGGCGTCTCGCCCACCGCGCCACTCACGCGCTTTCCGCAAGAGCACCCATTCCGCGACGTGGTGGAGCTGCCTGCGTTCTTCGCGACGCACTTGGACGGCTACGCCATGGACCTGCCCGCGTTCGCGCTGGCGCGGCTGCATGGGTCGTGGACGCGCGGCGTGCAAGCGCTCCCGCGCGGCGAGCTGGATCTCGCGGAATTCTTGCTCGAACGCATCGAAGCGCACGGCGGCGTGTGTCGCCTCGACGGACGCGCAACGGGGCTCATCGTCGAGCGCGGTCGCCTCCGCGGCATCGTGGAGGACGGCGAAGAGCGCCCCACTGGAGCCGGCGCGATTTTGTCTTCGTTCAGCGGAGAAACCCTCGCGGACTTGGCGCACGGCGAGGGCATCACCAAGAGCGCGCGCCAGCGCTGGCCGCACGTCACCGCCACGGCGGGACGCTTCGTCGTGTCGCTCGTGGTGCGCGCGGTCGGCGTCCCCGAGCCGCTCCCCACCGAGTCCTTCATCGTTCCGAGCGCGCCCGGCTCGCGGCGCCCCATCGTGCATTTGCAGCGGCTCGACGCGCGGCTCTCTGCCCCACGCGAATCCGAGGAGGCCCCCGAAACCTGCCTCTTGGTCGCGGAAATGCTCCTCCCTCTGAACGGACCGCTTTCACCTTTGGAAGCGCGCGAGGCGGTGCTCGAGACCCTGCGAGAGCACCTGCCATTCTTGGACGAGCACTTGGTCGTCGTGGATTCGCCGCACGACGGCCTCCCGGCGTGGCTCTTCGTGCAATCCGGAAGTCGCGGCGAGCTCCCCGAGCGACGCGAAATCGATCGCATTCACTTGCGGGGAGCGCGCCCGGGCGTGGAACCCATGGAGTGGTTGTGGTCGGTGGAGCCGGCCGGCTATTTGGGCCTCGCGGCAGAGCCCGTGCGCGGCCCCATTCCCGGCACCTACCTCGTGGGCCCGACGGTCCTGCCAGCGCTCGGTCAAGAGGGTGAGCTCTTGGCGGCGTGGGGAGCCGCACGCCTCATCACCAAGCGCGACGGCGCACGCCAGAAGTTGCGCCGTCAAATGTGGACGAAAATCGAGACCGGCTGAACCTCATGCGCATCATCGCCGGAACTCTGCGCGGCCGCCGCCTGGTCGCACCCAAGGGCCTCGCCACGCGCCCCACGACGGACCGCGTGCGCGAGGCGTGGTTTTCCATTTTGCACGTGGTCCACGGCCGCGTCGTCGACTTGTACGCCGGCACCGGCGCTCTCGGCTTCGAGGCGTTGTCACGCGGGGCGTCGGCCGTCACGTTCGTGGAGAGCGCAGCGCCCGCCCAACAGGCCATCCTGAAGAACGCCGAGGCCCTCGGGGTCTCCGCGCGAGTCACCCTCGTTCGCTCACAGGTGGAGCGCTCGGTGTCGGCCATCGCGCGGGGCGGCCCCTATGACTTGATCGTGACCGATCCGCCCTGGACCGCCATCGACGCCGCCGAACGTGCCCTCCGGTCCCTGCGCTGGCAGGAGTTGGTCGCCCCGGGAGGACGTGTGGTGATTGGGCACCCCAAGGGCCGTCCAGTCGTGCTCGATCCGAGCTCCGGCCTGACTCTCGTCGATCAGCGCTCCTGGGGCGATTCAGGGGCCTCGTTCTTCGAGCAAGAGCTCTGACACCTGTCTGACGGGCCCGGCTGCCGTTATAGTCGCGGCTGATGTCGAGTCAGGCTCCTCCTCCGCCCAAGCACGGAGGCAGCGGTGGGTACATCGCCGCCGCAGTCGTCATGTTGCTCCTGATCGGTGGCCTCGTGGTTTGGAAGCTCAAGAGCTCCGGCGAAACCGAGATCGTCGAAAACCGCCCGCCGCCCGCGCCGACCGCGGAAGAACCGTCGCCGTTCGAGGAGGCCGCTCCACCGCCGCCCAGCGAGGAGGAGCTCGCGCCCGAGCCCACCGTGGCGGCGGAAACGGACAAGAAGCCCACCAGCGTCAGCCCCTCGGGTCCCACGGGCTGTTCAGCCACGTGCACCGGCACACTCGGCTCCCAAGGCGAAAGCGCGCTGCGCGCCAAGGGTGGACAAGCGCGCGGCTGTTACAACCGCGCCCTGCGCAACAACCCCACACTGGAAGGCAAGCTCACCGTCAACATGAAGGTCGGCTCGACGGGCGCCGTGTGCAGCGCCACGATCTCCGGTGACACGTTGGGAGATCCGGCCGTGAGCTCATGCGTCCAGCAAATGTTCCGCGCCGGTAAGTTTCCTGCTCCGGCGGGCGGCTGCGTCGACGTTCAGCTGCCCCTCAACTTCGTCAGCAAGCAGTGAGAACCACCGTGGCAAACTGGGCGGCATCTCGAGCAGCGCGACTTTTCGTCGAGCGCTGGCGGCCGCTCGGCGTCGTCTGCGCGCTCGCGCTCGCGCTCGCCGCGTCGGCCGCCTCGCTCTCGTGCGAGAGCGACAGCGTCACGGCGGACTGCCCCGCCATGCCCCAGATAGATCCCACTACGGGAGAGGTCGTGGAGCCGAGCGAGTGGTCCGAGGGCCCTGGCCCGGGCGGAGCACTGAACCGCTGGCAAACCGAGACCGAAAAGACGCACCCGGAGTGCATCACCTTGCCCGGCGCCGCTGGCGGCGCGGCGCCCTGATCGGCCCCGTGCGCCCGGGCCTTCCTGCACTTTCGAGAGGCGTCCATGAGTGACGAGCTCTCCCCGCTGCTCCGCCACGGTGTGCTCTTCACCGTGGCGTACGACGGTCACCGCTTCGCCGGCTTGGTCCGTCAGCCCGGCCAGCGCACCGTGGCCGGCGTGCTGGAAGAAGCCATTCGCGTCATCGATCCGGCGGCCTCGCGCGTGCGCGCCGTCAGCCGCACGGACGCCGGCGTCCACGCGCGCGCTCAGCAGCTGTCCTTCGCGACCCAAAGGGACATTTCATCGCGCGGTTGGGTGCTGGCCGTCAGCGAGCACCTGCCGGACGACGTCGCCATCGTGCGCGCCTCGCGCGTCCCTCCCGAATACGATCCGCGTCGTCATGCGCTCTGGAAGAGGTACCGCTACCTCATTCATCACTCACCGGTGAGTGATCCGTTCTTGGCCGGCCGCGCCTGGCGCCTCTACTACCCGCTCGATCTGGAGCGCATGCGCGAAGCCGCAGCCTTGCTCCTTGGAACGCACGACTTCGCCGCGTTCCGCGGCGCGGCCGATCAGCGCGACTCCACGGTGCGCACCCTCACGGAGGTGAGCGTCGACGGCGTGACGCCCAGCCCCAACGCGAGCTGCATCGCCGTCACCGTGACGGGCGATCGATTCCTCTACAACATGGTCCGCATCATCGTCGGGACGCTGGTCGACGTCGGTCGCGGACACCTGGCACCCGGCGCGGTGCAAGCCGCCCTGTCCACGGGACGGCGCGAGCTTCTGGGCATGACGGCTCCGGCGGACGGCCTGTGCCTCGAGCACATCGAGCTCGACGTCGCCGGAGAGCACGCCTGGCCCCACTGAACGAACCCGCACGCGCGCCGCGCTTTGGTTGAACCTGTCGACTCGTACGGACTTCTCCGCGGATCCGTCGTCGAAATCGGGCTTCTCGTGTCCGCGAAGGCCGTTCGTCGCGTGTGTGAATCGGAGTTCGCGCCTCGCTCTCGGGTCGAAATGCACTTGCCCCGACGCGCTTCCACGCGTTGACCCTCCCCGGTTCGTCGCCTAGCTTCGCGCCAGCCCTCACCCGCGATTCGAGCGAAGAATGAGCTTGAAAACCAAGATCGTCGAACAAGCAAAGATCGCCCTTCAGAACCCCGCGCTCATGCGTTGGGTGACCGACGATCGCGTCATGAAGGCGGCCGAAGGCGTCATGGACGCGCCGCTCCGCATGAAGGCTGCGTGGAACATCCTGAAGAACGGCTACGAGCTGCCCGCCGTGGATCCGGCGCTGGACGACTCACCGGTTCGTAACGGTCACTCGAACGGCAGCGCGTCCCAGACCATCGGTCACAACGCCAATGGCCACGCGGTCAGCCAGGCGGCCACCAACGGTCACGTCGCGGCCAGCGCGGAGGCCAAGGCACACGGCTCCGACGACATGCAGGAGTCCATGGACGAGCGGCGTTCGCTCGCCAACATCGGCGGCAAGGACGTCCTCGAAAAGTGCCTCAAGTTCACCGCGGCCGACAACGCCCGTAAGCGCGGCATCTATCCGTTCTTCCGCCCGCTCGATCAAAACGACGGCCCCGAGGCGCAGATCAACGGCAAGCGCGTCGTGATGTTCGGCTCGAACAACTACTTGGGCCTCACCACGCACCCCAAGGTGCGTGAGGCGGCGAAGCAAGCCATCGACCGCTTCGGTACCAGCATGACCGGCTCGCGCCTGGTCAACGGCTCCATGCGCCTGCACGAGGAGTTCGAGCACAAGCTGGCGGACTGGTTCGGCAAGGAGTCGGCGCTCGTGTTCACCACGGGCTACCAGGTAAACATCGCCACCTGTTCCGCGCTTTTGTCCAACAAGAGCTCGGTCGCCGTCATCGACAAAAACGTGCACGCCTCGCTCTACGACGGGGTGCGCTTGGGCATGGCCGCCGGCGCGCGTCAGGTGCGCTACAAGCACAACGACGCGCAGTCGCTCGACCAAGCGCTGGAGAAGCTCGGCCCGGACGAGGGCGCGTTCGTCATCACGGACGGCGTCTTCAGCGCAGAAGGTGAAATCGCCAAGCTGGACGAGCTGGTGCCCGTGGCCAAAAAGCACGGCGCGCGCATCTTCGTGGACGACGCGCACGCGCTCGGCGTGATCGGCCCCGAGGGCCGCGGCACCGCCTATCACTTCGGGGTGGCGGACCAGGTGGATCTCATCGGCGGCACCTTCTCCAAGTCGTTCGCCAGCATCGGCGGCTACCTCGTCGGCGAGCGCAAGGTGCTCGACTACGTGCGCCACTTCGCGCCGAGCTTCATGTTCGCCGCGAGCGCTGCGCCGGCCGCCATCGCCGCAGCCATGGCGGCTTTCGAAACCATGCGGGAAGAGCAGTGGCGCATCGAAAAGCTCCACGAGAACTTCACCTACATGCGCGACGAGCTGCGTCGACTCGGCTTCGAGCTCGGCACGACGGAAACCGCCGTCATCCCGATCTACATTCGGCAAGATCTCCGCACGATCATGATGTGGCGTGATCTTCTCGACGAGTACGGCGTCTACACGAACCCGTTCATCTCACCGGGCGTCCCGCCCAAGAGCGCCATGCTGCGCACCAGCTACATGGCCACGCACGAAAAGGCCCACCTCGATCGCGGCTTGGAAGCCTTCGAGAAGGTCGGCAAAAAGTACGGCGTCATCTGACATCGGAGGGGCGCGCGAGCACCCCTCCTTTCGAAATCGCCCCCGCTTTTGGGACGGCACTTCACGACCCAGCGCGGTGCTCCCGCACTGGGTCGACGTCCGTCGGGCGCCGGCCTGCACGCGGGCGTGGACGGCTCCACACGGCCCCAAAAAACGCTCGGAGCGGCCCCTGGTCGCGCCACGTTCACCCGGCCTGGCCCGATCCGCCTCGGGAAGCCTTGTCCGAACGCGAAAGCTGCCGTTCGACTCGGCAGGGGGTGACGCAACTTGGGACAGCGACGGCCACCCGCGCGCTTCAGGTGGCTCGGGGCCGCGCTCTCGATCCTCATTCTCGGCGCGTTCGTCGTCTTCTACGTCGTTTCCAATCGCAAGACCGTCGAGCGCTCCGTCGCGCGGGACCTGCGCCTCTTGGGCGTGGCGAGCGACGCGCTCCGTCAGTCGCTCGCGCAAACCGCGCGAGCGAAGGCGTGGCTCGACCGAGCGGGCTGTGACGGCGTGTGGGTCGAGATCGATACGCCGAAGCCCGCCACCGCTCCGCGCGGGCCGCTGCCCGCTCCGGAGGCGACCAAACACAACGCCTTCTGCCTCGACTACGACGACATCCTCGGCTTCGTGCCGCGCGCAGAGCGAGCGTTCGACAAGACGCTGCTCGTCGGAAGAAGCGATCGCGTTCTTCGCCAGGCGGGGCGCCCCGAGGTGCCAAGCGTCACCACGCTCGGCGCGCTCAAGCTCCTCGTCGACGGCAAACCAACCGACAAAGCCGTTCATTTGGCCGAAACAGGTCCCCTCACAGCGGTCCATTTCGGCGACGGCGAGCCCTACCGTCTGTTCTGCCAGTCGTCGTCGGAAGTGAACGAGGCCTCCGCTGCCGACGCCGATAAAGACGAGCCCACGCCGCTCTACCTGTGCGGGCTCGCCTCGGAAAAGCGCCTTCACGGCCGTTGGCTGCTCTCGCCGGGATTTCTGAGCGTGCTCGGGCTGGTGCTCGTTCTGACCTTGCTTCTGCCGCCGTTTTTGCGCCTCAGGCTCCTCTCTCCCACGGAGCGCTTTCGTTTCGTCGACGCCTTCGCGCTCGGTGTGTGCGTGTTGTTCTCGCTGATCTTGCTCACCCTGGCCACACGCGGCGTGGTGACGCGCCTCCGGCTCGAGAGCTTCGTCGACGCGCGACTCGAAGCCTTGGCCACACGCATGGCCGAGAACGTTCGCGACGAGCTCCAAGCGGCGCGAAGACAGCTCGAAGCCGCCTCCAGCTCCGGAGAGGACGAGCCCGGTGTACGCGCGCCGCGCTCGGGAGAGTGGCGCCACTACGGATACGCGGAAACCCTCGCCTGGGCCGACACCGCGGGCGAAATGCGCTCCAAGGTGACGGTCCTACCTCTCGAAAACCAAAGTCTGCTCAGCCTCGCCGAGCGCCCCTACTTTCGGCGCGCACGCGCGTCCGATGGGCTCGTCATCGACTCGGTGCGGAGTTACTCCAGCGGAAAGAGCCGCGCTGTCATTGCAGAGCGTGCGCCCGGTCCCGACGGTGCCCCCGGCGTGCGCCTGGTGACCTTCGTTCCACGCAGCTTGACGCAGCCTGCGCTGCCCGAAGGAACGAGCTTCGCCGTGGTGAGCGACTCCGGCGACGTCCTATTCCACTCGGAGCCCGCGCTCGCCAACAGTCACAACGTGCTCACCGAGTGCGACGACAGCGGTCACCTGCGACGCCTCCTCGAGCGAGAGCACGGCGCGGGGGCGAGTGGCGCCATCGATCACCTCTCGTACTTCGGCGTGGATCACCGAGCCTACGTAAAGCCCATCGACTCGGGCCCCTCCTCCTCCCGCTTGTCGCTCGTCGTCTTCACCGAGACCGCCTCGCTCCGCGGCGTGGTCCTGGAAACCATGACGTGGGCGCTCTTCTCTTCGATCGCGTACGCGGCCTTCTGGCTCGCGGTAGGCGTCGCGTACCTCGCGCTCGCCGGGCGGCGTCGCCTCGCGTGGTTCTGGCCGGAGGCGCGTCGACACTCGGCGTACGTGGGCCTCTTTTTCTGGTTTTTGGCCCTCATCGCGACGGCCGTGCAGCTTCTCCCCGGCGTGCTCGAGCACGCCGCGAGGCAGGACGTCGAGCCTGCTCCCTCCTCGGCTTGGTCGCTCACGGCCTGGTCACTCGCCTCCACGACGCAGGCCTTTGCGTTCTGCTTGCCCTTGCTCGTGGTCCTCTCGGCCTGGCTGGTTTTCTCCCTGGGCAAGGTCGCCGCGGAACGTTGGTCGCGCGGGGCGTCGCGGGGCCCTCCGCACAGCACCAAGAGCTACTGGCGCGCCTACTGCATGACCGGAGCCGCGTTCTGGATCCTGTGCGCCGTAATTCCGCCCTACGTGTTCGGCAGCGTATCCATGGACGACGCAGCGCGACGCTTCGCCGATCACCAAGCGGCCTCGTTCGCGCTCCGCGCGGGCGCGCCCAGTGAAGTCCCTTCCAGCACCAAGGACAGCGCCGCTCCCCCACGCCCGTCGAGCTACACGGCTCCCGGCCCACGCGCCTACGAAACGACGCTCCAGCTCGGCCCGAGTGGTGCGCCGCCGCTCGCCGAACAGCTGCTCGATGCCTTGCACGCCCAAGAGCCCCCGAGGGACGCGCGGACCTCGGACGCGCGTGCTTGGCTCGCGTGGCTCCTGTCCTTCCTTTTTGCGGTGGGTGTGGCCCCGCTCGTGTTCTGGCTGGTGCGGTGGCTCTCGGAGACGGTCCTCTTGCGGGACATCGAAGCACCTCCGGCCCTCACGCGAAGCGCGCTCGGGGCCCAGACGGGCGACTTGTGGTGCGTGGTCGCGTCCCCCCGCACGCTCGAGAGCCTGCCTCGGCCCGGCGCCACCACCGAAGACGTCGCCGGGCCCTTCCTCGTCGGCGAGTGCTTCTCGGTCGAGCCGAAGGTCGGAGATCTCGAGCGGCTCCACGCCCACGCGGGCGCAGGCGCGCCGAACGTCATCGCGGCGAATCGCTCTCCGCTCGAGCTGCTCCGCGCTCTCCAACGTGACGAAGAAACGGCTCCCGAAGACATCGCACGCCTCGCCCAACGGCTGCGCGGTTATCGCGTGGTCTACCTGCGGCAGGATCCACCCGAAGCAGCAAGCCGGGCTGCGCTCGTCCGCGAGCTCTTGGGCACCACGCCCCCGCCCTCCCCGAAAGATCACGATTGGCTCACGCGCGAGCTCGACTCTTCCGCGTTCGTTTGCGACGCCTGCCGCGCCAACTTACCTCCCGGAAGTCTCGCGGACGTCTCGCGCAGCGAGGCCCAGCGCCGCGTGCGAGACGCAGCGTGGCACGACTACCTCGAGCTGTGGAGCTCTTGCTCCCAGCTCGAACAGCTCACGTTGGTGCAGCTGGCCGAGGAGGGCTTCGTCAGCGAGCGGCGCGCCGAAGTGGTGCGCGCTCTCCTCGGCCGCGGCATCGTCACGCGCCGCCCCATGCTCGCGCCCTTCAACGACAGCTTCGCGGCGTTCGTGCGCGTCCAAGGCGCCGAGGTGGGCGTGCGCGCTTGGGAAGCTCCGCCGGAAGGTCTCGCCTTCCAGCACCTGCGCGCGCCGCTCTTCGTGTTGTTCGCGTGCTCGGCTTACGTGCTGTTCTTCACGGAGCGTTCGCTGTTCGACTCGACTCTCCTCTTCGCCACAACGCTCACTGCGCTCCTGCCCCAGCTCGGACGCCTCGTGGCCCACGCGGTGCCGAGCCTCGGCCGCGTCACCGTCGCGCCCGAGCAAGCCGAGTCCGCCGCAGCGTGACGGCGAGCTCCGCCCCAGCGCTTCGACGGCCCGCGCTCGCGTTCTCGCTCAAACGAGGAGGTCACGCCGCGAGTGAACCTCGCGTACCTCACGGAGCGGCATCCCTTTGGACCCCGCCGCGATCCGAAAGGTGTCGGCGTGACGGAGCGACTCGAGCTCGACGCCCGTGAGTTTCTCCAGCTCTCCGACCGAAACTTGGTACATGCGGAAAGGGTCGAGCTCGAACGCCTCCAAATCGCTCAGCAGGTCCGCTTGCGTGAGCACGTACGCCTTGGCGCTCAAGCGACCGTCCTCGGCGTCCACGAACGCGATCGCCTTCCAGAAGCTGCGCGGGACGCGAATGCCGCGGTAGACGGGGTCGTCCTCCTTGAAGAGCGGCCCGCCGAACACGACCAGGCGCTGCCTCTGTACGTGGACCTCGTCGTACACCGCGTTCTCGAGCTCCCCCCACAAGCCGTGCTTCGACGATTGGTTGTAGCTCTCGTGCTGCGGAGTGATGTTCGTGAAGTAGAAGGAGTCGCGGTTCGCCTGACTCGCTTCCGCCGGCGGCCCCCAAATGAGATCCGCACGCCGCGCCACGTGACCTCGGTCCAGCTTGTTTCCCGCGTACAGGTCGTTGTCGACCTGAAAGCGCGCGTCGATGCGCGGGTCCAGCTTGAACTCGAGCTCCTTGCGGCTCTCCTTTTTCAGCGAAAGGCCGTCGATCATCCACGCCACGAAGTGCGCAAAGCGCCGCGACTTGGACTGACAAACCGAGAAATGCGTGTACGGAATCAGCGTGCCCCCCGCAAAAGGCACCGCGTCGCCAGACAGCGCCGCGCCGAGCCTCGGTGGCTCCACGCGCACGCCCAAGAAGTTCTGCTCGTAGCCCGCGGGCTCGCGGGCGGCGCGCGCCCCCGAGCTCGTCGGCGGCTCGAGAGAAATCTCCAGCGTCTCGAAGACGTCCGGCGCGTAACAGGCCAGCGCGTGCTCGTCGGAAACGCCGCTCGCTTCTCCGGCGAAGTGGAGACCCGCTAGAATATCCGTCGCCTTCGTTTCGCCGCCGCTCGTCGTGGCGACCAGCCAGGCCGAGCCAGAATCTCCACCGAGGCTCACTTCGTACGAGCTCGCCGCGCCAGGCACGGGACCGATCTCGAAGCCGCCGATTTTCTGCGGCCCCACGCCGTCGTAGTCGATCTTCGCCGTCACCTCGATGCGGCGCACCACGCCCTCCGTGACACCTGTGGTGCGCCCCGATTTCACGAGGCGGTCACCGAGGCTCGGCCGAGCGAGCTTTCGGATGGTCGTGTCCAGGTCCAGCACTCGCGCGTCGACCTCTCGGTTTTCGATGCGCGCGATGGCGCAATCTCCCGCGGGACCCAAATGACTGCGCACCAGTGTGCCGGCCTCGTTTTGCGTCACGCGGTTGTCGTCGTGCGGGCCCGGCTGCACCACCGGATCGCCCAATTTTCCTCGCCCCGTATGCAGCACGTGCCAATTGCTCAGCATGCAGGCAGCGCCCGTTCTATCGTAAACGATCGCCCCGAGCGTCCCCGTGCTCCCCGAGGGGTGCGACACGCTGATCCCCGGCATCATCGGATTTTGACGCGCCCGGCGCCGGTCCTTTTGCTCGGCGCGGCACAGCTCGTAGCTCGGACGGTAGCTTCGCTCGATGACTTGCGTCGGCACGGTCGCGCCGTCCACGTCCAGCACCTTCGGCAGCGGACGAGTACCGAGCTCTTGCAGCCTGCGAGCGGCGCTGCGCGGCACCTTCTCCGCGACCGTGAACTGCACGCACGGAAGGCCATCGTCACCGAGACCGATGCCCACGGAGGTCACGTTGGGATCGTCCAAGAAGGCTTGCCCCTTGTTTCGCACGTAGCGCTCGAGCACCTCGAGCGGCACCTGCTCCGTCGCGCGCCC
>JAEYVE010000120.1 GCA_023432025.1 Pseudomonadota bacterium
GCTCACGGCCGTAGCTTGTTCGTCCGGCAGCTCCTGACGAACGCGCGCGGCCTCGATGAGCAAGCGCGCACGACGGGTGCCGTCCCAGGAAGCGTCCGCCGCGCAAACCAACCAATCGGCGTACTTCGCGAGCTCGCCGCTCGCGCGTCCGAGCTCGCGCGCTCGACTCTGTACGTCTTCGGCCTCCGGGGCCAAACGCAGAATGTTTCCGGCGTGGTCGAGCGCTTCGGCGGCTCTCCCGATGGACGCCAAGAGATCGCTGGCTTGCCTGTGCAAGCCGATGCGCGCCTCCACGTTGGGCGCCAGCGTGAGGGCGCGCTCCAACGTACGGACGACGTCACTCGTACGCCCCGCGGCCGCGTAGCGGCTCTCGAGCGTACGGAGGGCGGTTCGGCGCGCCTCCACGGCGAACGTTTCGTCGGCGCCGAGCTGCTCCAAGAGCTCGCACGCCTCCGCCTCCGCGCCGCCCAGCGCGAGGAGCGCGTCAATCGCATCGAGCGCGCTTTCGGCGTCGTGCAGCTGCTCCAGGTAGCGCCGCGCGATCTGAGTGCGCGTCGTTTGCTGCGCGCGCTGATCGAGCACGTCGAGGCGTGCGGTCCAGACGTCGATCAAGTCCCGGTGCCGCCCCTGCTGCTCCAGGCGTCGCTCGAGGCTGGCCGCCAACTGATCGTCCGTGGGGCGAAGGAGCAAGAGCTCCTTCAAATAGTCGTTGGCGCGGTGTGACTCGCCCGCGAAGTCACGCGCGACGCGCGCCACCTCTTCGAGCAAGGCCACGCGCTCCGTTGCGTCGTCGCAGCCCTTCAAAGCCAAATCGTACGCGCCGAGCAAGTCGTCCCAACGACCGGCCACCGTGAGCAAGAGGCTCAGACGATCGAACGCCCAACGCGCGCTTCGGTCGATTTCGAGCACGCGTCCGAGCACCTCGAGCACGTGCTCCGTGTCTTCGAACCACTCCTCGTGAAAGTCCGCCGCACGCCGTCCAACTTCGACACGAATGTCCTTGTCGATGGACGTGTTACTCAAGAGCTCACTCAGGAGCGCGGCTGCCTCGTCCGGGCGATCGTGCTTTCTGCAAGCCTCCTCCAGCTCGTCCCAGGCGCGCTCGCTACTCGGGTCCGCTTGGCACGAAGACAGCGCGCTTTGGAGCTCTTCGGGGACGTCGGGTGCCGTGGACTTGCGGTTCGCCTTGGGGGGATGAGAGCGCGGCATGGGCGCCCCAGTGTAGCGAAGTGAGCCGCGCGGTCACGCTTGCTGCAGCGTGCAGAGGCTCGTTCCCCGTGCGCTTGTGGGGAGAACAGTGTCGAGGTCGTACCGCGCACACCCGTGAGCGATCCGAAAGAGGCTCTGGGCGACTTAGCGAAGCGACGAAGTGCACGTCGCACCTCGTCGCAGACCAAGCTGGGTCACTTCACGTTCATGGACAACACGCGCTGTTCCAGCCCACACCCACATCGCGGTTCTTGCAGCCGCTCGTTCTCCCCGCGAGGTTGCGCTCGGGGTGACCTCCGCCGGTGAAACGGTACGCGTGGGGCCGTGCCGGCTGGTTGGCCGCGCAGTCGGCGTCGAATTCGGGTGAGCGAGTCTTCACCACACGTGAGACGTCGAGCGGCCTGTTTTCTTCGACGGGAGGCGCCTCGAGCACGCAGCCATACCCTGGCACCTCGCGCGCTCCCGCCCGGCAGCGAGGCGCGCCGGGAGCTGCGCATCGCACCCCGTTCCACGTCGAATCGCCGAGACATTTCGCGTCGTCGACGCCCTGCCGGCAGAGTCCGTCGGCGCCGGCGCCATAGGGGCACTCGGTCCCCGGCGGCGTGAGCGCGCAGCGTACGCCCAAGTGCGAGCCCGAGCCCGAGGGCTTTTCGCGGTTCCGCAGCGTCGGGCTGAGCCACTTGTCGAAGCGTCGGCTCCAGCTGCCGCCGCGATACACGCGTCGTTCGCCTGTCATCGCCGGCCACGGGTAACGCCCGAACCAATCGGAGGTCCACTCCCACACGTTCCCGGTCACGTCGTAGAGACCGAATGCTCCCGCGGGAAAGCTCTTCACCGGGCAGGTGCGGTTGGTCTTCCAACACGTGCGGCCGTCCGGGGGCTCGTTGCCCCACGAAAACGCCTGCTCGGCGCCTCCGCGTGCCGCAAACTCCCACTCCACCTCGTTCGGCAGCCGCGCGCCACGCGCCGCGCAGACGGCCTCGGCGCTCGGGTAGTCGATGCAGTTGATGGGGTGCTCCTCGCGCCCTTCGCGCCGAAAATTGCACGTCACGGTGTCGCGACCCGCGGGCGAGCACCGTCCGGCGTCCACGCAAGCCTCGTAGGCGCGCGTCGTCACCTCCGTTTCGTCGAGGCAAAACGCTGCAACGCGCGTCAAAAATCGGGGGTTTTCTTCTTGCTCGAAGGTCTTGTGCGCTGAGCCCACCCAAAACGGCCCTCCGGGCACGAGCACCATCCCGGCGGGACAGGCGGCGTGAGCTTTTTGTTGGGGGGGCAGGTCGACGGACCCCGAAGTCCGGGCTTCGGGATCCGTGGAGCTCGCAGTTCTGGGCGCAGAGCTCGGCGGCGCCGGAGACGGGGCCGCCTTCGGCTCCGCTCCTGGACGGCGCGCCGCCTCAGTAGAGTCGGGGCGTTCCTCACAGCCCGCCAAGCCGACGCTCGACGCGAGCAGGGCCCCGAGGAGCCAGCTTCCGAGTTTCACGAAGTGGACGCTAGAGCGACCAAGGCGTCACCGAAAGCCAGCGCCGTCGCCCCGCGCCCAGGACGGGAAGAGCCGTTCTCGCCCCGGCGCCCGCGCGGCGCGAGCGCGCATTTTCTCGAAAAAGCAGAGAGCCAGCGTGCTGGCGCTTCGCTCCCGACGCCCGCTCTGGCACCTTCCCCGGCGCGGCTTCGGCGGGCGCTCGTCCGCCCCCCCATGCATCGATGACAACAGCGATTCGCCTCGTGCAGCTCACACGTCACTACCCCGGCAGCGAGCGCGCCGCCGTGCGCGGCGTCAGCCTCGACGTAGAGCCCGGCGAAATCGTGAGCCTGGTCGGCCCCTCGGGCTGCGGAAAGAGCACCACCTTGCGTCTCGTGGCCGGGCTCGACCACCCGGACGCCGGGGACATTTTCATTGGCGGCCGGAGCGTGCTCGCACGCTCGCCACGCGAGCGCGACGTGGCCATGGTGTTTCAAGGCTTCGCCCTCTACCCGCACATGCGCGTGCGCGACATCCTCGCGTTCCCCCTGCAGATGCAGAAGGTCCCGCGCGCGGAGCGTGAGCGCGCCGTTCAAGAAGTGGCGGCGCTCTTGGGTCTCCACCCGCTGCTCGAAAGGCGCCCGGGCGAGCTCAGCGGAGGCGAGCAGCAGCGCGTCGCCATGGGGCGCGCCATCGTGCGGCGCCCGAAGGTGTTTCTCTTCGACGAGCCGCTCTCCAACTTGGACGCCGCGCTCCGGAGCGAGCTGCGCGTGGAGTTGAGCAAGCTGCTGCGCCGTCTGAACGCCACCGCGCTCTATGTCACGCACGACCAGGTCGAGGCGATGACGCTCAGCGACCGGATCGCTGTGCTGCGCGGGGGCGAGTTGGAGCAGGTTGCCTCGCCGCTCCACATCTACGAGCGCCCGGCGACGGCCTTCGTCGCGTCGTTTTTCGGCACGCCGGCGATGAATCTCGTGTTGGCCGAGCGCTCCGGGAGCGTCGTCGTTCTAGGACCGTTGCGCCTGCCCGCGCCGCCTTGGCCCACTCCCGATCGTCTCACTCTGGGCTTTCGCCCGGAGGCGGTTCAACTGTCCCAGGCAAAACCGAACACCGACGCCCCCGGCGCCGAGCTTCGCGTGGTCGCCGTGGAGCGCTTGGGCGCCGAGACGCACGTCGAGCTCGCGCTGGGCTCAGGCTCCATTCGCGCCCGCGTGGCGGGTTTCGCGCCGTACGCGCCGGGCGACGTCGTGCATGCGCGTCTCTTCGCCGAAGGTTTGCAATACTTCGACGCAGAGAGCGGGCGCGCGCTCGCTTCGCCGCCCAGCGGGGCGCGGGTGGGCGCCGAGCGGAGCGAGCCGTGAGGCCCGAGCCGCTCGGTGGACGCCTCTCGCCGCACGCGACGCGGACTTCGGAAACCGCTGGTGTCCCCCCAAAAAACCGTCCATTTGCGGGAGCGTCGACGGCAAGCGGCCTTTTGACGCGGCGCGCGTTTTTGGGGACCGGTGCTGCGCTCGCTTCGCCGCTCTCGGCGTGCCATCGCGAAGAAGCGCACCTGCGCGGCCGTCAGCGGGCCACCTTGTGGTTTTCGTATGGCGGGAGAAACCGCGAGGTGTTGGAGGCGCTCGTTCGACGCTTCAACGATCGTCAGAGTGACGTCTTCGTGAAGGCCGTCTACCAAGGCGACTACTACGAGGGGCTCGCCAAGCTGCGCACCGCCATCGCCGCGGGTGTGCCTCCTTCGCTGAGCCACGTGGTGGGCGAAGTCGTTCCGTACCTCGCCGAGGCAGGCGTGCTCCAGGCGCTCGACGACTATCCAGGGGCGCGCGAGCTGGACGTTATTTCCGTGCTCGGACAAGACGGAACCTGGGAAAGAGGCGGCGAGCGTCCGCTCGTGTGCTTGCCCTTCAATCGTTCGACGCCCATCGCGTATCTGAACGCCGAGGTGTTCGACGCTGCGGGCCTCTCGGCGCCGCGCACCTGGGACGCGCTCGTGGAGGTGGCGACTCGCCTCACGGTGCGCAGCGCGGGGCGCACCGCGCGTTTTGGCTTTGGCTGCCCCATTTCGTGGTGGTTTTGGGTCGCGCTGGTGGGACAAGCAGGCGGGAGGGTCGTCGAGCCCGACGGAGCGCCCTCGCTCGGCGGCGCCGCGGGCGTACGGGCGCTCGAGCTCTGGCAACGTCTCGTCGGCGCAGGCGTGATGAAGCCGCCGCTCGGACGCGACTACAACGCTTGGGAGCAGACGAACCAAGACTTTCTCGCCGGGCGCACGGCCATGATTTGGACGTCGACCGCGTTTTTGCGCTACCTGGAGGACACGGCTCCGTTTCCGGTGCGCGCCGCGCCGCTACCGAAAGACGTGACGCGCGCCGTGCCCACCGGCGGAACGCACTGGGTCGTGCCGCGGGCAGCGTCCACTGAAGAAAAGCGCGCCGCGTGGGCGTTTCTCCGCTTCATGCACGAGCCCGCGCAGGTCGTCGAATGGGCCACGCGCACCGGCTACTTGCCCACGACGCAGAGCGCCATCGCTGCCCTGCAGCGCGAGGGTTACTACCAAAAACATCCCAATGACCGCGTGGCGGTGGAGCAGCTCACCGTAGCTACGCCGTGGCCCTGGTCGCCCGATTTGTTTCGCCTCGAGCGCGAAATCGTACAACCGGAGCTCGAAAGCGCCGTCTTGGGCGGCAAAAACGCCGAAGCCGTTCTCGGCCGGGCGCGGGCGCGAGCGCGCGCCGAGCTCTTCGCGCCGGAGGTGCGCTGATGGCGCTGCGTCCCGGACGCCGCTGGCACCCCGCGTGGATGCTGGCTCCCACGGCCGTGCTGCTCGTGGTGTTCTTTTTCTATCCGCTCGCGCATGCCGTGCGGCTCAGCTTTTACCGCTGGGACCTGCTCACTGCGCCCACGCCGGTGGGCTGGACCAACTACGGAGAGCTCGCCCAAAGCGGCGCCCTCGCCCGCACCCTCTGGGCCACTTTGCTCCTGAGCGGGCTCGTCGTGACCGCGGCGACGGCGCTCGGCCTCGGCCTTGCGCTGCTCTTGCAGCGCCCGTCCAAGCTGGCCGCATTCGTGCGCGGCGCGGTGTTCAGCGCCTACGTCATGTCGTGGGTGAGCGTCGCTCTGGTGTGGCTTTGGATTCTGGACGCTGACGCCGGGGTCTTAGGGCACGTCCTCGGCGCTCTTGGGTTTCCTCGCATCGATTGGCTCGGCGATCCGGATCTGGCGCTTTACTCGGTGGCGGCCGTCACCACGTGGAAAATCGCGGGCTATGCCATGGTGCTCTTCCTCGCTGGGCTCGCGGACGTGCCCCCTGCCCTACTCGAAGCGGCGGCGCTGGACGGCGCGGGGCGCTGGGCGCGCTTTCGGCACGTCACCTGGCCATTGCTCCGCCCCACGACGGCGTTCGTGGTGACGACCTCGCTCATCGCCAGCTTTCAGGTGTTCGACGTGGTGCGTGTCATGACCCAAGGCGGCCCCGTGCACGCCACGACGGTGTTCGTGTACTCCATCTACGAGCAGAGCTTCATGAACTTGCGCATCGGGCGCGCCAGCGCCGAGGTCGTCGTGTTTTTCGTGTGTTTGCTCGGGTTGACCGGGCTCGAGCTGTGGGCCTGGCAACGTCGTGATCACCGCCTGAAGTCGCGCAGCGTCCGCGGAGGTACGAGGTGACGAACCCGTCCGCGGGCGAGGCGTCATCGGCCCACGAGTCGCGAGGCGCAGGCGCCCCTCTGGGGCGCCGTCCGGGCGGCGCGCGAGCGCGCGCCGCCCTTTTCGGATGGGGCGGAAACGCCTTGATCGCCTTGGTCGGGCTCGTGTGGCTTTTGCCCTACGCGTGGATGGTGTCCACGAGCCTGAAGACTCTACCCGAGCTCGTCCGCGCGCCGGCCGCGCCGCTGCCTGCCAGCTTCTCCACGGAGGCGTACGCGGCTGCGCTCGCGGCCATGCCGTTCACGCGCTACCTGTGGAACACGACGCTGATGGCGCTCTTGATTGCCGCGCTCCAAATCGTGGTGGCGCTGCCTGCCGCGTACGCGCTGGCCAAGCTGGACTTCCGAGGACGCAGCGTCGCCTTCGCGCTCTTGGTTTCGACGTTGGTGGTGCCGGCGCAGGTGCGCTTCGTGCCCGTGTTCTCGCTCTTGGCGGATTTCGGGCTCGCCAACACCATGGCCGCCTTGGTTTTGCCGTTCGGCGTAAGCGCTTTCGGCACGTTTCTCTTGAGACAGGCCCTCTTGTCGGTGCCCGATTCGTTGATCGAAGCGGCGCGTCTGGACGGCGCCGGGGAGCTCACGATCATCTACCGGCTTTTGCCGCCCCTGGTGCGGCCCACGCTCGCGGCATTTTTTCTCTTTTCGTTCACCTACCACTGGAACGACTACTTCTGGCCGCTGGTCATGACGACGGATGACTCGGTGCGTACGCTGCCTCTCGGAGTCGCGCTGCTCCGCGAGCAAGGCACGGGGGTGCGCTGGCACGTCGTGATGGCGGGCAACTTGCTCTTGAGCGCGCCAGCGCTCGCGGTGTTTGCCGTCGCTCAGAGACACCTGACGCGCGCCGTGGCGGCGCGCGCCTGAAGGGGCGCGCCCAAGCGTTCTCAGAGCAGCGGCTCGGACGGCTCGAGTCCGGTGGGGTTGGCACGCGCCGAGACCGGCTCGGCGGCACCCATCGGGTCGGGCATGACGGGATCCACGAGGGTGTCGGACGCGCCGTCGGGCAGCTCGGGCAGGCTCGCCAAGTCTGCCTGACGCCCAATCCAAAACACCTCGGGCACAGGGTAGTACTTGCTCGGGTACGTGCGCCGTTCCTCACGGCCGTCCCGGTGCCGCACGGTGAGCACGCTCAAAATGTCGTAGCCCTTGGTGCCCTCTTGCTTGCGCTCGACGGACGTTGGCTCGACGTCGTCGCGGTGCCAGACGCGGCGCGTGAACGGCTTGGTTTCCTTGACGGCAATGTCGTGCTCGACCGAAAGCTCGGGGGAGCGCCCCAAGAGCTCCACGCGAATCACGTACGCGCTGGGCAAGTACGCGTGAATCAAGAGCGGCGTGTCGTACGGATTTTTGACGCGCAAGTCGACCTTGCCGTCGAGGACCACGGCGTCCAAGCCGAGCGGCGCGTATCCGGTGGGACGGCTGTGGCTCCGTCGCTCGAGGACCTCGAGGTTCGCAAAACGCGTCGCGGCGTGGAACGTGCTGGCGACCTGACACACGCCGCCGCCCACGCCCTTCTCCATTTCGTCGTTCACGATGACGGGCGCGTCCACGAAGCCGCGCGCGTGCGTGCGCTCACCGACGGCGCGGTTGAAGCTGAACACTTCGCCCGGTCGCAAAATTTGTTGGTCCAGGTAGCGCGCCGCGCGCGCGATGTTGACGGCGCGCGCGCCCGCCTTCTTGCGAAAATCCGTCTCGAACGAGGCCAAAATCTTCGTGACGTCGATGGCCACGACCATGTCGTCCGTCACACGAGGTGGCACCTCGCGGAGCGCCAAGTCCACCACCAGGCCTTCTTGGGGATGGGCGTCACGCAGGCGCGCGAGCGTCGCTTCCACGTCCAGCTCCACACCGGCGCGCGCCCGCACCACGCGGTGCTCCCGCACGATCACACGCGCGTCCACCGGCTCACGGCGCACCACGCGGGCCAAGCTCGAAAGCCGAGCGCGCGCGGCGCTTTCGTCCAGCTCGAACGTCACCGGTAGCTCGACCACGTCGGCGCGAGTGAGCCAGGGTAGCGTGCGCGGCGCTGCGCTCTGTGCGGCCCGCTCCTTTTCGAGAGCCTGACCCAGCGCGGCCCGGTCGAGCTCGTAGCCCAACCCACGTTGCGTAAAGGCGTATGTCTCGCCCGCGGCGCGCAGGTGAATTTCCCTCTCCGCCAGCCGTTCAGCGCGCACGTCGACGAAGCGAGCCCAGGCGTGCGGTTCCGACACGACGTGAGACGCCGGGGCGGCTCCTTGCACGCTCACGGCAACCTGCCGGCGAGCGCTGAGGAACCCCCAGGCAGCCCCTCCGACGGCTCCGGCCGTCACGAGCGCGAATGCAGCGAGCTTCCAGCGGGACACGTGGCGCCATCCTACAACCCGACCACGCGGCGCACCAAGCGGCACTCGGCCAGCCCATCTTCGAGAAGGTCGAGGTGTCGCGGGGTTGTCGAAAGCGAAAATGAGGGGCTAGCTGACGGACGCCGACCCGGGTGGGGCTGATTCTCGGGGCGCCCGCCCTCGCGCTTGACCGCCCAAGAGAGGTCCTTACCTTGGGTCGTGATGAAGTTGACGGTGAACGGAGACACGAGAGAAGTGCCCGAGGGCCTCACGGTGAAGGAGCTCATTCTTCACCTGGGCCTCGACGGTCCCGTCGCCGTGGAGCGCAACGCCCAGGTGGTGCCCCGGGCAGAGCACGGAAGCGTGGCGCTCGAGGCCAACGACGTGATTGAAATCGTGCACTTCGTCGGCGGCGGCTGAGCCGTTCGTGCGGGGGCCGTCGATGTCGGGAGCCCTCGACCCGATCCGAGCGCGCGCCCGGTGCCGAGTCCTGCTTTGCACGCCCTTATTCGGCTGCGCGGTGCAGCCGAGCCAACCCGACGTACTTGAGCGCGCTCTTCCGCCCTTGGGCGATCTCGTCGGGCGTGAGATCACGCACCACGCGCGCTGGGCTACCGCGCACGAGCGTGCGCGGCGGCACGACCATGTTCAGCGGAACGAGTGAGCCAGCCGCAACGAGCGACTGCGCGCCGATGCGCGCGTTGTCCATGAGGATGGCGCCCATGCCAATCAGCGCGCCGCTTTCGACGATGGCACCGTGAATGATGGCGCCGTGTCCGACCGTCACGTCTTCTTCGAGGATGGCGCTCGAAATGTCGGTCGTCATGTGAACGCAAGCGAGGTCTTGCAGATTGCAGCGCGCGCCGATGCGGATCTTGCCGACGTCACCGCGCAGCACGGCGCCGTACCAAACGTTGACCTCTTCGCCGAGCTCCACGTCTCCGACGACGGTCGCGTTGTCCGCGAGCCACACGGACTCGGGTATTTTCGGGTGAATACCGGCGAAGCTGCGCACGATGGGCATGGCGGCGTCTTTACCTTACCGTCCGAGCACGGGGAGCGCGCGTCGACCGTCGAGAGCGACGGGAGACGCCTGTGCGGGCGCCGCGAACGAGGGGCGAGACGCGGCCGCCAAGAGCTCGGGCGACAGCTCCGTCACGAGATCTCCGCCCAGAGAGTTCTTGAAGGCCTCGCGCACGCGGACGTCCACCATGTGCCCCGTCAAATCCACCGGGCACTCGAAATGCACGATTTCCGCGCGCTCGGTGCGCCCCGTGTACTTGCGAGCGCTGGCCGGGTCATCGCTCTGCACGCGGCCGAGGCCTTCTACCAGAACGCGCTCCGTGCGGCCCACGAGCGCGGCCAGGTGCGCGGCCTTGGCCTCGTCGACCACGGAAAAGAGGCGCTCGAGGCGGCGGCCCTTTTCCTCTTCACTCACGTCGTCCACCAGCTTTTGAGCTGGCGTGTAGGGCCGCTGAGAATACTTGAAACCGAACAACGCGACGAAACCCACGCGGCGAACGAGCGTGAGCGTGGCCTCGAAGTCCTCGTCCGTTTCACCGGGAAAGCCCACGATGACGTCCGTCGTGAGCGTGAGGCCCGGTACGGCGTCTTTCAGCGCGTCCGTCCGCTCGACGTACTCGGCCGCGGAATAGCGGCGGATCATGCGCTTCAAAAGGCGGTCGCTCCCCGACTGAACGGGCATGTGCACGTGACGCGCCAGCACGGGGAGGTCACGGTGCGCCGCGATGAGCGACGGCGTCAGGTGACGGGGATGCGGGCTCGTGTAGCGAAGGCGCTCGAGCGCCGGCACTTCCGAAGCGATGCGGCGGAGGAGCGAGGGGAACTCCGTTTCGTCTTCGCGAGCGAGCGCGCCGCGCGTGTGCTGCCAGCGCCCGTCGCCGGCGCGCGGCGCCGCTGGAAGGGCTCCGCTCGGGTCCCGGTAGCTGTTCACGGTTTGGCCGAGGAGCGTGATTTCTCGTACGCCGGAGGCCACCAGGCGCGCCACCTCGTCGACGATTTCCTGCGACGCGCGGTAACGCTCGGGGCCGCGCGTGTACGGCACGATGCAGTACGAGCAGCGCTCGTTGCAGCCCTTCATGACCGTGACGAAGGCGGTCGCCGCTCGAACGCCGAGCTCGGGACGCGCGGCGAGAAAGCTCGGTTCGTCCACGTCGAAGACGGTGCGCACCTTGGGCAAGCCACCAGTTTCCAGCTCCGCCAAGAGCGCTGGCAGCTCGGGGATGTTGTCTGGCCCCAAAATGAGATCGATTTGGGGCAGCCCCTTGAGCAGGCGTTCGCCTTCCTGCTGCGCAACGCACCCGGCGACGCCAATCACGAGCTCCGGACGGCGCGCCTTGAGCAGCCCGAGCCGACCGACCTCGCTGCGGAGCTTTTGCTCGGCCTTTTCGCGCACGCTGCAGGTGTTGAGCAGCACGACATCCGCTGCTTCCACGTCGCTGGCCTCGTGGTAGCCAGCACCGCGAAGCACTTCTTCCATGCGCGTGGAGTCGTGCATGTTCATCTGACAGCCGAATGTGACGACGGAGAACGAAGGCATTTTTCGAACAGGGGCAGCGGGGGAAGCTCGAGGCGGCTCGCTTGGGGCGCGGGAAGCTAGCACACAACCTCGCTGGAGCCTGGTCGCCCGCGCGCTCAGAGCGTGTCAAAAGCCTAGAGAGCGCAGAAAGGCGCTGCTCCTCGAACGTTGACCCCCCTGGTCGACCGTCGATATCTTCGACGGCGGGAGCCAGGCACCAAGCCAGGACGCGCGAGAGGGGCGGCGCAGAACCTGGAAAACCTGGCTCGCCCGCGGAAGGGACCCGAACGACACATGGCGGATTTCCAAACACTGGTCGACTTGCAGCAGGGCACCTGCGAAAGAAACTCTACGAGCGAGGCGTTCGGCACGAAGCTTCCGGACGGTTCCTGGAAGTGGACGACCTACGGTGAGTTTCGGACTCTGGTCGACCAAGCGCGCGGTGGCCTCGCCGCCTTGGGCGTCGGCAAGGGCGACCGCGTCGCCATCATTTCGGACAACCGCCTCGAGTGGGCCGTGCTGGCGTTCGCCACGTATGGGCTCGGCGCGGCTCTCGTCCCCATGTACCAGGCGCAGCTCCCCGCCGAGTGGGGGTTCATCTTGCGTGACTCGGAGTCGAAGGTCGTCTTCGGCGCGACCGACGCCATCGTGGCTTCTCTGCGCGACGTCACCCGCGACATTCCGACCGTAGAGCACGTCCTCGGCTTGGACCTGCCGGCGAGTGACGAATCGTCCTACGCAAAGCTGATCGAGCGAGGGGCTGCCCAGCCGGTCCCCGTGGCAGACGTGAGCCCCAGTGACCTGGCCGCCGTCATTTACACGTCCGGAACGACGGGGAATCCCAAGGGCGTCGAGCTCACGCACGACAACTTCTGTTCGAACGTTCGGGCCGCGCTGGAGCGGTTCGATTTCGGACCGGGCGACCGCTCGCTCGCCTTTTTGCCCTGGGCCCACGTGTTCGGACAAATGGCGGAGCTTTACTCGCTGCTCCAAAAGGGCGCGACTCTCGCCATCAACGACGCCGTCCCCAACCTCATCACGAACCTGCCCGTGGTGCGCCCCACGGTGCTCGTCGCGGTGCCGCGCATTTTCAATCGCATTTACGACGGCGTGAACAAGCAGATGGCGGAAAAGCCCGCCATCATTCGCAAGCTGTTCCACGCAGCCATCGCCGCCGCCACCAAGCGCTCGCGAGGTGAGTCGCTGGGGCTCGGTGCGTCCTTGGCGCTCGCCTTGGGCGACAAGCTCATCTTCTCGAAGGTGCGCATGAAGTTCGGTGGGCGCCTTCGCTTCGTCGTGAGCGGCAGCGCGGCGCTCAGCCCCGCCGTCGGCGAGTTCATCGACGCGCTCGGCATCGCCGTGTACGAGGGCTACGGCCTGACCGAAACCAGCCCTGTCGTGTCCGCGAACTACGCCGGTCACCGCAAAATCGGCAGCGTGGGGCCGGCCTTCCCAGGCGTGGAAATTCGCATCGATCGCACGGTGACGGGCGATCCGGTCCACGGGGAAATCATCGTGAGCGGCCCCAACGTGATGCGCGGCTACCACAAGCGACCGGAGGAAACCGCGCAAGTGATTCTGCCCGACGGCAGCTTTCGCACCGGAGACATGGGCTACCTCGACAAGGACGGCTTTCTCTACATCACCGGTCGCATCAAGGAGCAGTACAAGCTCGAAACCGGCAAGTACGTCGTGCCGTCTCCCTTGGAAGAGGAGCTCAAGCTTTCTCCTTACATCGTCAACGTGATGCTGCACGGCGCCAACAAGCCCCACAACGTGGCGCTGGTGGTCCCGGACGTGGCGGCTGTTCAAGGGTGGGCCAAGGAGCACGGCCACACGCTCGGGGATCTGAAGGACGACCCCAAGGTGCGTGAGCTCTTGCGCGGCGAGCTGGAAAAGTACTCCGCCACCTTCAAGAGCTACGAGCGTCCGAAGAACTTCGCCGTGCTCACGGAAGACTTCACGACCGAAAACGACATGCTCACCCCCAAGCTGTCGCTCAAGCGGCGCAACGTGCTGGCCCGCTACGGCGAGGCGCTCGAAGGGCTCTATCGCTGACGGAGCTCGGGCCGACGGAGCTATGCCGCCGACGGATCCGGGGGCGCCCCGCCCTCGAGCGCTCCCGGTCCGCGGGCTCCGGCCATACTTGACAAATCCGATGTAAGAATGCATTTCGAGCAGCGTGAAGCTGTCCAGCAAGGGCCGCTATGCCATCCGCGCGCTGTTCGACATCGCCTTCTACAACGAGGGTCGGCCCACCCAGGTCAAGGACATCGCGGATCGGCAGAACATTCCTGCGCGCTTTCTGGAGCAAATTTTCCAGGAGTTGAAGCGGGCGGGCATCGTCGGGTCCAAGCGAGGGCCCCAGGGCGGTTATCTTCTGGCGCAAGATGCGTCGGGCATTCGTTTGGGGGACGTGGTGCGCGCGCTCGAGGGGCCTATTTCGTTGACACTGGAAGCGTCCGGCGAAGTGTCGTTCGGGGAAGATGCATTCGACGTCCCCGCCGACCGAGCCATGGAGGCGCTCGCCGCGCGCGTAGTTGCGCCTCGTCGGGGCCGCCCGGGCGCCTCGAGCAGCCGCGCTCAAGACAGTCGGCCCCCGCCCGTGGAGGGCCAGCTCGCCACCGAGTCGATCTTTCGGGACCTCTCCGAGCGCATCGAGGCCTGCTTCGACGCCGTCACCATCGAGGACATTTGCGAACGCGCCATAGCGCTCGGTATTCGCCGCCCCGGCCCCCAGGGTTACGTTTATGTCATCTAGTGCTTCGCCTCGCCCACTCATTTACGAGGACGTGCTCGAGCTCATCAGCGACACGCCGTTGCTCGAGCTCCGCAATTTGGGGCGCGACGCGCCACGCGCCGCGGTGCTGGGCAAACTGGAAGCTCAAAACCCCGCGGGCTCCGTCAAAGATCGCATTTGCCTCGCCATGATCGAAGCCGCCGAGAAAGCCGGGGCGCTCCAGCCCGGCGGCGTCGTCATCGAGCCTACCAGCGGCAACACCGGCATTGGTCTGGCGCTCGTGTGCGCGCGGCGCGGCTACCGCTGCATACTGACCATGCCGGAGAGCATGAGCCTCGAACGGCGTCAGGTGCTGGAGTCGTACGGCGCGGAGGTCGTGCTCACGCCCGCCGAAGAACAAATGGACGGCGCGGTCGCCAAAGCCAATCAGCTGGCGAAACAGACGCCGGGTGCGTTTTTGCCGCACCAGTTCGACAACACCGCCAACCCCGACATGCACTACCGCACCACCGGGCCGGAAATCGTGCACGCGCTCGGTGGAGAGCCCGTGCACGCGTTCGTCGCAGCCGTGGGTACGGGCGGCACGGTGAGCGGCGCAGGGCGTTACCTGAAGGAACGTTTCCCGGAGTGCCGCGTCATCGCGGTCGAGCCGGAGTCCTGCGCCACCATCTCGCGTGGTGAGCGGGGTCCGTCGAAAATTCAGGGCATCGCCGCGGGCTTCGTTCCCAAAAACTACGATCCTTCCGTGGTGGACGAGGTGCGCACGGTGACCGATCGCGCCGCCTACGACACCAAACGAGAAATCGGGCGGCGGGAGGGCGTGCTCGTGGGCATCAGCGCCGGAGCCAACGTGCGCGTCGCGCTCGACGTGGCGCGCGAGCTGGGCCCCGGAAAAAACGTCGTCACGGTCCTCTGCGATACGGGCGAGAGGTACTTCAGTCTCGATGAGTACTTCCAGGACTGAGCTGCCCAACGCTCCGCGCCGTCCTACCACTCCGGCCGCAGCGCGCGTGCTCGTCGTGGGGATGGGAGGCCTGGGCTGCCCCGCTGCGCTCGCTTTGGCCCGCGCTGGCGTGGGGTACCTCGTGCTCGCGGACGATGACCGCGTGCACGAAACGAATTTGCATCGCCAAATTTTGTTCGGCGACGGGGACGTGGGGCGAGACAAGCTCGACGCCGCCAAGGAAGCCTTGCTGCGCGAGGGCGCGCGCTCGGTGGAGCTAGTTCGTTCGCGTCTTCTGCCGGAAAACGCGCGCGCCCTGGTGCGCTCCGTCGACCTCGTCGTGGAAGGCGCCGACAACTTCGCGACCAAGTTCTTGACCGCCGACGCGTGTTTTCTGGAAGAGCGTCCGGTGGTGCACGGCGCGGGCGTGCGCTGGCAGGCCACGGCGTGGAGTATCGCCCCTCGGGGTGGGCCCTGTTACCGCTGTTTGTTCGAAGATTTGCTGCCGGACGACGACGCACCGAATTGCTCGGGCGCCGGTGTCATCGGTCCCGTCGTGGGACTCTGCGGAGCGCTGATGGCGGATTTGGCGCTCGACTGGCTCGTGGGCGGCGCGGACGCCCCCGCTCCACGAACCGGGGTGATCCACACGTTCGACGGCAAGCGCGACCAATGGCGACGCGTACCCGTCGGGGCGCGCGCGGATTGTGCGCTGTGCAGCCCAGCGGCCCGCATTCACGACGTCACCCCCCAGCTCTACTGGCCGGCGGAGCGCTCGCCCGAATGCGCCCACTCACTCATGGGAAGCGCGTGAGGGCACGTCGAGCGCCGCTTGCCGGCCACATGCCTCACGAGGCTTGTGGTAGGAACTGACCGGCCCCAAGTTTTCCGCCCGCGCCTACGGCCGGGCACCGTGCGACACAGAAAAAGGAAACAAGGAGACTCCATGGCTACCGTCCGCATCCCCACGCCCCTGCGCACCCTCACCGGCGGCGAGGAAAGCGTCGAAGCTTCCGGCGTAAACGTGCGCGCGCTCATCGACAACCTCGAGAGCAAGCACCCGGGCCTCAAAGATCGCCTGCTCGACGACAAGGGCGTCCGACGCTTCGTGAACATCTACGTGGGCGACGAGGACATTCGTTTTCTCGATGGGCTCGACACCGAGCTCAAGGGCTCCGAAGAAATCAGCATCGTCCCCGCCATCGCCGGCGGCCGCTGAAAACACGAGTGTCTGCCTTACGCCTCGAGGGTTAACGGGAAGGCACGAAGCCACGCGGCTCCGCGAGCTTCGTGCTCTTCTCGAACCGCCCCGCCCTTTGCGCGCTTGTCGCTGGGCCTCTTCGAACCAACTACGTCCCGAGCTCACGAACCCCATGACCTCCGATCGATTCGCTCGACAACGCGTGCTCGCCGAAGTGGGCGATCGCGGACAGAAGCGCTTCGCCGAGGCCTCCGTGCGGCTCCCGGACGGACCCGGCGTCGACGTTGCGGCAGAATACTTGCGGCGCGCGGGGTTCGGTGTCGTCAGTATCGTGGCCGACGCGTCGCTTCCGCCGAGTCGCTCCTTTTCTTCCCCGCACGCCGTGCTCCTCCGCCACTCGGCGCCTCTCGCCGTAGCCGAAGGAGCTTGGCGCGCTCTCGATCGGATCCGCTCCGAGCTCGCTCTCGACGTCGAGCCCCCCGCCGCCCTCCCCCGCTCATGACTCCGCTTCGATTCGCACGCTCCCGCCGTCTCACGTCCATCGTGGACGCGGTCGGCAACACCCCGCTCGTTCGCCTCACCAAGGTGGCGCGCGCGACACCCGACGTGGAGGTGTTCATCAAGCTCGAGTACATGAACCCCGGCGGCTCGGTGAAGGACCGCCCGGCGCTGCGCATGATGCAGGACGCCATCGCAGACGGGCGCCTCACGAGCGACAAAGTCTTGATTGACGCCACCAGCGGCAACACCGGCGTCGCTTACTCCATGCTGGGCGCGGCGCTCGGCTACAAAATTGCGCTCGTCATGCCGCGCAACGTGACGAAGGCGCGCAAAGACATCACACGCGCCTACGGCACCGAGCTCATTTTCAGCGATCCGATGGAAGGCTCGGACGGCGCCATTCGTCTGGTGCGCAAGATCGTCGAAGAAAATCCGGACAAGTACTTCTATCCGGACCAGTACTCCAACCCGTCCAACCCCCTGGCTCACTACCTCGGTACGGGGCAGGAAATTTTGGATGCGCTCGGGGACCGCGTCACCCATTTCGTGGCGGGGCTCGGCACGAGCGGCACCGTCATGGGCACCACGCGTCGCCTCCACGAGCACACGCATCCCATTTGGTGCGTAGCCGCCGAGCCCGCAGAAGCACTCCATGGGTTGGAGGGCCTCAAGCACATGGCGTCCAGCATCGTTCCGAACATTTACGACGCCAACCTGCCCGACGAAATCATGCCCATTTCCACGGAGGATGGCTGGGACATGTCCGAGCGCGTCGCCGCGGAAGAGGGTCTCTTCGTGGGGCATTCCGCGGGCGCGAACATCGCCGCTGCCCTCAAGCTCGCGGAACGCGCGCAAAAGGAGCAAGGGGGCGGCTGCGTCGTCACGATCGCACCGGATCGCAGCGATCGCTATTTTGCACCAATGAAGTGGGAGAAACGGCACACGTGGTAGCTCCAGCCTGGGTTTCGGGAAACGTAAAAATTCGCAGCGCAGCGCTCGCCGAGGTGGAGCGCGCGGGGCGTGAAGCGTACGCGCGCGACGAAGAAGCCTGCGGCTACTTGACGGGCCCGGCACAGGACGCGCTCCTGTGCGACACCGCGGTGGAGCTGGAGAACCTCGCAAACAAGTACCACGCGGCTGATCCCGAGGGACATCCGCGCACGGGGCGCGAGTACTTCAAGGTCAACGCGCTCAAGTTCGAGAAGGCGATTGCGGCAGGACGTGAGGGGCAGCGGCCCGTCAAGGTGTTCTTCCACTCGCACTTGGACTGCGGCGCTTACTTCAGCGCCGAGGACGCAGCGAGCATGACCATGGGGGGCGGCGATGGCCCCAGCCACGAGCTCTCGTATCTGGTGACTGCCGTGGATCAGGGGCAAGTCACGGCGCACCGCCTGTTCGTGTGGGACACGCAGAGCAAGTCCTTCGTCGAAGCGCCCTTCTCCATCGTCGATTGACCGGAGGCGCGCTCGCGTGCTCCGGCTTCGGCCCGATGGCCTCCCGGTGGGCGGTCCTCGCCCGAAACCACGTCGCTTGGGGGCGTCTCGTCGACGAGAGGCGCGTTTTTCGTGAAAATGCGGGTTTGCCGCGGCGGGGCACTGGCCGTGAGTAGTCATTGGAGGGAGCGCTGTGCGAAACGTTTGGCTGACTCTGGCGTGCACGACGGCGCTCCTCGGCGCACCGTCGTGGGTCCGCGCCGAAGAAGCAGCGCACAAACCAACCTCCACGCCGCCGCGCGCATCGCCCGCCCCGTCGGCGCCGCCTGTCAAAGCGAGTCCCCGGACTCGTGCGCCCGGAACGAGCGGAGTGCGCCCAGCCGACGGCTCCCCCAGCGACGAAGGCGCCCTGGCGGAGGACGTGGCCACTCTGCAACGAGCCTGGTCCGGCGAGGCAGAGGTCGGTCGCCTGGAGCCGCGCCTGCTCGAGCGTGGTGACCGCCGCCCCGTGTTCTTGCCGTCCGCGGCGCTGAACGACGACACGGAAAGCTGTACGACTGTCGCCGTGCTGGGCGCTCGAAACGCGAGCTTCGTGCTTCTCTTCGGAACGAACGAAGCCACGGACGGGCGCCGCGCGTGGCCGGTGCCGAGCAGCACGGGCGTAGCAGAGGTCACGCGGTGCGGTGCGCGCAAGTCGCTTCTGGAAGGTCTGACGGTGCAGATGCGTTCGCCGCGTGGCCTCCTCGAGTACTTGGTGGCGGTCGCCAAGGAGCCTCCCACCCCCATCGTGGAAATTCTCCCGCGCCGCGATCCCGGGCCGAGCCAATCCGCGCCCTCCGTGGGCCCACGTCCCACGTTGCAGCCGGTCACCGAGCGGGCGCGGCGCGCCGAGAGGCGCGCTCGCCGTGACGGCGCCAAGTCCACACAAAAGCTGCCTGCGCCCGCGGATCGCGCTGGGCACGGCTTCACGACGCTTCAACTCGAAACCGGGTGCCACCGCATCGAAGTCTTGGGTGCGCCCGGCAGCGACGGCGAAGTGGACGTGGACGCCGAGCTCTACACGCTCTCGGGCGACGAGGAGCTCACGCGGGACGAAAGCGAAAACGGACAAGCTACGCTTCGGTACTGCGTGGGGCGCAGCACACGTGTTCGTTTGGCCTTCAGTGGCGCGGCGAGCGAAAGCGAAGTGGTCGTCGTGCAGTCCTCGTGGGAGCTGCCGGACGCGCTTCCGGTCGAGTGGGGCCCGATCGCACGCGGACGCCTCGCCACCGCGCTCGGAACGGATCTGCTGCGAGCGCTTCCTTCGTCGCCCGTTTACACCTCCCTCGGTGTTCAAGGGGCCACGCTGCTGCCGTTCGAGGTGGAGCCGGGTGCCTGTTACGCGGCCGCCGTCGGCGGCATTCGTGGTCAAGCCCTGAGCGTTGCGCTCGGCGTGGACGCGGTCTCCGTTCGGCGAGAAAACCACTCTCCGAACGCCGCCGAGGGCGTCGCGCTGTCGTTTTGCAATCGCCACGGCACGCGAGCGCTGCTCGAGGTGCAAGCGTCCGGAGCTGGTTTGGCGTGGCTCTTGGGCGTCTGGCAAACTTCGCGCGCCGCGGAAGGAGACACGCTGTGAGAACGCTGGCTCGAGCGCTTCCCGCTCTATTCTTGCTCGCCGCGTGCAGTCGCGGGTCAGGTCCCGATAGCGCCGTGCCCAGCGCGTTCGGTCCCAGTGACGAAGCCATCGACGGCAGGTTGTGGCTCGAAGAGACCGCGGCCGAAGCGGAACAAGCAGGTGCCGGGCCACTCCAGGTCCTCGCGGTCGGACCGGGCACGCCCGGAGACCACGTGCCCGGCTTGGTGAACGTCCCCCAGGGACGCTGCGCGCTCCTCTACGCGCGCGGCAGCCGCTCGGTCGACGACATCGATCTCTTCGTTTACGGCGACGACGGCGCGCAGTTCGGCTCCGACGAAGCCCCCGACGACGTGCCGACGCTCCTCGTGTGCCCGGATTCCGGACGGCGACTGTACGTGGCCGCGCGCGTCGCAGCAGGACAAGGCATCGTGGCGCTGGGGGTCCAAGAAGTCGCCGTAAAGTCCGCCGAGGCCGTCGCGCGCGCCGCCGGCGCGCGCAACTTTGGCGGACAAGCCACGGCCAAGGCAGACGCCTGGCCCGGCCTCACGGAGTCCCTCGCGGCGCACCGCGCGGCCATTGGCGGCACCTGGGAGGATTTGCGCCGCGTAGCGCTCCCCGTCGACTCGCGCGTGCCGACGCGCCTGACGGCGCGCGTCGCTCCGAACACCTGCGTGGATGCGCTGATCTTGGCCTCGGACGAAGTGGCGCAGCTCGAGGTGGAGGTGCTCGACGACCAGGGACGCATCTTCGGACGGAGCCCCACGGGTGGGCTCGCGCGCTCGGTCGTGGTGTGCTCCGGGGAGGACGCCAAGTTCACCTACGAAATCCGTCCCCACGCCGGGCGGGGGCTCGCCGTTCTGGCGTTGTCGTCCACGCCTAGCGGCGCCGACACCACGCTCTCCGAGGAGGCTCCACGCTTCGATCTGATCCCTCGCGGCTCGAGCGTCGACACACGAAAACGCGAAAACGCGCGTCTCGCCGCGGCGAGCGTCCCTGCGCCGCGCGCCGTGCACGAAGGTACGGCGCTCGTCGGTAGCCGCACCAGCGTAGACCTCACCGTAGGCGCCGGCTGTAGCCGCATCGACGTGTGGTCCACCGGGGAGCTCTTGGGTCTCGAGGCCAACGCATGGTCGAGTCAGGGGCGCCTCTTGGCGAGCGCCACGGGCCTCTCACGCGCGCCGCTCTTCGTGTGTGGCGACAAGGCGCGCTTGGACGTGGAGGCCACGCGGCGCAAAGGCACGTTCGTGGTGGATCAACGCCAAGATCCCGGAGCTCCGAGCGCACTCGTGCGACAAGGTCTGGCGGCGAGCCGTCTCCTCTCGCGCATGCACGAGAGCGGCGCGCTCGAAATGCCGCGTGAGGTCGGCGCGGTGCGCGAGGTCGTACTCTCGGAGACGGAGCTCACGCGACTCGCTTTGGCGGTGCCCCTGGGACGCTGCACGGACGTGTTCGTGGCGGTCGGCCCGGGCGGCAGCGGCGCCGAAGTGCGCTTGGTGGACGCAGAAAACGGCCTCGAAATCGCCCTGTCGCGCGGCACCGTCGCCGCCACCGCACGCGCCTGCGCCCTGGAAAATGGTCCGATCGAGGCCATCGCCGAGCTCAGGAGCGCCCACGGAAAAGCAACGGCGCTCGTCACCTCACGGCTCGTGCCGCTCTCGCGGAAGAGCGAGCCCCCGCCGGGCACCCAGGCCCCGTCCGACCCAGCGCCCGCGCCGCGCGCGCCCGCCGGCAAGCCCGTGGCCGCCGTACCCGAAGCTCCGTGATGCGTGGCATCGAGCTCGAGCGCGAAGCCAAACACTGGATGCTGCTTTCGGTGGCCACCCTCGTGTTCTGCGGGAGCTGCCTGAGCGCCGCGTCCGTGGTGCTCTTTTACTTGGCGGCCATCGACGCAAAGCACGGCGCGTTGCCCGAAGCGGCGCTGCGCGTCGTCTGGGGGAAGCGCATCATGCTGGCCGGCGTGATGCTGGGCGCGCTGGGCGTGTTTTTGGCGCTCGTGGTTCGCGTCGTGAGCCTGTCGGGGCGCTGAAGTCAAGCGAAGGCTTTCACGCGCCTCGGAGGCCCCAGCCTTCCCGGAGGCATGCGGCTTTGCTATCCGCTTCCGACGAATTTCCGCGGTGCGAGGCCACGGCGACGCTCGTGGCCCCGCTCCTCAGTTGACCACGAGACTGCACGACGTCATCAACATGTCCGACGGCCTGAATCGAGCGCAGCGCACCGCGGTCACCACGCTCCGCGGCCCCCTTCTGGTGTTGGCGGGCGCCGGCACCGGCAAGACGCGCGTGATCACCTTCCGCATCGCGGAGCTGATCAAGAGCGGCATTTCGCCCGGACGCATCCTGGCCGTGACCTTCACCAACAAGGCCGCCAAGGAAATGCGCGAGCGCGCCCAGGCGCTCTTGGGTCGACGCAAGAAGAACCAGACGGGGCCGGAAATTTCCACGTTCCACTCGCTGTGCGTTCGCGTCTTGCGCCGCCACGCCACGCGCTTGGGCTACCCCGCGGAGTTCACCATTTACGACCGCGGGGACCAGGAGAGCGTCGCGCGCAGCGCCCTGCGCGACATTCGCGTGGGCGTTCAAAAGCTTCGCCCGGGGGATCTGATCCACATGATCAGCGGCTGGAAGAGCACCTCGATCCGCCCGCAAGAAGCCGAGCGGATGGCGAAGAAGGACGTCGAGCTGCTCGGCGCGATGGCGTACGGAAAATACCAAGCGGCGCTACGCGCCGCCGGCGCGATGGACTTCGACGACCTGCTCCTTCTCACCGAGCAGCTCTTCATGGAGCACCCCGAGGCCCGCTTCGCCGAGGCCTCCCGCTTCGATCATCTGCTCATCGACGAGTACCAGGACACGAACGGCCTCCAGTACCGCATCGTCAAGCACCTGGCGAACAGCCACCGCAACCTGTGCGTCGTCGGCGACGACGACCAGAGCATTTATGGATGGCGCGGCGCCGAGGTGCAGCACATTTTGAACTTCAAGGAGGATTGGCCCGAGGCGCGCGTGGTGCGGCTCGAGGAAAACTACCGCTCCACCGAGTGGGTGCTGAAGCTCGCCAACACGCTCATCGCCCACAACAAAATGCGCCACGACAAGGTGCTCAGCGCCACGCGCGGCCGCGGCGAGACCCCGCGCTTCTTGAAGTTCGAAGAAGAGGAGAAAGAGGCCGAGGCGATCGTCCGCGAGATCCACGGCAAAATTAACCGCGAGGACGACGAGCGCGTCCCCGCCAGCAAAATCGCGATCTTGTTCCGCACCAACGAGCAGCCGCGCGTCTTCGAGCTGGAGCTGCGCCGCGCCGGCGTGCCGTACGTGCTGGTGGGCGGACAGAGCTTCTACGATCGCAAGGAAATCAAAGATCTCCTCTGCTACCTGCGCGTGCTCGCGAACCCGAACGACGAAGTGTCGCTCTTGCGCATCATCAACACGCCGTCGCGTGGGATTGGCACCGCCTCCATTCAGGCGCTCTTGGACCAAGCCGTCGAGCGCGGCCAACCACTCTGGAAGCTCCTGCCCGAAGCGAGCAAACACGCGGGCGTCTCGTCCGGCTCGGCGGACGCCATAGAGAACTTCCGCATGCTGGTGGACGAGTTCCGGGCGCGCGTGAGCCGAGAAAAGCTCAGTGATTTGTTCCGCGAGCTCGTCGCTCGCATCAACTACAAGGCCGAGCTCGAGCGCCAGTACAAAGACGAGAGCGATCAAGAGGCGCGCTGGAACGCCGTCGAGGAGTTCGTGAACTCCATCGCCGTCTACGAAGGGCGCTCGGAGTCCCCTTCACTGCTCGGCTACCTGGAGGAAACCGCGCTCACCACGCGCGACGAAAAGGACGACGACGACCGCCGCGAGCACTCCATCACCCTGATGACGCTGCACAGCGCGAAGGGCCTGGAGTTTCCGCACGTGTACCTGGTGGGCATGGAGGAAGGCACCCTCCCGCACAAACGCTCGGTGGCCGACGGCGGGCAGCACATCGACGAAGAGCGGCGCCTCGCGTACGTGGGCGTCACGCGCGCGCAAGACACGCTCACGTTGAGCTTTTGCAAAAACCGCATGAAGTGGGGCAAGCTGCGCCCGCAGCTGCCGAGCCGCTTTCTCTTGGAAATGCGCGGAGAAACGGAGAAAGCCGCAGAAATCGCGGCCGCCGCAGAAGAGCAAATTGGCCGCGAGGTGCGAGAAGCCCGCGAGCGCGAAGAGGAAGAAGCCGAGGGCGGCAAAAAGAAGAAGCGCGGCAAAGGCAAAAAGGGCGAAGAAGACGCCAAGAGTGAGCGCCGCACGGCGCGAGACTCCGCCCGAGAGAGCAACGACGCGCCTCGCCCGCCGCCGCGCCCGGCGAAGAAAATGCCCGAAAAGGCGAGCGCGCCGCCGAGCTCCAGCGCACCGCGCGCTCCAGAGAGTGAGGGCGCGCCCGCCGCAGCGAGTGATCTCGTGGTTCCGTCGTGGACGAGTGTGCACCCGGCGACCCCGCCCGTGGCGTCCTCTGCCGGGGGAGCCGTGGCTTCGCCGGGCGGTGTACCGCTCGGGAACGCTCCCTCTGCGTCGTCCGGAGCGGCTCGCGCCGAAACCACGACTTCGGGCGGCGTAGTGCGGGAGCACCGCGCGGCGCCGCGCGCTGCGGTCCCCCCTCAAAAGACGGGCGGCTCGAAGCGTTCGTCGTCGCCCGCGAGTGCGGCTTCTTCTACGACTTCCGCGTCAGCGCGCTCGGGCCCAGCTAAAAAGTCGGCTCTGCCTTCGTCGTCACCCACCACTTCGCCCGCCGCGGCGGTCTCCGCGGTGTCGGGCGCGCGACCCGTCGTGACGCCCCCGACGAGCGGCGCCCAATCGCCCGCGCCGCCGAGCGCACCTGCGGCTCGACCCGAGCCGCCTTCGCCGCCGCCTGTAGCGAAACAGCTGAGCCTCTTCGGCGATTGATGCGTCGCTCGACGTACAACGTCGGGGCCCCCCGGGGACGCAACGCCGTTTCGCGGAATCTCGGCGCTCACCGAAGCCGGAGAGCGGCGACGCACGAAGCCCGGAGAGCGGCGACGCACGAAGCCGGAGAGCGGCGACGCACGAAGTCCGGGGGGCGGCGACGCGCGAAGTCTTGGGGGCGGCGACGCGCGTCGACGTGCGGTGCTCCCGCACTACGCGAAGCCCGGCGCAGCCCGGCACAGCGCGAAAGAGGCGCACGCCCCCTGTAGAACGCGCGTCAACGGCTCGGCTCGAGCAAGCCTTCCAAGGTGCCGCCCACGCTCACGGCCACTTCGGCCCAACGCGCCGCCAAGGGCAAGTCGCGCGCGGCGCCGGTCCACCAATGCAGCCAATAATGGTGCGCGCCGACGTCGAGCACCCACGCTTTGTACGAACGATCGCCGCGCCCGAGCTGCACGGAAAATCCCGCGCCGGGGCCGCCAAGGCCGTAAAAATAGGCGCTTTGAATGCGATTGTCGTCCTCGGAGTCGTTCGCGTCATCCGGCTCCAGCACGTAGTCCATGCCTACGCCGAGCGTGGCAGCCGCATAGAGGGACACCGGACCCAACGAAACGTTCAGCCGACCGCGCGGACCGAGCCGCACCTGACCGTGACGGAGCGCGGGGCTCGTCTTCAGGCCGCCACCGCTCCACCCCAAAAAGCCACCGAGCTGCGCCCACGAGTTGCCCCAGAGGGCCTGCCCTTGGATCCCGAGCGACCAAGTGCTTTGCGAGTTCGCCTCGTCCGACGTGGGCAGGCCGAACACCGCGCCAATCGTGGCCCGTTCCCACACCGTGCCGCGTTCGACACGCTGGGAGGCGCTGCAGTACCAGTCGGCGTCGTAGTTGGTTCCGTCGTCGACGCAGTCGTCCGCGGCGGTGGCGTTCTCGCCGGCGGCCCCGAGAGAGTCTTCGTCCGGAGTGTCGTCTTCCACGGACGAGGGCTCGTCGTTCACGATGGCCGGAGGCGAGCCTTGTGGCTCTCGGTCGTTCGGGGCGGCCTCGGTTGCTGCGCCCTCGCTCGATTCACTCGCCGCCAACCCCGGCGTCCAGCCCGTGAGCGCCGCTACCAAACCGAGTCCCCTGCACCAAGAAGTCACGTCGTCTCCGATTTTTGGAAGCTCTCGCGCCACATTTGCAACCCCACGTGCGAAGCGCGGAACCCGGCACGCCTACTAGGAAACCGTCCAGGGGCCAAGGCCGGCTCGTGCGCACATCGCCAACCCTCGCGCTCTTTTTTTTTCAAGAAATACGGGCAACGCGCCCTTTCAAAGCCATGCCACTTGCTCAAGCCAAGCCCCGGCGTTCCGTCGCGATGAAGGCAGAAAACTCCGTCCCCTTTGCGGCTCTCCTAGCTCTCACGGTCGCGTTTGCGTGCAGCGTGCCGTCCGAGAGCGACGCGACGGGAGACGGCGCCGGCGGCAGCGGCGGCATCCCGGGCAGCGGCGGGGACGGCGTGGGCGGCGTGGGCTTCACGGGCGGAGCCGCCAACCAGACGGGCGGAGCTGCGGGGTCGGGCGCGGCCACGGCGAGCGGCGGCTCGGTCGCCAGCGGCGGAGCGGGCGGCTCGGGCGGAATTGGTTCGGGGGGCGACGCCAGCGGCGGAGCGCCGAGCGGCGGCGGCGGGGACGGAAGCGGCGCGGCCGCCAGCGGCGGCGCTCCTGCGGAGCTACCGAGCAAGATCACCGTGTGGATTGCCGGAGACTCGACCGTGGCCAACACCGGCGGCAACCCCTGCCCCGCCGGTTGGGGCGGCAAAATCGGCGCGATTTTCGACGAGCGAGTCACCGTCGTCAACAGCGCCATCGGAGGACGCAGCGTCCGTACGTGGCTCTACGACGTGAAAGACCAAATGGACGGCACCGAGTGTGCTCTCGGTTTGGACTCGGGTGGTCGACCCACGCTCCAAGCGCGCTGGCAAGCCATGCTCGATGGCATGAAGCCGGGCGATTTTCTGTTCATTCAGTTCGGCATCAACGACGGCAGCCCGACGTGCCCGCGGCACGTCGGTATCGACGCCTTCAAGGAGTCGTACGGAGTGATGGCCGCTGCGGCCAAGGAGCGCGGCGCGCAACCCATTTTCGTGACGCCCGTGAGCTCCATCGCCTGCAACGGGAGCACGCCGCGCGGCACGCGCGGCGGTTACGTGCCGGCCACGCACGAAGCCGGTGTTGCCTTCGACGTGCCAGTGATTGATCTGCACGAGCTGAGCGTCCAACTCTACGCGTCGCTCAACTTCTGTCCGGTACCCGGAGGAGGCGTGAGCGGAAACACGACGGGCCCCGTCGGAGACTTCTTCTGCGACGACCACACGCACTTCGATCATTCGGGCGCCGTACAAATTGCACAGGTCGTGGCGAACGCTCTTTCGAACCAGAACATTTTGCTCGCGGAGTACCTGAAGTGACGCTCTTTGGACGGTGGAGCCGCGCGCGGTTTGCCTTCGGTCTCGCTGGTTTTGCCGCGGTATTGGCCTGCGGCCCCGAAGACGCGGAAAATGGAAACGACCTTTCGCCCAACACCGGCGGAGAAGCGGCCGGGGGAACCACCGCAGCGGGCGGGGCCACCACGGGCGGAAGCGCGTCGGACGGCGGCAGCACGGCCTCTGGAGGCGGCAGCGGCGGCGCGTCCGGCGGAACGACCGCCGACGGCGGCGCCCCAGCGAGCGGCGGCTCGGGAGGCATCACGTCGACCGGCGGCGAAAGTAGCGGCGGCTCGGGCAGTGGAGGTGAAACGAGCACGGGAGGTTCGGAGGGCAGCGCGCCTCTCACGCCGGTCACGGTGTTCATTGCCGGCGACTCCACCGTGTCAAGCTACCCGGATACGCCGAGCCCCACCGACCAAGCGGGTTGGGGCCAGATGATCCACGAGCGTTTCAACGACTTGGTCACCATCGACAACCGCGCCGTGGGTGGGCGCACCTCACGTCGCTTCATTCAAGAGGGACGCTTGGGCGCCATCCTCGACGCCATGAAGGCTGGGGACTACCTGCTCGTGCAGTTCGGCACGAACGACGGCCACAAGACGGCGACGTACACGCTGAACAACGTGACGTACCCGTACTATTTGGCTCCGGAAGGCGACTTCAAAACGTACCTTCGTGAGTACATCGTTGGCGCGCGCGAGCGCGGCGGCATTCCGGTGCTGGTCACGCCGCCTCCGCGTAACTCCGCCTACTGCACGGGCGGCAACGGAACGGGCGCACACGCCGACGCCATGCGTCAGCTCGGCGCCGCCGAAGGAGTCGTCGTCTCCGATTTGAATCAGGCGTCGGTCGATTACCTGAAGGCCATTTGTCCGGCACCGACGCCGGAAAATTTCTTCTTGCTCCGTGCGGACCAAAGCGTGGACGGCACGCACTTCCAGGAGAACGGCGCGCGCATTCTTTCCGGGCTCGTGACGGAAGGAATTCGCGGAAGTGACCTCCGCCTCGCAGACTACCTGCTCTGAAGCAGGCGGATCTGCACATCGATCCACTTCGTCGCTCTCGAGCTCGCGGTGCGGGCGCGGCACCGCGGAGGCTCCGCACCTCGTTGCGCCGGCCGCAAAGCTCGTCCCGGGCGACGGTTCCGGCGCGCAGCCATTCCGGCCTCCCCCCACGCTGACTCACGCCGTTCCCAACGTAGCTGCGGGGGCGTCCCGGCGCTCCGCCGTGGCGTCGGCCCGCGAACCATGTTGCCCTCCGGAGGTGTGTTGCGCGGCAACCTGATGGGACTGCCGCGCGCGCCCGTCCTGCTTCTGGGGAGTGCTCGATGTTTCGTTCCGTTCGACGTCGTGTGGGTGCGTACGCCAAGCTACAGGCTTCGCTGCTTCTGTTCGTCGTTTCTCCGACGTGGGCCGCGGAGCCGCCATCCTCTGCTGCGCCGCCTCCTGCGCCGCCCGCTGTGCCTCCCCAGACGAGCTCCGAGGCGCCGGCGCCGCACGTCGCCCTCCCACCTGCCGCGGCGGGCGCGCTCCCAGCGGCTCCGCCGTCCGTGGCGGGTCGCCCGCGCGAGGTGAGCTTCGACGAGCTAATGGCGTACGCCGAGAGACACTCGCCCGAGCTCGCGGTGGCGG
>JAEYVE010000136.1 GCA_023432025.1 Pseudomonadota bacterium
TGGGCTGGTCGCAGTGCTCTATGCCATTTTCGACGGCGAGCTCGTGGAGGCCGCGGTGCGCTTTGCCACACACGAGCGAGCCGAGGTTCAAAGGGCCGCCATCCGCGCCATCGGGCGTGTCGGCGACGACACGGCGCTCGCTTGGCTCGACCGCATCGACGAGCACGTCCCGGACGGTCTCGAGCTCGAGCTCGAGACCGCCCGCGCGGCGCTGCTCAGCCGCATCGAGCTGCGCGGAGAAAAGGCCGAGGTGCTGCTCGACGCGCACCGCCGGCGCAAGCGCGAGCGCGCGCTCGCCCGGCGTTTTTCGCGCGGCCTCGACGTGACCCCCACCAAGCGCCACCGCGCGCTCGCTTGGGTGCTCGTGGCACGTTCCCTCGTGGCGCGCGTCTTTCACGGTCGAGAGGCCGCCAGCGAGCTGTCTCACTGGGCGCACCAAGCCGACCCCAGCTGGTACTTCCCGCCGCTTCTCCAGGGTAGGATCTGGCACGCCGCGGGAGATCTCGCGCGCGCCGTGGCGGGCTACCGCCGCGCCTTGGGCACCGCGCCCCGGCGCCTGTTCCATCGAGCCAACTGGATCACGCCGATCGTGTCTGCTTTCGTCGCGCACGCCGAGCACCTGCTCCGCGCCGGCCACACGGTGCGCGCGCAACGTCTGCTCGACGAGCTTTGGCCCTACGATCTTTCGCGGGCTGCCTCGCCGGTACGGTTGGCGCTGCGGCGTTGCCGGCAACACCTCGCCTTGCCACCCGAACGAGCTCAGTTGCTCGAAGCGGCGTCAGCCGATGCGGAGGAGCGTCACACGTGACCGTCACCGTGAAGAGCCTCAACGTCGAGGTCGAGCACGCAGGGGTATCGACCACGATCATCCTCCGCGAGCCGTACGGCGAAGGGCGCGCCGTGTACGTGGCGGGGCCTCTCTCGCGGCGCGCGGCCGAAGTCGTTCTCGCCGAGCTCGGTCTTGCCCCGCTGCGTCTCCTCGCCGCGTCTGGAACGAGCGAGCTCGCTCCAACTTCGAGCGGCCCCGTGGACAGCCCGCGCCTCGGCAGTCAACCGGGGCCCCGTCTCGAGGAGAGCTCTTCGGTGGGCTCGGCCCCGCGTGTCTCCCGTGAACCAACGGCGCTCCTCCTCGAAGAGCTGGCGCACGCCGTGCTGCGAGCAGGCCGCCTCCACCCGACCTCCACGGTCGACGAGCTGCTCGGGCGAGCCTGGCTCGCGGCGGCGAACGACATCCCGCTTGCGCGCGTCCTCTCTCGCCTCGAAGAGGGACTTTCACCGAGCGGCAGCGCAATGCAGACCGCGTTGGCGCTGACGGCGCTCGGCGAGCTCGCGGCCTCTCCCCGGCCCTCGAGCAGCGAACCAGCGTCGAGCCGCCCCGTGCTCGCCGGTCCGTTCGAAACCTGTGAGCTGCTCGAGCTCGGGCGGCGTCGAGAGCGTGGCGCGCTCGGTGTGGAGACACGCATCCTCGTCGATCTCGTGAGCGGTGAGCTCGTCTGCGAAGCGTCTGCGCGTGGTGGCTGCCCTCCGTCGCGCGGTCCCGTGGGACGCCACGTATTCGTCACGTTCGGTCAGCGCACGCCGTGCACCGGCTTCTCCCGCATGCACATTCAGCACTACGAGTACGACCCCGCGCCCTCGCCAGAGCGGCTCGATCACGTCTGTCACCTCGCGAGCCCGAACCTGCCAGCGCTCGCCTTGGCCGGCCTAGAGCTCGTCTGCGAGCCGCGCCCCGTGTTCGTGCGAGCGCGCAGTTTGGAAGGCGGCTCACCACGCGTGACGTGTGTGGGCGGCGACTCCGTCCAGCTCGACGACGGGTGCTGCCCTGGCCTCGTCCAAGCCCTCTTCGAGCAGCTGCGAGAGGGCACGCGCGCGGACGCGCTCGTGGGCACCTTGGAGCTCTTTCGCCGTTCGAGCGCCGAAACCGGCCTCGTGTTCGTCCCTTGGTCCGTTCTCTTGGAAAAGGACGGCCAGCGGCGCCTGCTCCCGCTGTCCTACTGAACGCCCCACCGCCGAACGCCTTCCTCGAAGGACGTTCGGCGCTGCGACATTCCGAAGAGCCAGCTCGCGTCAGACGGTGCGGAAGCGCCGTTCTGCCAAGGCCATCAAGCGATCCAGCCCGTAGCCCACGACGCCGATGGTGATGATGCACAAGATGATGTGCTCATAGATGAGCGCGTTGTATTCCTGCCAGAGAAAGCCGCCCACGCCCGGCGCGCCGGTCAACATTTCGCCTGCCACGATGACGAGCCAAGCGATGCCCAGGCTCAAGCGAAAGCCGGTGAACATGTAGGGCAGGGCCGCCGGCAACATCACCTTGAAGAGCGTCTTCATCGGCGAAAGGTCGAGCACTCGCGCCACGTTCAAGTAGTCCTGCGGCATCGAGCGAACGCCGAGCGCCGTGTTGAGCACGGTCGGCCACATGGAGCACATCGCGATGGTGAAAATGCCCGCTGGCTCCGGCTTCTGGAACAGAATCAGCCCCAGCGGCAGCCAGGCCAGGGGCGAGACCGGGCGCAGGATTTGAATGATGGGATCGAAGCTCCGCGCGAACCACTGGGACGTGCCGAGCAGAAAGCCGAGCGGCGTGCCCACCAAGACGGCGATCGTGTAGCCCTTCATGACGCGCTCCAGCGAGTACCAGGTGAAGCGCAAGATGCCCTGATCCAGCTCGCCGCGTTTCTCGAACGGCTCGAAAATGTAGAGGCGACTCTCCTCCCAGGTCTTGAGCGGAGACGGCAAGGCTGGCGCGACCGTTCCGCTCAAGAGTGCCCACAGCGCGATGACCATGGACACTCCGACGAGCGGCAAGAACGCGAGACCGAGCCGGTTCAAGAAGCGAGACTCCGAGGTTGCGTGACTCATGATTCAACCTTTCAAGGCGTGAACGGCGAACGAGGTCGCGTACTTTTCTGGTTCCTTCGGATCGAACGTGATGCCGTCGAAGAGCGTCTCCGGTGAGTCGTCCACGCCACCGGGGTCGACCCCGAGCTCTTTGAGCGCCGCTTCGTGCAGGTCGGTGCGCATCACTCTCTTGGTGATGCCCGCGTAGTCCGGGTTCGGGCCCACCATGCCCCAGCGGCGGAACTGCGTGATGAACCACGTCGCGTACTTGGGCTGCGGATAGCAGGTCCCCCGCTCGTGGAAGATCATGTAGTTTTCGTCCTTCTTTTTCCGACCGTCGCCGTAGTCGTACTCACCGAGCAGACGCCCCAGGATGAGCTCCGGCGCGCAGTTGATGTACGTGGGGCGCGAAACGATGGCCGCTTGCTCCGCCCGATTCTTCAAGTCGTCGAGCCACACGCTGGCCTCGTACAGCGCCTTGAGGACGGCCTTCACCGTCTTCGGGTTCTTCTGCGCGAACTCCTCCGTGAAGGCGCACGCCTTCTCCGGGTGGTCCTTCCACATTTCTTGCGTCGTAATGGCCGTGTAACCAATGCCGTCGGCGATGGCGCGCGCGTTCCAAGGCTCGCCGACGCAGAACCCATCCATTTTGTCGACCTTCATGTTCGCCACCATCTGAGGCGGCGGAATGGTGACGAGCGCGACGTCCTTGTCGGGATGAACGCCCCCCGCGGCCAGGTAGTAGCGCATCCACATGGCGTGCGTTCCCGGCGGAAAGGTCATGGCGAAGGTCATGGGCCGATCCGCCGCTTTTGCTTCGTCGACGATGGGCTTCAGCAGCTTGGGATCCCCAGCGACCTTGCCTTTCAGTTTGTTCTGCAGCGTGATGGCCTGCCCATTCCTGTTCATGAGCCAGGGAATGACCATCGGCTTCTTCGGCGCACCGAGGAGACCAATCGTGGAAGCGAGCGGCATACCGAGCAGCATGTGCGTGGCGTGGATGTCGCCGTTGGACAGCGAGTCGCGGATGGCGGCCCAGCTCGCCCCCTTCACCACGGTGGAGTTGATTCCGTACTTCTTGAAGAGGCCCTTCTCGTGCGCAATGACGATGGGTGAGCAGTCTGTGAGCGCGATGATGCCGAAGCGCAGGTCGCTGACCTCCGGCTTGCTGCCGGTCGCGCTCCCGGTCGCCGTCGCAGCTGCCTCGACGGTCGCTGCGTCGGTGCTGGGCGACTCCGTTTTGCCACAACCACTGAGTACGGTCGCTGCGCCCAGGCCGAGCGCGCCCTCGATGAAAATGCGTCGATTGATGCGGTTCATTTCGTCCTCCGTCAGGTGATGAATCGCTCAGAACACGACCGGTATGTCGAGCTGCACGATTTTGTATTTCCGGTCTTGCATGGGGTCATCGAGCGGCGCGGAGAAGGAGACGGCCGGACGCATCCAAGTCTTCTCCGCGACCTTGAAGTGAAAACGAGGGCCGATGGCGACGGTGGTGTTGTCGCGAATTCCCAGGTTCGGGCCGCCCTCCGCCTCGTCTGCTTCGACCGCTGCGGGCGTCGAAATGAAGCGCTGGTGCCGGAGCTCCGCGCCAATGGAGAGCGAGGGCAGAAGGAAGTAGCCGAGGTGGAGCCCGGTCGTGAAGTTCGTCTTCTGCTCGTCCTTCTGCACGTCCTCGCCGCGCACCCGCATCAGCTGGAGCACCGTCGCCTCTACCTGCGCGGTGAAGCCGTGGTTCACGTACGCCAGGCCCACGCCGGGGAAGATGGTGAAGTCGTTTACCGCGAACATGGCGTTGTCCATGGCGGAGCGCGCAGCCATGCCTACCGAGTTCGCGAGCACGTTCCCCGGATCCGGATCGTTTCCGCCGCCCGACCCGACCGGCAGCGCGAAGCCCAAGAAGAAGGCGACTTTGATGTGTGGATCCAGCTTGGGCGCGTACGCGGCGCCCACGACCGGGTTCAGAAAGCCGAAGCCGTCCTTGGGCTCTGGCTCGGCTTCGGGCGGCAGGTTGGACACCAAGCCGACTCGCACGAGCGGCGCGAACTCTTCCGTGACCTTGTAGCTCCCGAGGAGCATCGAGACGGCCGTGGAGCCCGAGTTACCGTTGGCGGGGTTCTCATAAAACGCAAACGACGTATCCGAGCGCACCACGGTGACCGCCGCAGCCGGTCGAAGCTGAAACGGGAGTGAATACGGGGGCGGCTTGGGTGCGTCCGGCGGCGGCGGCGCGGCCGCGTCGAGTCCGGGCTCGGTCGCCACCGCGGGCTCTTCCGGCGGCAGAGCCATCTCCGGGCTGGGCTCGCTGGGTGGAGGCGCCGCGGGTTCGGCGGCCTGGGTCGCTTCGCCGGTGGCAGGAGCATCGCTCTGCGCCAACGCCTGGAAGGCGGAAAGCAGCACAGCAAGGCTACAGATCGAAATTTGGACCGTGCGCAAAGGGGGGTGCTTGGTCATGGGGATTCGAGGGGGGAAGCGTGTTGGGGAGCGAGCACTGCGCTCGCGACCTTCGGCGCGGGGAGGAACGCCTGGGCCTCTCACACCCACATCAGCAACTGATGTGCCAGCCTCGTCGGCGCATCTTTCCCCGCCATCCGAGCAGGGGTTTTGGGCGACGAAACTCGAGCGACACCGGGCGTTCGTCGACCGGTGTCACAAGTTCGTCGCTCGAAGCCGAGATGTGCCGACGTTTTTGTCGTCTCCCGCTTCGCTGCCTGCGTTACCTCGACGTTTCCGAAGCCAAATGACGCCGCGAACGCTCCACGCGGCGCGGGGTCAGCGCAGAATCCGCGTCTCGTCGACGTGCGACATTCTCGTCGTCTGTTTCGCGGACATGGCGCCACCGTGACGTTGCTCGTTGCGATCACGAGGCGAACCCGTGCACTCGCAGGATCTCGAGTTTCACCGGAGTGTCCGCGCCGGCGCCGCGTCCCCGCGCAACTTCGTCGGAGCGGGCGCTCAGCGTCTGGGTCGCTGCGTGCCTTCGTGGCAAAGCTTGGCCACGCGGCGGTACTCGGCGAGCAACTGGGCGTCACGTGGGCAGGAGAGCAGCGCCGCGAGGAGGTGTCTCTCCGCGGCCGCCAAATCTCCGTGCCTTTCTTCGAAGCGCGCCGCGCGACCTAGCGACGCCGCGATGTCGGCGCCCTTGATCCACCCCAGCTCGGCCGCTTCGCGCAGCCGCGCGTAGGCACGAGAAGCCCCAATCAAGTCACCCACGCGCTCGCAGTACTCCGCCTCCAAGGCGCGCGCCCGGGACGCGATGGGGGCGCGCGCGGAGACCTGTCGCAAACGCAAAATGGCTTGCGGCAAGTCTCCGAGACCGTCGCCGAGAGCACGCGCCAAGTCGAAGAGCGTGTCGCCTCGCCCCGACTCCCCCTCGCGAGTGAGCGCGACGTCGTCCGCAGCCAGCGCGCCTTGCAGCAGCGCGACCGCGCGTTGCGTGAGCCCCATCTCGAAGAAGAGGCGCCCGAGCGCCGCTCGCGCCGCCGGGTCGTCCGGGGCGTAGCGCAGCGCCTTCTCGAGAAAACGACGCGCGGCTTCTGCGTGACCCGCTTCCGTCAAACGCCGACCTACGCGCAAGCACACCGCGTGACGCGCCGACGCGCCGGAAGCCAGCGCCTCCAGGTGCTGCCCGTCCGCCACCGCGCCCTCCGTGTCGCCCCGGCGCACCCGATCCTCGAAGCGAACCCAGCGAGGCTCGGACACGTTCGGCGCACGCGCCACGGCTTGGTCGAGCCAAGCGACGCGCTGCTCGACGTCCTCGGCGAGCTGGGCCGCACGAGAGAGCAGCTGCGCGGCGAGCGCTCCGAACGGTTCGGCCCGAGCGGCGCTCACCAGCGCAAAACTCGCGCGCTCGACGTGGCCCGCGACGAACAGAGCGTGCGCCCCCAAGACGCCCGCTTCCTCGGCGCCGCCGCACTCCTCCAAGGTGGCGAGAGCGGCCTCCTGACGCCCGGGTTGGCTCGCGTCGATGTCCGCCAGCGCTCGCGCGGCGACGGCCAGACCCGGCGCGCTCGCAAACGCGTCCAAGTAGGCTCGTCGCGCCTCGTCCATTCGCCCCGCCGCCAAGCAATCGTCCGCCTCGCGCAGCTGAAGGGCCGACTCGAGCGCCAAGAGCACACGCGTCCCGGGCTCCAGCTCCTCGCCGTCCACGTCGAACGTGAGCACGAAGCACGCGTCTTTCACCTCCGAAGAAATGACGCGCAGCCCTTTGGTGCTTGGAAGACGAAAACCGAGCTCGGGCAAGAGACGGCGCGCCAACTCCGCCGGCACGTCTCCGAACGAAAGAATGCGTCCGCGAAGACGTGGGCCCGACCCCCGAGCGGCGCCGGTAACCTCCGACACGAGAGCCCCCAAGAGCGCCAGAGCCGCCGCGTGCGTCGGACACTCGAGCCCGAAACCTCGGACGTGGTGGAGCACGACTTGTCCGCCGTCACCCGGGCTCCACAAGAGGTCGAAAGCAAGGCTGCGAGACGCGGAGTGAACCCCCACCCCCAAACCCGCGCTTTCCGCGCCCTCGATCGGCCAAACGCGCGCACCCGTCAGCGGCTCACCCAAGACGTCCCGCGCGCGCTCCAAGAGAACCGCGACGAGCGCGGACGCGCTCACGCTGACGACGACACGTTGCAGACTGCCGCGCCGTGAGCGGAACTGCTTGACGCCCTTCGACAGATCGACCGGATAGCGGAGCCCAGGCAGCGCAATAGCGAGCCCGGAGACGTCGAGCGGCCCGAGCTCGAGGGGCCGCGTGAGCTCGATACCGAGCCCTCCCCGAGTCACGGCGAGGCACAGCGGCAGCGCCGCGTCATCCCGCACGGGCGCGGAAGCTTCTGGCGGAGGTGAACCTCCGCCGAGCTCCGAAATGTGCGGTGCCGAAGTCGCCATGACGCTCCATCGTACCCCCAGGGTGGCGCCCCGACGCAACGTCGCCCGCGCCCAAAACCCAAAATACGAAGAGGGCTCCGTCCGCCCCGCGCGGGTGGACCGGAGCCCTCGATCACCGGCTGGGCTCCGCCCGCCCGGGGGCGCCCGCCGTGGCCGGCGTCACTCTTCTTGCTGCTTTTTCTTCATGCGCTCGATGAGCGCGTCGTAGCCGTTCTTTTCGATGATGCGGCGAAACTGGCTCTTGTAGTTGGCGACCAAGCTCGAGCCCTCGGTGATGATGTCGTAGATGCGCCATTGCCCGCCCGTCTGGTGCAGGGCGTAGTCCACGCTGATGGGCTCCTGGCGATTGTCCGTTTTGTGGCGCGCCACCGTTTGCACCAGGTAGCCCTTGGTCGCGCTGTCCTGGCCCTTGAACGTCACGTTGAAGTCCAGCGTCTTGCGCAGGTTCCTTTTGTAGGCGCGCTGGACCAGGTTGGTCAAAAGACCCTGAAACTCCTTTTGCTGCTCGGCGTTCAGCTTGTCCCAGTGCGCTCCGAGCGAGTCCTTGGCGAGCTTGTCGTAGTCGAGCATCCGATCGAAGACGGCGCCGATTTCCTTCTGTGTCGCCGCCGTGTCGGGCTTACGCAGGATCGCCGACAGCTCGTCCTGGCGAGACTTGACGAAGGCTTCGGCCGACTCGGCGCGGGCGTGCCCAGCAACGAAGAGCCCACACAGGAAGGCAAACGTAGACAGAATGCGGACGAGGTAGGATTTCATGAACAAGAGACCTTGAGCTGACCGACAGAGAGCTGACCGACAGAGAGCTGACCGAGGACGGAAGCCCCTGCCAAGGAGTGTTACGCGCGGCGGGACCCGCGGCTTCCCGCAACCTCAACCACTCGAAACAACTAGCAAAAACCTAGGCTTGTTTCGCAGCATCGCCCCGCGGGGGGCCCATGTCGAGCACGAACGCGGCCCCTCGCCGCCGCGTGGCATCCACCTCGATGGAAAAGCGGTGCTCGTCGGCGATGCGCTTGACCACCGCCAAGCCGACTCCGGTGCCCTGGCTGCGTGTCGTGAAGAACGCGTCGAAAAGGCTGTGGCGCGTCGCTGGATCGATGCCGACCCCGTCGTCCTCCACGACCAGCCGAAGGCGCGTCTGGCCCTCCACCCGCACGCGAACCTCCGCGCCAGCGCTGCTGGCCTGCACCGCGTTGCGGACGAGGTTCCACACGAGCTGACGGAGCTGTTGCTCGTCCGCGTCCACCACCACCGGGTGATCGGGGACACTGCAGGAGATGTGGACGTCGGAGCCGCCCCGGCCGGACTGCAGCGCGAGGCGTACGACCTCGCTCGCGACGCGCGCGACGTCCACGCGTCGAAACTGGGGGCGCCGGGGACGGGACAGATCCAACATGTCCGACACCAGCTCGTCGAGCCTCCCGGCCTCCCGCGAAATCAACGAGCAGAGGACGCGATCGTCGGCGCCGAGCCCGGGGGCTCCCTCGAGGAGCTGAATGGAGCCCGAGATGGAGCTCAGCGGGTTTCTGATTTCGTGCGCCAACCCAGCCGCCAAGCGACCCAAGGCCGCCATGCGTTCGGCCTGCTCCGCCCGTTGCTCGGCTTCGATGAGCTGACCGCCTGTGCGCTTCAACCGCTCCGCCAAGTAACCGCCGAGGAGCGTCACGACCGCGAGGACGAGCAGGTTGACGACGACGTAGTAGGTCGTTTCGTCCGGGGTGAGCTCGTACGCGCCCGCGTCTTGGTCGCGCGGAAAAGGCAAGGTGCCCGACTGCAAGAGGACGACCAGGAGGCAAAAGAACACGCCCGCGGAGAGGGCCGCCGTGGCGGCTCCCTGAACCCCCAACAAGAGTCCTCCCGCCAGGCACGTGACCCCGTACAACGAGGTTGCGCCGCTGGCGGCCCCTCCCGTCAGGTACACGACCACGCTCCAGAGCGCCTGGTCGACGACGATCTGCACCGCCGCCAACTCGACGAGACGACGCCCGCGACGCAGCAGGATCAAGCAGCCCACGGTGAGCAGCACCGCGACGCCGCCGGTCCAGAGCGCCACGTTGATCGTGAAGGTGCCCCACTCTCGGTGCTCCCGCGCCACGTAGACGAAGGAAACCAGCGTGAGCGAGAGCACGAGCAACGTCAGGCGCCCCGCCGAAAGCGCCAGGAGCGGCCGAGAGAGCGGCGCCCCTAGGCTGCTCGACCGCGGCGCCACTGTGTCGCCTTCACTGCTTGATATTGCCGGCAAGGGAGAAAATAGGCAGGTACATGGCGACGAGCACGACGCCGACCATACCGCCGACACCCACCATCATGATGGGCTCCAGCGACGAGGTGAGAGCGGCGACCGCGACGTCCGTTTCTTCCTCGTAGAAGTCGGCAATCTTGTTGAGCATCTGATCGAGCGCGCCGGTTTGCTCGCCCACCGAGATCATTTGCACGACCATTTCCGGGAAGACGCCCGACTTCATGAGCGGCTCGGCCATGTTTTGGCCTTCGCTCACCGCCGCGCGCACCTTCATGACGCCTTCCTCGATGATCACGTTGCCCGACGTTCGAGCGCAGATTTCGAGAGCGTCCAAAATGGGCACGCCGGACTGAAGCAAGGTGCCCAGCGTACGCGTGAAGCGCGCTACGGCGATTTTGCTCATGACGTTGCCCATCACGGGCAACCTGAGCAGCGTCTGGTGGAAGAACCGCTTCCCCCTGGGCTGCCTGTACGCGTACACGATCCCGAACGCTCCGCCGATCGCCGCGATCACGATCACCGGCAAAAACGTCACGAAGTTGTTCGACAAGTCCATCATGATGCGCGTGATGAGAGGCAGGTTCTCTCGTCCGCCACCGAAGTCCTTGAACATCGTCTCGAACGCCGGAATCACGAAGGTCATCAAGACGACCATCACGCCCACGGCGATGACGACGACGATGGTCGGATACGTGAGCGCGCCGCGCACCTGGCGGATGAGCTTCATCCGCTTCTCGATGTAAACCGCGAGGCGATTCAGGATGGAGTCGAGGATACCGCCCACCTCGCCCGCCTGAACCAAGTTCACGAAGAGGTCATCGAAGACCGCTGGGTGGCGCCGCAGCGCCTCGCTGAACGTGGCGCCCTGCTCGACCTGCGCCTTGATGTCCTTGAGAACGGCCTGGAACGTTTTATTTTTTTGTTGGTTCGCCAGAATGTCCAGGCACTGCACGATGGGCAGGCCAGCGTCGATCATCGTGGCGAACAGACGAGTGAAGGTGACGAGATCCTTCGTGTCGACGCCCGAGCCGAGCTGAATGGACGCGAAGGACCGCTTTTTTTTGACCTTGACCGGGCTCAGCTGCTGCTGACGCAGCCTGGCTTGAACGGCGGACTCGTCGTCCGCCTCCATCGTGCCCTTCCGCAGCTCACCGCTCCGGGCACGGGCTTCCCAAGTAAATTCAGCCATCGACGCGAGGAGGGCCGAATGGTTCGAGCCCGGCGCAAGCATAGCCGCTCGCCGGCAAAACGGTCAAAATGGGGCCCGTGACTGCGCCCTCTTCATCCGACATCGACGCCTTGTTGCGCCACGTGATCATCGAGGGCGAGGTGGCTCGCTGCGCCGTCGCTGGTGTAGCCCGCCTGGGAGAGCAAGGCTGGGTGACCCTGTTGGGAGCCGCCGGCACGGCCCAAGGAGAGCCGACCACCATCGACACTCCGTTCGATTTGGCGTCGGTCACCAAGTCCGTCTTTGCCGTCACCTGCGCCCGTTTGGTGGAGGCCGCAGTCCTCCGCTGGTCCACGCCGCTCGCCGAGTCCCTGCCCGAGCTCGATGGCACCCCTGGTGGCCGCGCCACCGTGGCGGACCTCCTGTCGCACCGCGCCGGGCTTTCTGCGCACGTGGAGCTCTTCGAGCCGCTCAGGCTCGGGCGACCTTTCGACCGCGCCCGCGCGCTACTTCGTGCGGCGCGTGCACTTCGGCCCTCCAGGGACCCCGAGGCGCTTTACAGCGACTTGGGCTACCTCCTCGTGGGTGAGGCGCTCACGCGCCGTATCGGGCGTTCGCTGGACGAAATCGTCGACGAAACCGTGTGTGCGCCGTGGAACCTCGCGCTTGGCTCGAGCAGACTCTGGCGGCAGCGCGACGTGAACTTCTCTCGTCGAGTGGCGGCCACGGAGGTGGTGCGCTGGCGGGGGGGCGAGCTGTGCGGCGTCGTTCACGACGACAATGCCTGGGCCTTCAGCGGTCATGGCGCTTCGGGCCACGCCGGACTCTTCGGTACCGCGCGGGCCGTGCTCGGGCTCGGAATGGCGCTGCTCGACTCACTGAAGGGCGAAGGACCACTCAGCGCCGCAACGGCGCGCGACCTCGTGAGGCCGAGGCCTGGCGGGAGCTTGCGCCTGGGCTTCGACTCGAAGGCGGCTCAAGTGTCCATGGCGGGAACGGTGGCAGGCATGAACACTTTCGGACACCTCGGCTTTACCGGCACCAGCTTTTGGTGCGATCCGGACGCCGACGCCGTGACGGTGCTCCTCACCAATCGCGTGTATCCCACCCAGAGCAACCGACGCATTCGCGCAGCGCGCCCCGCCGTCCACGATGCGCTGTTCCAGGCGGCGCGCCGCCTGGTCCCGGAAAGCGCTCTTGCGGCTCTGCACGACGCCTGACGGCGCTCACCTAGTCGAAAAGCGTGCGTCGTGATACCCCTCGTGGGCTCTGGCGCTCGGATCCCTCCCGCGCGGCCAGAGAGGTGCCTCGCCCCACGAAACCTAGCGGGGGGCGCCCGTTTTCCGACGACGAAGTCCCCAGGTAAGCCCCCGATGTGGAAGCTCAGCATCGAAGACGACCAAGGCGGACGCACGGTCGTGAATTTGGCGCGTGACGACTACTCGATCGGTCGAGCCGAGCAGAACACCATTCGGCTCACCGAGAGAAACATTTCGCGCCAGCACGCCCGCATCCTGCGTCAAGGAAACGCATGGTTCCTCGAAGACTTGCGCAGCCACAACGGCGCATTCGTCAACGGCGTCCGCATCACGGGTCGCCAAGAGCTCGCTCACGGCGATCTGGTTCAGCTTGGTGACTACCGCATCGAGGTGAACGACGAAGCGTTGGACACCTGCGAGCAGGGCCAACGGCTCTTACCGACCCCGGTGGGCGTTCCTCGTCGGGACACGCTCGCCGCCCAGTCGGATCGCTTCGTCATGCTCATCGGTCCCACGCAGGGCGCCGAGTTTCCCCTGGATGCCGAGCGCCTGATGATCGGTCGGGGCGAGGAGTGCGACCTCTGCATCAACCACGCCTCGGTGAGCCGTGTGCACGCCGAGGTCCGCCGCGTGGCCGAGGGGCGCTACGAGCTCGTCGACAAAGGCAGCGCCAATGGCGTGCGCGTCAACGGCGCGGATCTCGAGCGCGCCCTCCTGGACGCGCGAGACGTCGTGGAGCTCGGGGACGTCGTGCTCAAGTTCATCCCGCGCGGGCAGATTTTCCGCGCGGATCTCGAGGAGAGCCAAAAGCTGCCCGCGCTCAGGTCCATGCCGGCACCCGCACCCAGCTCGCCGCAAGAGGGCTCGAGCAACAAGTTGCTGTTCGGGGTCGGCGCGCTGGCGTTTCTCAGCATCGCGGGCCTCTTGTTCATGCGCGCGCAGAGCGCGGCCCCGGCACCCGAGCAACAAGCGGTCGTGACCGCCGCCGTGGATCCGGACAAGCTCATTCTAGAAGAAGCCTTGCGCCTGGCGGACGAAGGCAACGTCTTTTCCGCGCACGATCACCTGAAGCGGCTCCCCGCGCAGAGCTCGCTCCGCAAGAGCCCTGAGTACCACTCCCTCGAGAGCACTTGGGCGGACACCATGATGCAGGCCGCGCTCGGCGAGTCGGATCCGTCGAAAAAGAGAGCCATTTTGGACGAGGTGGCGCGCGCCACCGAGGTGGACGCCGAGCGCCGTCAAAAAGCCGCGGCTGCGCTCACCACGCTCGCGTCAGCGGCGGTGGACGTCGCAGAGCTGCCCTCGAGCGCAGAGGCCGAAGACGCGGAGCCGCCGCCCGTCGCGCAGCCCAAGGCCACCAAGATCAATCGCGCGAAAAAGCCAGCGGCCCGCGCGCTCGAGACCGGAACTCCGGAGCAGTGACGAGCTCCCCGGATCACGCGCACGTCCGCGGAGACGTGGTGAGTCGACCGCACCGGGCCCTCCTCTCGAAGCCCGTCGCCGCGGCGGCCGTCGTCGGGCTCTTGGGAGTGCTCGCAGAGGTCACCCCCGGCGCCGGGTGGGCGAAAATCTTCTCCGCGCCCCGGCCTCTGCTCCCCGAGGTGCACGTCGCAGCCGCGACTCCCGAGCTCGAGGTCGGAGAAGCCGAGCTTCGAACGGAAACGCACGTCGTGGCGGGCCTCGCCACGCCCACCGCGAAAGAAGCAGGCACCGCGCGAAGCGCCCTCGCCGCAAACAAGAGCGCTGGGAGCGACACCGCGGAGCTTTCGCCCATCGGCACCGATCCTCCCCCGGTCCCGCTTCTGGATCCGACGGGTCAGAGCTTGGACGGCTTCTTTGCCGCGCTCTCCGACACACGAGCCAAGAAGCCCGGCGCCATCACGCGCATCGCGCACTTCGGCGACTCGGTCATCGTCAGTGACTACGTGTCGGGTACGCTGCGCCGCGAGCTGCAGGACACGTTCGGAGACGCTGGACACGGCTTCGTTCTCATCGCCAACGCTTGGCCGTCGTATTTTCACAACGACGTGTTCCGCTTCGCGACGAGCGGCTGGAAGGTCAGCCGCATCGTTGGACCCATGGCGAAGGACGGCTTCTACGGACTCGGCGGCGTGTCGTTCACCGCGCACTCCGGCATCCGCGCGCGCTTCGGCACCGCAGAAAAAGGCGACTACGGCCGAAAGGTGTCGCGCTTCGTCGTCTCGTACTTGGAGCAGCCCGGCGGCGGTCGCCTCGAGGTGCTCGTCGACGGCAAGCCGCACTCCGTCATCGACACGAACGGCCCGGTCAAGGTGGGCGCTCACCACGTGGTCGACGTGCCCGACGGAGAGCACCTGCTCGAGCTCGCGGTGAAGGGGCCGGAAACACGCGCCTTCGGCGTGGTCCTGGAGCGCGACCAACCCGGCGTGGTGCTCGACGCGCTCGGCGTACAGGGCGCGCGCATTCGCTTTTTGGACCAACAAGACGACGAGCACTGGGCCGCCGAGTTGAAGTGGCGCAAGCCCAACTTGCTCGTGTACCAGTTCGGCGCCAACGAAAGCGGCGACGGCTACGCGTACCCGATGGACGAGTACTTGCGCACGATGAAGCTCGTCCTCGAGCAAGGAAAACGCGCGCTCCCCGAGTCGAGCTGCCTCGTCGTCGGCGCCATGGACCGCGCGCGGCGCGAAGAGGGCGTCACGACCAGCATGAAAATCATCCAGCTCATCGTGGCAGAGCAAAAGCGCGCCGCGGAGCAGGTCGGCTGCGCCTACTTCGACACGTACACCGCCATGGGCGGCTGGGGCTCCATGCCGAATTGGGTGCGCCGCGGGCTGGGGCAAGCCGACATGACGCACCCCACGGGCGTGGGGGCAGAGCGTATCGGACGCTGGCTCTACCTCGCGCTCATGCAGGCCTACGATGGGTACTTGGCGAAGCGAGGCGAAAAAGCGGTCGCTCCCGCGGCACGAGACCCCGGCGCAGGGTCCGCAGCGCCGAACGCGGCGCCCGAAAGCACCTCGCCCGCTCCGTGAGCGCTCCGTGAGC
>JAEYVE010000139.1 GCA_023432025.1 Pseudomonadota bacterium
GGACAGCTGAGCCAAACCGACGCTGGTGATTCCATTGCTGCCGAGGACCAGCGTCTCGAGGCGCGGCAGCTCTGCGAGGGGTGCGAGGTTGGTGATGGAGTTGTCGGACAGGTACGCCACCCGCAAGCTGGCGAGACCAGCGAGCGGCCCCACGTTCGTGATGCCGTTGCCCGTAGCCTCGAGCACTTCGAGCCGGCGGAGGTCAGCGAGCGGCGCCACGTTCACGATGGCTTGCTGACCGAGATAGAGCGCGCGCAGATTGATGAGCCCGGCAAGCGCCGACACGTCGGAGATGACCTCGGTGTTTTCGCACAGCTGACCGGCGTCCAAATAGAGGGTGTCGAGCTCGACGAGGCCGGCGAGCGGCGACAGATCGCTCGCTGCACCGCAGCCCAGATCCAGCACCCTGAGCCGCGTCAGGTGAGTGAGCGGCGAAAGGTCCGTCGCCGCGGCTCCTTGCGCGGAGAGCTCCTGCAGCGTCGTCCAGCACTGAAGGCCGGCGAAGGACGTCACCACGCCGCCATCCGGCAGCGTGAGCGCGGTGTACGAGGCGAGCTCCGTCGCCGAAATGGCGCCGTTTGCCTTGCCAATCAGGGCGCGCACGGCGTCCTCGACGTCCGAGTCGCCGAACTGGATGTCATCGCACTCGTTGGCGGGAGCGCACGTGGCGCCGGTCGTGCCGAGGGGGCAGCGGCAAGCCGCTCCCGTGGGTGTATTCACGCAAGTGCCGGACCCACACGGGTTGGTCGCGCAGTCGTCGGTGGCCTTGCAGAAGAAGCCGTCGCCCACCTGCCCTGAAGGACAGTCGCAGAAGTAGCCGCCCACGTAGTCCACACACGCCCCGGACGATGCGCAGGCGTGCGTCCGCGCGGAGGCGCACTCGTTCACGTCGTCGCAGGCGTCGTCGTTCGACTCGAAGCCCGGCGCGCAATCGCAGCGATAGCCACCCGCGAAGTTCGTGCACGCTTCGTTGGCCCCGCACGCGTCCGCCGACTCGCACTCGTTTTCGTCGTAGCAGTCCAAGCCGGTGTAGCCGGGCTTGCAGCGGCAAACCGCGACCGAGTTTTCCTCGTAGCAGGCTGCGTTGTCTCCTTGCGGGCACATCACGCCGTCACAGCTGCCTCCAATGACGATGGCGCCGCCCGCGCCGCTGCTGCCCGCTTGACCTTCGCCGCCCTGGCCGCCTCCGCCTCCGTCCGCCGAAGACTTGCTACCCGTGCCAGCTTGGCTGCCTCCCGAGCCAGTACGGCCGCCGGTCTTGCCTCCCGAGTACCCGTTGGGACCGTCGTCTTCGGAGCCGCACGCCAAAAACGCCGTGGACAAGGTGAGGGCCGCTGCGAGACCCCAAGTTTTGATGTGAAGCGAGGTCATGAAGAGGTTTCGTCCAAAAGAAGCAGGGTCGGCGTCGGGCAGAGCTCGCCGGAAACACCCGAACACGTCATTCGTCGAAGACGCACGTGTAGGTGACTTCCCAATCGCGCAAGGTGGGAGCCGGAAGTGTGGCGCCCGGAACGATGCGAGCATGAATTTCGAGGAACGACGAGCACGCTTCGTCGTCGCAGCCCGTGGGCGGATTCGGCGCAAGATCGAGCGCCGTGGTGAGTCGCACGGGGCAGCTCGGGAGCATGCTGTCTCGTGGGCACTCCTGGTTGCCTTGCGCTTGGTTGGCGGTGGCGAGCGCGAGGTACGGCTCGCCCGCGAGGCCCGCCTCCGTCGCGGCCACCTTGCCGCGCCACACGATTTCCGACGTGCCGGGCGTCGTGCCGCGCCACGACAGCGTTCCCCAGCGCGGTGAGGTGCCCGGCACCGTGCAGCGCGCTTCGTAGCGCTGCACCTCGTCGGTGGGCGCCGAAATGCCGCACGCCTGACCGGCGTCGTAAAGCGACCAATTGTCGAGCTCACTGCACTCCGTGAGCGTTCCCCAGCTGGCAGGCGCGCTCACTCGCATCGTGAGGTCCTGATTGAACCAAACCGCAGGGCAAGTCACCGTGGCGCAGCGGCCCGCTTGAATGGTCGTGGGAACGACACAGGTGTCGAGAGCCCACGCCGGGTCGGGGCTGTTGGGCGCAAACTGCTGGCCGCTCCGCGGGTACAAGGTGACGATGGCGCCGGCGGGGGCCGTGACGTTGCCGTGGTTGCAAACCTGCAGCTCGTTGTCGCACGGCATGTTCAGCGCGAGATCCGGCCGGAACGGGCAGCCCGAGTTGTCCGTGAAGCCGAGAGCGTTCTGAACGCACGTGCCGCTTTCGTTACGCGGCGCGACCGTTGGCGTCGTCACGTTACAGGTCGGCGCAGAGCCGCTCGCGGCGTTCGAGCCGAGCCCCGCCGTGATGCATCCCGCGCCGGTCACGCCCGTGGCGTTGACGGTGTTGGCCGAGCTACCGTTGGCGAGGTACACGCGCGCGCCTTGAACGACGCCGTACACCGAGGCGTCCTGGTGCACCCGAATGCCGCCATTCGGCGCCCGGAAGACGCCCCGCGCCGTGGTTGAGCCGTCGAAGCAGATGGCGTGCGCCGTACCGCTGCAGTCGCCCCCGGCGTTCCACGCCGTGGAGGCGCTATAGACCAAGAGACGCAGCGCGTCGGCGCCCGCGGCGATGCCCGTAATTTTGTTGCCGGTGCCCCACCCGCGGAACACGACCGCGCCGCACACCTCGATGACGATACTGCCGGTGGCGGGCATGTTGAGGGTGCCAGTCACGACCAAGCTGTTCATTCGGTAGGTGCCCGCAGCGAGGTTCACCGTGCCGGTGATGGAGACGTCCCCGTACGTGCCCGCAGCGAGCGTGCCGCTGCTCAACGTTTGGTTCGTACCACCGGTGGGGCAGGTAAACGTGCGCGTGGGGATGGTGGCGCCCGGCACGGTCATTTGGCCGCCGGCTCGCGTGCCGCCCGCCGTGCCCGAGCCCGACAGCGCGCCGACCGCCAGCGCGTTGCCCGTGACGTTGACGTTGTTCAGCGCGAGGGGGCCCTGGCTGTGGATGTTTCCGCTGACCGAGGCCGCGCCCCAACCAGCATTCACAGCGACGCCGGTCGCGCCGCCCGCGATGGACCCCGTGATGGTCCCGCTGCCGACGTCGACGCTGGTCGAGCCAATGACGGCGTAATCGCACGCCCCCGCGCCCGGACCGGCGACGGGCGCCGTGTAGCCGTTGCCGGATTGGTGACACGCGACGCCCGTGAGGCCCGTGGCGTCCACCCGCGCGGTCGCGTTCACGTGCACTTGATAGGCGTGAACCATGCCGTACAAGCGCGCGCCCGCGCCGAGCGCGACGTCTCCGGAGGGGGCGCGGATGGTGCCGTAGAGCGCCGTGGAGGTGATGTTGGCCGTGCCCGAACCAAGCCAGTTCCACTGAACGCGCTGAGCGTCGGTGGCGCTGATGGCGCCGGTCGCCAGCTCCATTTGGACGGTGCCCACGCTGAGCCCGCCGCAAACGTTGATGACCACATTGCCGGTGGCTGGGATGCGCAAGATCGTACCGTTGCCGAGAGTCAGGCTGGCGAAGTTGTACGTGCCTGCAGCGAGCGTCAGCGCGGTGCCCGCGCCGGAGACGGTGATGTTGCCGTGATTTCCCGCCGCCAAGCTGGTGCTCGTAGTGTGCGTCGTGGTGCCCGCGCCGCACGTCGGCGTCGGCGTCAGCGTGGGAACAGCTGCCGTCGGCAGCGTGGCTTGATTCTGTACGCGAGCGCCCGTCATCGACCCCGCATTGGCGGTGATGGCGCCCTCCGCCGACACGGCGCCCGCCGTCGTATCCGTGAGGGTGACGGCGCCCTGCGAGGTGACATTTCCGACGGTGGCGCCCGTCAACGTGAGGGGGCCGCCGCCCACGATACCGCCCGACACGGTCGAGCTCACCCAACCTTGGTTGCCGGCAAACACGGCGTAGTCGCAAATGTCGCCGCCCTCCGGTTGGCACAAAAGCGCCGCCCGCTGGACGCAGCTGGCGCTCCAGGTTCCGGAGCAGCACGTGGGGTCCACCGCGCACACGTCCGCCACGCACGGATGGCAGGCGGCGTTCAGCGCTGCGCCGGTGGCGCACGGCTGATGCGCGCACGCCGGAGCGATGACCGACCCGCACCACGCGTCACAAGTGAACTTCACCATGTTGACGCACGTGGCGTCCCAGCCACCGCCCGCTGCTTGGCAGCACGAGGGACGTTCGGCGCAAATCATGGCCACGCACGAGTCGCAGCTCGGATTCAGCGCCACGCCCGTGTCGCACTTGCTGTGCACACACGAGTTGCCCGAGTCCACGTTGGTGCAGCGCGTGTTGACCTGGCAGTCCACGCCCGTTCGACACGGCTCGTTGAGCGCGTTTTGCGTTTCGGGAAGAACGATGGAAACCGGGCAATCGTTGAACTCGGGGTCGACGCCGGCCGCCCGACACGAGTCGCCGTCCAGGCCGGTGGAGTCCAGCCTCAAGCCGGCTTGGCCGGTGAACGAGTTGGCGTACACGAGACCTCGGATGACGCCCGAGCCGTTCGCAGAGTCCGCCGTCACGGTGGCGTACGGCGCGATCAACACGCCCGAGGCCAGCGCACCCGGGCCAATCTTCACGCTGGTGTCGTTCGTGTACCAACGTACGGCGTACGGATCCGGCGGCTGACCCGTTTGGCAGTAAGGCCCCGTGTAGCTGGTGGTGGGGTCCCAAACCTCCCAAACGCCGCTCCAGTTCGAGCCCGTGGGTGCGTTCGCCGGGTTGTTGCAGCTCGTGGTCAGCTGCCGACAACGGTAGTCCACGCCGCCGACCGTGACCGTGTCCTGAGCGGAGTAGTGGTTCGCCGACGAGTAGGTGCCACAAGCGCCCGCCGTGCCCCACGTCATCACGCGCACCGAGTTGTCGAAATGGAGGTCCGTGCAAACGTCGATCTGCACGACGCCCGTCGGCGGCAGGAGAATGCGCGGCGAGTTGCCACCAAAGCGGAGCGTGCGGAAGGTGTACGTACCCGGCTGCGCGAAGACGACAGCGCCGTCGGCGCTGAAGTTCAAGGTACCGTAGTTGCCCGGCCCCGAGAGAATCACCGAGGCTGCGTAGTTACCGATGGTGAAGTTGCGCCCGTCGCCGGGGTTGATCGTGACAGCAGGGGAGCCGTTGAGGTTCACCGTGCCCCCCGGGTCGGCGAGGCAGCTGAGGGCCCGCGTCGGAATGGTGGGAAACTCCAGCGAAGCGCTTTGGTTGGAGCGTGTTTGGCCGCCAATGCTCACGCTGTTGCCGATCGTGACGCTGCCGCCGGCGATGACGTCACCGTCCACGGTGACGCGGTCTCGGAGGGTGATGTTCCCCCCCGAGCGCACCTCGGCCACTCGCGTGTCCGTATCGATGGTGACCGAATTTCCGGGCGCGGCCGCGCCCACGGGGCCACCCACCAGCGAGGAGTTGCCGCCGAGCTGCAGCGTCGTGGCGGAGTACAGGCCGTAGTCGCAAATGCTGATGGGCGAGGTCGTGACGTTGGGCACGCACTCGTCTTCGACCAAGTCGACGCACGCCTGATCCCAAGCGTCCGTGCAGCACGTCGGATCTCGGTCGCAAACACGCGCCGCGCACGTATGGCAGCTCGCGAGGAGCGGCGCGCCCACCGTGCACAACCCGTGAGTGCACGGTGCGCTACCGTTTTCCTCGACGCCCCAGGAGGGCACCGTCGTCATGCCGGTTCCGCTGCCCACCATGGCCGTGAGATCCGGCTCGGGATCTTCCTCCCACTTCATGCAGCTCGGGTTGCAGGCATTTTCGAGGCGGCAGGATTCCGCGGTCGAGCGCGCCAGCGTCCGGAAGAAGCTCGCGTTCTTGTCCTTGCGCCAATCCGGGCGGCGCGTGAGCTCACCGTCGATGCAGGGGCCCCACACGCCGCCCACGCAGTACTGCGTGCCGTGCCAGCAGCTGAGGACGCCGTTTTCTTCGTCCAAGGTTTCCGAACAGGCGTGCACCGAGCCCTCTTCGCAGGGCCCCGTCCACACTCCCCCGCCTTGATTGGGGCCTCCCGAGCCCACCAACGGTCGCGGTTCGCCTTCGCTCGAACAGCCCAGAGGTGTGACGAGCAAAAGCGCGAGCAGGGCGGCAGCAGAAGCCCAGAAGGTCTTGTGGGGCGAGCGCGCTTTGCTCAGGTTCTGCATGGGAAAGCCGTTCATCGAAGTGCGCCCGATCGAGTTCCTGGATGTCGTACGAAGTGCCCGCACCAGGAATCGCTCGAACTTTGTTTCGCTCCCCGCAAGAATTTCGTAGGGCCGCTCGACGTCGCAGCACCACGACTGAGCGCGGGCGCGACGAACGAGAGGCGTGACTCGTCTCTTGGAGGGCGAAAAAAGAAGGATCGTTCTGCCCCGGCTCACTCCGCCGGGGTGACCCCGGGTCCCACGACACGGCGTGAAGACCAGCGAGGCCAGAAGGTTAAAGCAACCTTCATGCTAACACGCACCCCCGGAGCGAACGGCTGCGCCGCCCAACCCGAACCCGTTTTGTGGGTCTCGGGGACACAGCGCCGTCCATCGGCTCACGCGCGGAGCGACCTTCAGTCGGGCGTGACGGCATTCACCGTCTTTTCGTCCACGAGCGCGCAGTCCGTCCAAACGCCGTCGACGCAGGACTGAACACCTAGCCAGCAAGACACCACGCCGTTTTCCTCATCGACGAAGATGCGGCACTTTCGCTCCGACCCCTCCGCACAAGGCGGCATCGAAGGTGTCCAAGGCGGCGCGCCGCCGGACCGCGGCTCGGGCGAGCCGCTCCAAAGCTCGGGGCGCTCATCGCTGGCCGCAACGAAGCAGCCCGAAGCCCCCAAGGAGCCGAGGAGCACAGCCTGCGCGGCGAGTCGCCGGACCCGAAGGGCGGCAGCACAGCGAATGGTCATCCGTTAAAAACCTCCGCGCCTCACACGACGAGAGAGGGCATCCGCCGGCCATGTGCGGATGACCGCAAGGTCGCTTGCACGCGATTCCCGCATCGAGCCCGCACCTCGGACGCATCCGCCTTTCCGTAAGCGCACCCTTTCCGTGAGTGCACCGTTGGTCGCGCGACTCACATTGGCTAGCGTCTCGGCGCATGCCGAGCGCATCGGTGCCACCGACTGCAGCCGAGGCTTTGCCTCGCGAGCACGTGCGCGACCCGGATTTCTGGCTCGAGGTGCTCTGCTGGGTGACGATCGCGTTCAGCGCGGCGCAAATCCTGCTCTTCAGCTTCGGGCGCGATCAGGGCATTTACGCGACGGTCGCCGACGGCTTGTTGCACGGCGAAGTGCCCTACGAAGACCTCTGGGACTTCAAGCCCCCCGGCATCTTCTTCGTTTACGCGGCTGCGTTCGCCGCGCTCGGCAAGAGCATGATGGCGCCACGGTTGCTCGAGGTCGCGGGGCTCTTGCTCATGGTGCTGGGTTTGCGCCGCGTGAGCGTCGACCTGTTCGGCTCGAAGACCGTGGGGCTCGTCGGCGCCGCGCTCGCGGCGCTCCTGCATGCGCAGCTCGAGTTTTGGCACAGCGGACAGCCAGAGACGTTCGGCGGCTTTCTCACCGTAGGCGCTCTGCTGCTGACCGTGGTGTACGTCCCGCCCCGCTATCGCGTGCTCAGCTGGGCGGCCATCGGCGGCGCGTTTGGTCTGGCCTTCTTGTTGAAACCGCCGCTCGGCGGCGCCACCATCGTGTGTGCTTCGGCTCTGGCGCGACGCGAGCGGGCAGCCGGTGCCTCACCCCTGCGATCGCTCGTGCCTGCGTGCGTTTTGGCGCTCGGCAGCCTCGCGCCCATTCTGCTCTGCGCGCTGTGGTTCGTTTGGCGCGGGGGTTGGAGTGAGCTGGCGTGGACGCTCGGGGAGTTCACGCCGGGTTACACGCAGCTCAGCTGGGTGGGGCGCTCCGCGCCGGAAATGTTTTACGTTGCCGTGCAGGAGGCGTTCTTCGGCCTGTCTGCGCTCCTGGGGGCTGGCTTCATTGCCGCCATCTCCATGCGCCCCATCCACGGACGCGAGCGCGAAGGGTTCTTTCTGGTGTTGGGCATCGCGTCCGTGCAGCTCGCGGGCGTGGCCATGCAAGGAAAGTTCTTTGCTTACCACTACGCGGCCACGCTGCCGCTGCTCTCGCTCGTGAGCGGCGTGGGTCTCTACAAACTGTGGCGACGCTTGGCGGTGGGGAGCCCCTCGGGCGCGCTGGCTTTTTTCTCTTTCGTGGCCATCGCCGTGGCCATGCGCGCCCCCGTGCGCGACGTGCCTGAAGGCTTCTGGCACAGAAGCCTTCTCAGGCTCGGTTACTTGGCGCGCGTGGGGCCGCTGTCGAGCCGCGAGGAGCTCGACCAAAAGCTCTACTACGTAGCGGACTACAACCTGGACGCCGACCGGCGCGTGGCACTCGACGTGGCGAGACGTTTGCCGGAGGGACGCAGCTTGTACGTGTGGGGCTTCGAGCCCGCCATTTATTGGCTGAGCGGCGCCGAGCCCTCGAGTCGTTTCATTTACAACGTTCCTCAACGGGTCACGTGGGACCGTGAGCGAGCGCGTCACGATCTTTTGGAGGACCTGAAGAAGAACCCACCTGCCGTCGTGGTCGTGCAACGTCGGGACGTTTTCCCCGGAGTCACCGGCAACCCCTACGATTCGGCCGATAGCCTCCCGTATTTTCCCGAGCTCGAGCGTTGGCTCGCTGGTGGCTACACGCACGCAAAAACCATCGAGGACTTCGAGATCCATGAGCAGAAAACTCCGTGAGGCTCCGTTGACCGACACCTCGTCTCCGCTCCGCGCGCTCTTCGGCTCGAAGCGGCGTACGCGGCGCGTGTGGTTCGGCGCGGCGCTGGGCGCGCTGCTCGCCGCTCTGTTCACCGCCGGCGCGTGCGCGTCCCAGCGCGCCAGCACAGAGCCGTGCCAGGCGTGGACGGGCACCTGCAAGCTTCGGAACGTCGGAAAGCTGGCGGAGTACTCCTCGCCCGTGCCGTTCGTCATTTACGAGGCGCTGTACGAGCCGGTGGGCGCTCCTGCGAGCGTGCAAGACGCGCGCGTGCGCTTCGAAGGCCGCGCGATTTACGAAGGAGCGATTCGAGAGCACATCGCGAGTCACCCGGAGGTCGCGTGTCAGCAAACCCTCGACGCCGAGTGTTTTCCCGGGGCCACGACGGCGAGCGCGCCCGCCTTCACGCCACCGGCAGAGCCCGCCGTGGCCGAAGCCACCGGCTGCAAGGCGCTGGAAGACCAGGGCGTCAACGCCGATCCCACGTTGAACCAAAAAGGCGCGGAGTCCCTCCCCGAGCAGATCGATTTCGAGGTGAACAGCACCCAAATTCTGCCCGAGTCGCAGGCTGCGCTCGAAGGAGCCGCCGCTCGTTTGATGGCGGATCCATCGCTCGTGTGCGTGGCCATCGTCAGCCAGAGCGCGCCGGGGGAAGCCGCCGGTCTCGCCGAACAGCGCACGTGGGCCATCCGTCGTCTCCTCGTCGAACGTGGTGTCCCCGGTGAGCGCCTCCAAACCTACGCGCTTCAGCCCGCGTTTTCCGGGCCCGCCGCCGAGCCGATGGCGGGCATGCCCGTCGAGCGCAAGGTTCGCTTCAAGGTGCTGCTCAAGAAGTAGCGAAGCCTCTCACGCTTCACGGCGCCCGACATCTCCGCAGACCCCGACGCAGCGGGACGCGCGAAGGCGCTTCCGCCTTACGCCGCTCGGCAGAGCGGCCTCGCGGCAAAGCTTCGCTGAGCTCTTCGGTACGCGCCGGGAGCCACGCCGCGCGCGCGCCGGAACGCTTTGCCGAAAGCGAACTCCGATTCGTAGCCGACGGCCGCGCCGATCTCCGCGAGCGGCCAATCCGTGCTTTCGAGCAAGTGCGCGGCCCAGCTCATGCGCTGACGTGCGAGAAAGCGGAGAGGAGACGAGCCGGTCGCCTCCACGAAGCGACGCGCCAGCACCGAACGCGACACCGCGACGGCCTTGGCGAGACTCTTCACGGTCCAAGTGCGCCCGGGCTCTGCCTGAAGCAGGGCGATGGCCTTCGACACGGCGGGATGCAGCAAGGCGGCCGCCCATCTTTCGCGTCGTGCGTTTTTCGCGGAGGTCACGGAGCTCATGAAGAAACCCTCGCTCACTCCGCCGAACGCCTGCAAGCGTCCCGAGCTCCGTAACGAAACTTCGAGAGTCTTGGACATGGTTCGCCAAGACGCACGACCGTACTTGGTGGGGCATGCCGCACCCCGAAGACTCCGCCACTGAACGTCCGCGCCCGGCGCCCCCAGCCCTCGTCGAAGAGCTGCTCGCAGCGCGCACGGTGCTCGTCTTTGGAGAGGTGACGAGCAAGCTCGCACAAGACGTGACGGCTGCGCTCTTGGCGCTCGACGCGCGCAATCAGCAGCCGATCCGCGTGATCGTGCATTCGCCGGGGGGGCATGTGGAGGCGGGCGACACCATTCGAGACGTGCTGCGCTTCGTCACGGCACCGGTACGTATGCTCGGTACGGGTTGGGTCGCGAGCGCGGGCGCGCTCATTTACACCGCAGCGCCGCGCGAGCAGCGCTTTGCGCTCCCGAACACCAGGTTTTTGCTGCATCAGCCGCTCGGGGGAGTCGGAGGTCCGGCCTCGGACGTGGAGATCGAGGCGCGGCAAATCCTCCTCATGCGCACGCGACTCAACCGCATTTTTGCCGAAGCCACGGGTCAGTCCCTCGAAGCCATCGAGCGGGACACCGAACGCAATCACTGGATGAACGCGGAAGAAGCCAAAGCCTACGGCCTCGTCGGTCACATCGTGCACGACGCGAGTCAGCTCACCGGCAACGCGCAAGCGACGTGAGGTCCGCCGCCGCAACGCGGCTTACACGCCGTTCACGCGGAGCTCGATTTCGCTCACCCACTCGGCGATGGCGTGTCGCTCGCTCGGGTACGGCAGGCGCCGCAACTCCGGAAGAGCCTGGGCGCCGCGGCTTGCATCACGGAATGCCACGACGACGGGAGCTCCCGCATCGTCTTTCTCGAGCCGCAAATCCACGTCCAGCTCCCGCAGCTGCACGCGCGAAGCGCGCATTCGGAGCCATGTCGTTGCCCCCGAAAAGGCGCGTTGTTGACGACGCTCGAATCAGCGCCAGCTTGAATGCGGGAGGGGCGCACCTTTCACCGCGCCGAGGTCGAAGGTGACGACCCAAACGAGCATGGCTGGGCTCCACACATACGAGGCGCGGAGGGACTTTTCGAAAACGAAGGAGCCCCGACCGTCGCGGAGGCGAGGCCGCGCGAAAGCACCGATTTTCGTCGTGCAGGAGCACGCAGCATCGACCCTTCACTACGACTTTCGACTGGAGGTGTCGGGCGTGCTGAAGAGCTGGGCCATTCCCAAGGGACCGAGCCTCGATCCACGCGACAAGCGCCTCGCCATCGCCACGGAAGATCACCCTTTGGACTATGCAACGTTCGAGGGCGCCATCCCGGAAGGGCAATACGGAGGAGGCAACGTCCTCCTTTGGGATCGAGGCAACTGGTCGCCCGAGGGCGACGTGGAGAGCGGCTTGCGGGAGGGCAAGTTGTCGTTCGAGCTTGCAGGCGAAAAACTCCACGGAAGATTCTCTTTGGTCCGCCTGGCTCGGGCGAAGGGCTCACAGTGGCTCTTGGTGAAGGGTCGGGACGAGCACGCCCGCCACGGCAGCGTCACCGAAACCGAGCCCAAGAGTGTGCTGAGCGGGCGCAGCCTGGGGGAAGTGGCGGCAGCAGGGTCTGCTCGAACGCGCTCGGCGAAAGCGCGGCGCACATCACGAAGCACGTCGCGCAGCGCGCAGCCACACACGTCACGAACCACCACCAAGCAACGAAGAACGAAGAGCACGGCTTCTCTTCCGTCACTGGTGTCCATGGCGAAGCCGGAGCTCGCGACGCTCGTGAAAACCCCGCCGAGCGGCGACGGCTGGCTGCACGAAATGAAGTTCGACGGCTACCGCATCTTGGCCGCGGTGGTCGACGGCAAGGCCAAGCTCCTCAGCCGCAACGGCAAGGATTGGACCGAGCGACTCCCGGACATCGCGAAGGCCGTCGAGAAACTCCCGTGTACTTCGGCGCTCCTCGACGGAGAGGTCGCCGTCGAGCTGGCGGACGGTCGCACGAGCTTTCAAGCGCTCCAGCGCCTGCTCCGCGAAGGTAACGCAAAGCCGACGTACTACGTGTTCGATTTGCTTCACTTGGACGGCAGAGACTTGCGTGACGAGCCCTTGGTCTCACGCAAGAAAGCGCTGAAGACTTTGGTCGAGAACGCAGATGCGGCGCTCCGCTTCAGCGAGCACGTCGACGGACGAGGTGCGGACTTCTTCCAACACGCGTGTCAATTGCGCCTCGAAGGAGCGGTGTCCAAACGAGCCGACAGCACCTACCGAGCGGGACGCGGCAAAGACTGGGTGAAAACGAAGTGCGGCTCTCGCCAGGAGCTGGTCATCGGCGGCTACACGGACCTCGCCGGGCAGCGCCCCAACGAGCGCATCGGAGCTCTCCTCTTGGGCGTCAACGACGAAGAAGGCTTCGTTTACGCCGGGCGCGTCGGCACCGGCTTCACCGACGCAACCAGGCGCGAGCTCAGGACGAAGCTCGGCAAGCTCGAACGAAAAACACCAGCTTTCTCCAATCCGCCCAAGACGCGCGCTGGCGTGCATTGGGTGCGGCCAGCATTGGTCGCCGAGGTGGACTTCACCGAGTGGACGAAGGACGGCCGCTTGCGTCACCCCGCGTTCCTCGGCTTGCGCGAGGACAAACGCGCTCCAGAGATCGTGAGAGAAGCGCCCACGGAACCGCCCAAGCTGCACGCCGCTCCGCGACTCACTCATCCGGATCGTGTTCTCTTTCCAGGGCGGCGGAAGGTCACGAAGCGAGAGCTCGCGGAGTACTACACGTCGGTGACAGAGCAGGTGCTACCGGAGCTCCGTGACCGCCCCGTGGCGATCGTGCGCTGTCCCTCCGGAGCGGAGAGCCATTGCTTCTTTCAACGTCACCCCGGCAAGGGCGTCCCCGCCACCCTGCGACGTGTAGAAATCGCGGAAGGAACGGGAAAAAACGAGTATTTGGTTCTCGACGCGCTCCCCGATCTGCTGGAGCTGGTTCAACTGGGCGCGCTGGAGCTTCACACGTGGGCGGCCACGGTGGACGATCTGGAACGGCCGGATCGTCTCACGTTCGATTTGGATCCGTCACCTCGCGTGCCGTGGACGCGCACGCTGGCTGCCGCTCGGCTCGTGCGAGACCGGCTCTCCAAGCTCGGCCTCACTTCGTTCGTGAAAACCACGGGCGGCAAAGGTCTGCACGTCGTGGTTCCGCTCATTCGCGGCGCCAGCTGGGAAGAGTGCAACGTGTTCGCGCGCGACGTAGCGCGGGCACTCGTGGAAGAACGTCCGACTTGGTTCGTCGCCGAAGCGAGCAAGACCAAGCGGAGCGGCAGGGTCTTCATCGACTACTTGCGCAACGCTCGCGGGGCGACGACCGTCGTGTCGTACTCCACACGCGCGCGAAGAGACGCACCCGTCGCCACGCCGCTCGCTTGGAGCGAGCTCACGAGCCGTCTTCGTCCCGCGGCCTTCAACGTGCACACCGTGCCCGAGCGCGTCCAACGTACGTCGCCGTGGTCGGACTTCGAACGAGCGAGGTGCCCTTTGCCGAAGGCCCAATAGACGGGCGCACGCACGCCAGAGCGCTCCCAGCGCGCCCCAAAAGCCGCGCCCTCGTAATGCTTTGCCCGTTTCGGGACGTTCTCTACCCGCGGAGGGCGAGATGGCCACAAGCAAGTCTTCGAAAGGACGAAAGTACGGCAAGGGCGCGTCGAACAAGGTGGCTCGCGCCCTCCACGAACGAAAGCAAGGCACCCTCGAATCCGGTCGCTCCAAAAAGAAGGTGAAGAGCAAAGAACAAGCAATCGCCATCGGCCTGAGTGAAGCGCGCAAAGAGGGCGAAAAGGTGCCCCCCAAGAAGACCGGCAAGAAGAGCGCGAAGAAGGCGGGCGGCAGGAAGAGCTCGAAGAAGGCCGGCACCGCGGGCAAGACCGGCGCGAAGAAATCCGCCAGCAAGAAGTCCGGCGCAAAGAGGACCGGCAGCAGGAAGGCCAACGCAAAGAAGACAGGCGGCAGGAAGGCCGGCTCCAAGAAGGCCACGAAGAAGGCGGGCAACAGGAAGTCCGGCTCCAAGAAGGCCGCGAAGAGCTCCTAGCGTTCCCGAGCGCGTGAGGCGACGAGCGCACGCGGGCGGCAGGGGGACGCCGCCGTCTGTTCTTCAGCCAGCGGGGTGACGTCGGCGGTCCCACGTCCCCCATCGGGGGCCTCGCGTGGCTCTCTGGAGGCCTCGCTCGACCCGCACTCGACCCGCCTCTCCCGCCCTCTCGAAGCGGCTCCGGACGGGCTTCCCCGCCCCCGCGTCGCCTGCTACACCTCGGTCCGCAATCGCACGCAGGACCGCGCACGAGAGTGCTCTTTCTGCTGCATCGCTCCAAGCGCCCCTAGCTCAGCTGGATAGAGCATCGGACTTCGAATCCGAGGGTCGTAGGTTCGACTCCTACGGGGCGCGCTCTCAAAACCCTCGGTTCTCCGGGGGTTTTGTGTTTTGTAGCGCACGGCGATGCGAGGCGCGCAGGACCACCGGCTCTTCGGCTCTTCACACTTGGTGGTGGGTCAACGCTCGAAAGGCTATCCGGAGCAGGCGTTGAGCAGTCGCAGACGGTAGTGCGGCTCGAAGCCGGAGCGCTCGGCCCTCGACGGAGGGATTCGAAGCCTTCGCCAAGAAGACCGCCCACAACCCCGGCTCGATCGACGTCGAGAACTGCACGGAGCCCACCCTTTCGGAGGCGAGCTGCTGGGAGACGACGTGCGAGGTTCGGGGGACCAACGCGTTTGGTGGAAAGGTCCGGAACCAGGTGCGGGTTTCGCTTGCGAGGGGACAAGCCGCGGCGCTGTAGCGCCCCGGACGCGTGCCGTATCGGACTCGCGACTTAGGGCACCAACAAATCGCCGGCCGATGGACTTGCAGAATGCTCACACGTGGCTAGCTTCGATCGACCTGTCTGCGGGGAGAGTGCTTCAGATGAGTGTCTGCAAGATTCGTGTTCGTTTTGGTCAGAACGAGGTGGAATGCGAGGGGTCCGAGGCCTTCTTGAAGGAGGAGCTGCCGGAGTTGATCCGGTTGATGGCGGAACTCGCCCCGCAAGTTCCGGAACAAGCGACGCCCCCCGCCCAAAAACGTGACGACGGGCAGAGCCCACCACCCTCCGGTTCGGCGATTGTCGGCACTACCGGCACAATCGCTCAGCGGATCAAGGCGAAGACTGGCCGCGACTTGCTCCTCGCTGCCGCCGCGCATCTGACCCTAGAGCGCCGATCGGTTCGAATGGGGCAGAAAAGTCGGATCATTCCGATCGGTTGCGGAACACGATCGACGATGGCGCGAGTGTCTGATCGAATCGCTGCATGAGCGTGCCGCGATGGACCCCGCCGACGGAACCGACGAAGCAAGAGGAGTGGCTGCTGAAGCGTCTCGAGCGCACGAAGAAGCTGTTCGCATTCCTTCGGCGACACCGACATGAGCTGTTCGATGAGGCGTTTCAGGTGGAGCTGAGTGGGATGTACCGACAGAACGGCGAGGGCAAGGTCCCGGTCCCGCCGGCGCTCATGGCGATGGCCGTGCTTCTTCAAGCCTACGTCGGAGCCTCCGACGCGGAAGCCGTCGAACTGACGATGGTGGACGCGCGCTGGCAGCTCGTGCTGGGTCGTTTGGGCGAAACGGAGCCGGCCTTTTCACAGGGCGCTTTGCAGGCGTTTCGCCAGCGAATGATCGCGCACGACATGGATCGACGACTTCTGGAGCGTACGGCCGAGCTCGCCAAAGGACGCGGCGGATTCGACCATAAGAAGGTAACCGTCCAGCAATCGACGCCTCGCGAGGATCGGCGCAACGAGCGATCGTGCGCGCGTGGCGAACAAGCACGGGCGTGAGTTCTGGGCAGAGCTGAGCGCGGAAGTCGACGCGGGGCGTT
>JAEYVE010000189.1 GCA_023432025.1 Pseudomonadota bacterium
GATACGGAAATGCAATGGCCATGAGCAGCACGACGCCCGCGTGAAACGCCCAAATGCCGGCGCACCAAAGACGCGAGGCGCGCGGGTGCAAAAGTGCCAAAGGCCCCCCCAGCTCCAGGGCGAGCGACAGCGAAGCCAGCGGTGGAAAGAGCCACGGCGCGCGCACGAGCCACGCGCCGAGCGGCGAATGAAGGCTACCGAGCTCGATCTTTCGCAGATTGTCGAACGCGACGTGCACGCGCAAAACGTCGCCGTGCGCCCAAGATACCCCGGAGATTTTCAGCTTGGCGAGCCCAGCGAGAAAGTACGCGCCCACCGTGACCAGTGTCATGGCGCGGAGCGCCCAGCCGTAGCGGCCGTCCGGGGGGACGTTCTGTTCTGCGCGGCGTGCATCCAGGGACAACGCGTCGGCGGCCGGCGACGCGCCGAGCAACAAGAGGTGCAAACACACCAGGTTCTCGGTGTGAAACAGCATGCCCCACGAGCTGCGGTAGCTCGTGAGCCAGAGCACCAAGAACGCAAAGAGCGGCCCCGTCACGCGGAACGCCGCGCCTGAGGTGAACGCCAGCCCGAGCGGCAGCGCGGCGGCGAGGAGCGTCGCGGACACGGCGAAGGGGAGGGGCGCATCCAAGAGCGCCACCGGCCCCACGGGCACGAACTGCGCCGCGGGGAGCCGCGCTGCATCCAAGAAGCTCCCGGCGCGCACGGCCAAGTACACGAGCGCGAACGCGCCCACCAAAATGCGCACCACGGCGAGCCGCTCGGCGGGCGCGGGCGCGTAGTACACGCGGTCCAGCTTGGAGAGCAGAGCGTTCGAGAGCAGGGCGCGCATCATTTCCGGCTCCTCGGGGGCACTTTGCACTGGGCGTGCACGTTCTTTTCGCTCGGCTCGGGGCCGTCGACGAAGTAGGCGACGGGATCGAAGCGCGCGTCGACGAGCCGCACTCGCTTGACCTTCGGCTCGCCGCGCTTGGCGATACGCGCCGCGATTTGGCGACAGAGCTCACGGGGGCGCCGGCCGCCCGCTTGAACCGCGCGTCGAACCGTGGCCGCGGCCTGCATGACCTCGTCGCTGCCGAGGAGCGCGGGCTCGAGGCGCGCCGCGTCACCCGAAGCCGTGACACCTTCTGCGAAGTACACGAGCGGCCGCTCGCGTGCCGCCGCGAACATGGGGTACGTGGAGAGCGGGTACGAATCCCCGGCGCGCGCGTCGCGCAGCGCGGGGCTCACGGTGAGTAGCACGAGACCGAGGCCCCAGCCGTAGGCGACGACACGCGACATGCCTCAGTCACCTCCGAGCGCGAGCTCGCGTGCGCCGTGACCGAGGGCGGCCCAAGCGTGTTGGGTGTAGTCGATGCGCTGGAGTGGAGACGCAGCGCTCTCGGAGAAGCCGCCCAGGACGCTCTTGGGTCGTGCGCAGGCGAAGCAATGCTCTTCCCGCCACTGCTGCTGCACGAGAAACGAGAGCACGCGCCCCAAGAGCTCGCGCTCTCGCTCGCTGTCGTCGCCCCGAGCGCGCCGCACGGCGAGCGAGGCAGCGAGCGCCTCGCCGAAGCCGGCCGTGGGCGTGACGTGCGGCGGAAAGAGCGGTGAAAGGCCGTAGCTGCCGTCGGGGACGCCTGGCTCTCCGTCTTGGATGAAGCGACTCTTGAACGTGACGTAGTCGAGGCAGAAGCGCTCGTAGGCGTCGTTTCGATGGATGGCGAGGGCGGCACGCGCCGCGAGGCAGTGCCAGTTCTCTTCGAGGAAGAAGAAGTCGTAGGCCAGGCCGCGCCAGTACGGACCGCCGTAGAAGCGCATGGCGCGCTCCGCGGCTTCGTGCAGCGGCGCGCGAGCATCGGGGCGCTCCCAAGCTTCGAGCAGCACCAGCGCCAACACGGCTTGTCCTGCGGCGTAGAGGCCCTGGCGGGTGCCGACGGGCTCCCCACTCGACAGCTCGAGCGCGGGAGCGAAGCTGCCGTCCGCTCGTTGCAAGCGAAGCAGGGTTCGACCGGCGCGGCGGATCACGTCGTCGTAGCGTCCCTCGAGGCGAGGGCGACACGTGACGAGCGCCGCCAAAGACAGCGCCGTGTGGCCCAGCTGGGCTCGCTCCCCATCGAGGCTGAACACCGAGAGGTCTGCGACGCGTTTCTCCAAATCGAGGAGGAAGCGGGCGGCTTTGCGGGCGGCTTCGTTGGTGCGGCGACCTTGCCCCAGCTCACACAAAACGAGCGTGGTTCCCGCGTGGCGCGCCACGTTGACGCTCTCGTCGTCCGCCATGCCCGTGTAGGGGTCCAACGTGTAACGGAAGCTCCCATTTTCTCCCTGCGCCCGGACGATGTGTGCAGCCGCGAGCCGCCCGGCTGTGCGAAGCTCGTCTTTTGGGGGCAGAGCCGCGGTGGGCTCGTCCTGGAGGTCGACGACGCCCTCGGGGCTGGCCACGAACCTCTGCGTTTCGATGCGCTCCAAGCGGGCTTTTTCGAAGCCTTTTCCGAGCATGCGGCGCAGCTCGTCGAAGCGCACCCCGAAGCCTGCGTCGGCCACTGCGTCGAGCGGCCGGTAGCTCGTGAACCTGCCCTGTGCGGCGAGCAGCCACGGCGGTAGGCAACGCGTCCCCTTCGCGTCCACGGTGGCGCAAACGCCGTCCCGAGCGGGCCGCAGCTTGAGCGCGTCGACCAGGGACACCACCGAGCGGAGCTGGTGCACGCCCGTCACCAGATCCAGACGGACTTGCGAGGGCGGAGGTGCGCTCCGCGTGAGGTGCGCCTCGAGCGCGCGGGCGAGGCCCTCCGCGTTGGCCTGCTGGAGGCACGCGGTGGGGGCGCCCGCCTCCGAAACGAGCAAGGTGAAAGGCGCTTCTCCGACGGGCTGGGCGCAACGTGCGAGGGGGCGGTTGGCCGCGCGTTGACGTTTGCGCGGACGCTTCGGCTCACGCGCGGGGCCGTCGTCGGTCTCCGACGACTTGGACTTCGACTCCGGCCGGGCGCTGGCGAGCCGATCCCGCGGCGGGCGCGCCAGCGCGCGCGCCGCGGTGTCTCGTACGAGCGAGACGATTCGGGGATCGCGCGCTGTGGTCGGCTTGGCGTGGGCGCTGCGCGCGACGAGCAAGAGCGAGAGCACGAAGAGCGAGGCAGCCGCCCCGCCTCCCCAGGGCAGCCAGCGTCGCAGGACACGAAGTGGCAGCCGCGCGCCCAGAGCAAACCCCCAAAGCGAGATCGGGAGCGAGAACAGCGCCAGCACGCACCAAACAGTCCCGAGGCCCGTGGCAACGGCTTGGCCGACGCCGCCATACAGGTTGGATAGGTACAGCGCCGTGCTGAGCATGAGCCAGGTGAGGAGCGCGAGACCCGCACAGGAGAGGTACGCGACCAGCGCCCACAAGAGGAGCGTGAGGGACCTCCTGCGAAGCAGCGCAGCGCCCGCCAGCCCGAGGTGCAGGGCGGCGAGGGCGCCGACGGGCACGGAAAAGGCGTAGGCTGCGTGCCAAGGCAAGACCACGGCCAGCCACGCGAAGACGAGGGCGTGTGTGAGCGAAAGCGCGGCGAGGCCGATGCGCGGAAGAGAACGCTCGCGGGGCTCGTTCGAAGCGACGTCGGACATCTTCGTCGGCGGTATCACGACGTCTCCACGCAGAAAAGGCGCGTGGCTCGGCCGACGGAGCCGCGACCGACGCCCTTACGGCGCTCTTTCGGGCAAGGCCTCGGGGAGCGAGCCGTAGGGAGTGGCGGGCGCCTGGGCGCGAAGCTCGCTCGCCCGATCGGTGGAGGCGACGCCCGTGGCTCGGGCGGGTGTCGTGGGCTCGGGGGCCTGAGCCGGGGTCTTTGCGCCGAGCGCTGGGCTCGGGGCCGCTGCCTTCGCCTTGGACGCGCTCTGCGAGAGCGTGGTCGGCGTCGACGGGAGGCGAGGCAGGGCCACGTGCAAGTGGTCTCGGTGGTCCGCGTCGTAGTCGGGCGTGATGACCTCTCGAAAGAGGGCCGTTTCTTTGAGCTCGCAAGCGACACGATTGACGAGCGGGGCGTCGCTCTTGCAGCCGACGCCGCGCGCGAAATCGCGCTCGACCTCGAAGGTGCCTTTGTCGGTGGTGAGCGCGTGGACGTCGAGCGCAAGTCCGTTGGCGTGGAGGCTGAGCTTGCCGTGGCGGGTGTTTCTGTACACGTACGCCCCCGAGAAGCGGACACGTGTGACGCCGTGGCGCGCGAACAGTGGAGCGACTTCGACGAGCGCGAGGCCCAGGCGACAGTCGACGATCAACTGGAGGCCGTGGGCGAAATACGTGACGCCGCCGATGGGCCCGTCGATGCGCACGGGCGTTTCGACGCCGGGGCGCTCGTCCAGCGCGCGAAAGCGCACCTTCTTGGACGTGAGCTCCGCGATGCAGCGTTCACCAGCGCTTCGGGGCGCCGCGGTGGGCTCGGGTGTGCCGGTGGGGTGGCGTCCGCGGGAGCGCCTCGAGGCAAGCTCGTCCGCTTCGTCCGCCAGGTCCGGATTTTTGGCGAGGCGAGCGGAAGCGAGCGAGCTTTGCGACGCGTCCGCTTCGTCCGGCTTGGCGCTCCAATCGAGCGAAGCCGCAGGCTCGGGG
>JAEYVE010000217.1 GCA_023432025.1 Pseudomonadota bacterium
GCCGCGCACATGGCCGACGGCTTTGCTCGCGCTTCGGGCAAGGTGGGCGTGTGCGTCGCAACGTCCGGTCCGGGCGCTACCAATCTGGTCACGGGCATCGCGACGGCCATGATGGATTCCATTCCAATGGTCGCCATCACGGGTCAGGTCCCGTCGGGCCTGATCGGCAGTGACGCCTTCCAGGAAACGGACATCACCGGCGTCACGTTGCCCATCACCAAGCACAGCATCGTGGTGACGCGCCCCGAAGACATTTCGCCGGCGCTCAAGGAGGCGTTCTACATCGCAGCCTCTGGCCGCCCCGGCCCGGTGCTCGTGGACATCACGAAGGACGCGCAACAAAAGTCCTGCGACTACGTCTACGATCCGTCGCCGGTCGTCCTGCGCGGCTACCGCCCCGAGCATCCGCCGCTCAGCCAAGAGCTGAAACAGGCCCTGGAAATGATCCGCGCCGCCGAGCGCCCGATCCTCTTCTGCGGTCACGGCGTGATTCAGTCCAACGCGACCGCCGAGCTGATTGAGCTCGTCGAGAAAACGCAGATCCCGGTCGCTTCCACCCTGCTTGGCTTGGGCGCCTTCCCCGCGAGTCACAAGCGCGCGCTGGGTATGATGGGCATGCACGGGGAGGCCTGGGTCAACCAAGCCATTCAAGAGGCGGACCTCATCGTCGCGGTCGGCATGCGTTTCGACGACCGCGTGACGGGCAACCTGAAGACGTACGCCCTCGACGCCAAGAAAATTCACATCGAGCTCGACCCCGCCGAGATCAACAAGAACGTGCGAGTCGATCTGCCGCTGATCGGCGACGCGCGGCAAATCTTGCGCCAGCTGCTGCCCGGCGTGCAGACCCAGAACATCCAAGGCTGGCTCGATCACATCGACGCGCTGAAGGGTGAAACCGCGGTCATCGACATCAAGCATCTGCCCGACAGCGGCAAGCTGTACGCCGCGCACGTCATCCACGACCTGTGGCGCTACACGGACGGCAAGGCCATCGTCGTGACGGACGTCGGCCAGCACCAAATGTGGGAGGCGCAGTACTACAAGCACGACTACCCGCGAAAGCTGGTCACGTCCGGCGGCCTCGGAACGATGGGCTTCGCGCTCCCCGCGGCCATCGGCTCCAAGTTCGGGTGCCCGGACGAAGACGTGTGGGTCATCGTCGGCGACGGTGGCTTCCAAATGACGGCGGCGGAGCTGACCACCTGCGCTCAAGAGGGCATCAAGGTGAACGTCGCCATCATCAACAACGGCTACCTCGGCATGGTGCGGCAGTGGCAGCAGTTCTTCTACGGCGGCCGCTACGTGGCGACGCCCATGAAGAGCCCGGATTTCGTGAAGCTGGCCGACGCCCACGGGCTCTTGGGCCTCCGCGTGACGCAGCGCAGCGAAGTGAAGGCGGCGGTCGAACAGGCCCGCGCCCACGAAGGCTCCGTCGTCATCGACTTCCGCGTCGAGCAGGAAGACTCCGTTTACCCCATGGTCCCCGCCGGCAGCGATCTGCGCGACATGATCCGCCGTCCCGCGCCGCTCAAGTCCGTCCACAATCCCATCTACGAGACGGGAGAAGACGAGTGATGTCCGACTCCAAAACCACGCTGCGCACGTTCGTCGCCTACGTCGAGGATCTCCCCGGCGTTCTCAACCGACTGACGTCGCTCTTCCGACGCCGCAACTACAACATCGTTTCGCTCAACGTGGGCCGCACGCACCAGCCCGGCGTTTCGCGCATGACCTTCCAGATCGAGGCCGACGAGGACATGGCGCTACGCGTCGAGGCCAATCTGTACAAAATGGTGAACCTTCTCAGCATCGAGGACATCACCGAGAAGCAGAGCGTCATCCGCGATCTCGCGCTCATTAAGGTTCACGTCGGGCCGGAGCGCCGCGCCGAGGTGCTCGGTTTGCTCGAGGTCTTCCGCGCTCGCGCGGTCGACGTGGCGCCGGAGACCCTCACCGTGGAAATTACCGGTAAGCAGGAGAAAATCGCCGGTCTGGTCGCCACGCTGCGGCCGTTCGGCATCGTCGAAATGGTGCAGTCCGGCACCGTTGCGATGACGCGTGGCAGTCAGGGTGAAGCGGCGCGCATCGCGCATTCGGACACCTCGGGCGGCGGCTTTCGAGCCGCCTGAGCCCCACACGGCCTCGGGAGAGTGAGTATGGCAACCATTCGCTTCGAAAAAGACGCCGACACCGGCCTCATCAAGAGCAAGCAGGTGGCCATCATCGGCTATGGCTCCCAAGGCCACGCCCACGCGCTCAATCTGAAGGACAGCGGCGTGCCCGTCGTCGTCGGCCTGCACGAAGGCTCGAAGAGCCGCGCCAAGGCCGAAAAGGCGGGCTTCCGCGTCCTGAGCGTGGCGGAGGCGACGGCGGCGTCGGACGTCGTCGTGCTGCTCGTTCCGGACACCACGCAAGCGGACCTGTTCAGGGAGGCGATTTTGCCGCACCTGAGCGCGGGCAAGACGCTGCTCTTCGCGCACGGGTTCAACATTCGCTTCGAGCGCATCGTGCCACCGGACGGCGTGGACGTATCCATGGTCGCCCCCAAGGGGCCCGGCCCGCGTTTGCGCGAAACGTTCTTGGAGGGCGGCGGGTTGCCGGCGCTTTTGGCCGTGCACCAAGACGCGAGCGGCACCGCGGACGCCCTGGCGCTGTCTTACGCCGCTGCCATCGGCTGCGCGCGCGTCGGCGTCTTGAACACGACGTTCGCCGAAGAAACCGAGACGGATTTGTTCGGCGAACAGGCCGTCTTGTGCGGCGGCGCCGCGGAGCTGGTCAAGGCTGGGTTTTCGACGCTGGTCGAGGCCGGCTACCAGCCGGAGGTCGCGTACTTCGAGTGCCTGCACGAGCTGAAGCTGATCGTGGATTTGATGTATCGCGGCGGCCTCAACTACATGCGCCACACCATCAGCGACACGGCCGAGTGGGGAGACTACGTCTCCGGACCGCGCATCGTGGGCGACGCCGCCCGCGAGGAAATGAAGAAGGTTTTGGAGGACATCCAAAACGGCACCTTCGCCAAAGGCTGGGTGAAAGAGAACGAAAGCGGGCGCCTCAACTACAAGGCCAGGCAGCTCGCCGAGCAGAGCCTCCCCATCGAAAAGGTGGGCGCGGCTCTCCGCAAGCTGATGCCCTTCGTGGACCCCGTCACCGTCAAACCCACGGATGGCTAACGCCGTCCCCTCGTCGTTTTTCACACCGAAACCAAATGGCTCGGTGTGCGAGTAAGAAAGTAAAGCCCTGGAGCTCGAGTCATGACTCAGTCCACTAGCGATTACGTACGCATCTTCGACACCACGTTGCGCGATGGGGAGCAGTGCCCCGGTGCCACCATGACTTCCGACGAGAAGCTCGAGGTGGCGCGGGCGCTTTCGCGGCTCGGAGTGGACGTCATCGAGGCGGGCTTTCCGGCGGCGTCGCCGGACGACTTGGCGGCCGTGCAGCGCATCGCCGAAACGGTCGGACGTGACGTCCCCGAAGGGCGCCCGCTCCGTCCCGGAGGGGTCGCGAGCCCGCCCATCATTTGTGGCCTGGCTCGCGCTACCGAGAAGGACATCGAAAAGGCGTTCGAGGGCGTCAAGCGCGCCACCCATCCTCGCATTCACACCTTCCTGGCCACTTCTCCCATTCATCGTGAGCACAAGCTGCGCATGACCCGAGAGCAGGTGGTCGAGCGCGCCGTGAAGATGGTCGCGTTCGCGCGTTCGCTCTGCGCGGACGTGGAGTTCAGCCCCGAGGACGCGGGCCGCACCGAGCCCGAGTTCTTGTACGAGGTGCTGACCGCCGTCATCGAGGCCGGCGCCACCACGCTGAACATCCCCGACACGGTCGGCTACACGCTGCCGCACGAGTTCGGCGCGCTCATCGCCGGCATCAAAAAGAACGTGAAGGGCATCGAGCGAGCGATCATTTCGGTGCACTGCCACAACGACTTGGGCCTCGCGACGGCGAACGCCTTGGCCGGCATCTTGAACGGCGCGCGGCAAGCCGAGGTGACCATCAACGGCATCGGCGAACGCGCCGGCAACACCGCCCTGGAAGAGGTGGTCATGACGCTCGCCACGCGTCGCCCCGTGTTCGACATGAACACGGGCATCGACACCACGCAGCTCACGCGCACCTCGAAGTTGGTGAGCGGGCGCACCGGCATGGTGGTGCAACCGAACAAGGCCATCGTCGGCGCCAACGCCTTCGCGCACGAGTCCGGCATTCACCAAGACGGCATGCTGAAGAACCAGGAAACGTACGAGATCATGCGTCCCGAGGCCGTCGGCGCGCAGAAAACTCTGCTCGTTCTGGGCAAGCACTCGGGCCGCCACGCGTTCGCCGTACGGCTGCGTGAGCTCGGTTATCCGCTCTTGGACGGAACCTTGGACAAGGCCTTCGAACGCTTCAAAGTGCTGGCCGACAAGAAAAAGCGCATCACGGACGCGGATCTGATCGCGCTGGCGGCGTCCGAGGAGCACCACGGCCCCGAGCTCTACAAGCTGGAGGCCGTCCACGTGAGCGCTGGCTCCGGCATGCCCACCGCTTCGGTGCGACTCACCTGCCCCGACGGCGAGTCCCGCGTCACCGCGGCCATCGGCACCGGCCCCGTCCACGCGCTGTTCACGGCGGTAGATCAGCTGGTCGCCGCTCCCGCGGAGCTGCTCGAGTACTCCATCAACGCGGTGACCGAGGGCATCGACGCGCTCGGCGAGGCCAGCGTCCGCGTGCGCGCCAAGGGCGAAGCCCTGCGCGAAAACCCCCAGCTCGGCGCGGGCTCGTCGGCGGTGTTCAGCGGCCACGCCGCGGACACGGACGTGCTCGTCGCCAGCACCAAGGCTTACTTGTCGGCCCTGAACCGCTTGCTCGCCGTGCTCGACGCCAAAAAGCGTACGAGCGGCGAAGGAGACGCGTCGGCGGCGAGCGTATGAAGCCGCCCCGCGTGACTGCTCGATGAACCGCGTAGAAATCTACGACACCACGCTGCGTGACGGCAGCCAGGGCGAAGGCGTTTCCTACACGGCGCTCGACAAGCTCCGCATTGCCGAGCGCCTCGATCACTTCGGGGTCGCCTTCGTCGAAGGCGGCTGGCCGGGCTCGAACCCCAAGGACGCCGAGTTCTTCGCGCGCGCCAAGGACCGCGAGTGGAAGCACGCAAAGCTCGCGGCCTTCGGCTCGACGCGCCGCGCCGGCAAGGCGCCGGAAGAAGATCCGAACTTGGTGGCGCTCGTCGAGTCGGGCGCGCCCGTGTGCACCATTTTCGGCAAGAGCTCCACGCTGCACGTGACGGAGGTGCTTCGCACCACGCTCGACAAGAACCTGGAAATGATCGAGGAAAGCGTGCGCTTCCTCGTGAGTCAGGGGCGCCGCGTGGTGTACGACGCGGAGCACTTCTTCGACGGCTACGCGCTCGACGCGGAGTACGCCGTCGCCACGCTGCTCGCCGCCAAGCGCGGTGGCGCCGAAACGCTCACCCTCTGCGAAACCAACGGCGGCAGTCTGCCGTGGCGCGTGGAGGAGGTCGTCCGCGAGGTGCTGCGCCGCGTGGAGCACCCCCTGGGCATTCACGCGCACGACGATACGGGCTGCGGCGTCGCCAACAGCCTCGCCGCCGTGCGCGCCGGCGCGCGCCACGTGCAAGGCACCATCAACGGTATCGGCGAGCGCTGCGGCAACGCGAACCTGAGCGTCATCATCCCCAACCTCGAGCTCAAGCTCGGCTTCCGCGCGCTACCCGAGGGCCGGCTGCGCGAGCTCAGCGAGGTGTCGCGTTTCGTGGCGGAGGTCGCCAACCTCACGCCCAACGAGGGCATGCCGTACGTCGGTCGGGCCGCGTTCGCGCACAAAGGCGGAGTCCACGTAGCGGCCATGCGCCGCCTGGTGGACTCCTACCAGCACATCGATCCCGCGCTCGTCGGCAACGAAATGCGCGTCGTCATGAGCGACCTCAGCGGCCGCGGCAACGTGCAAACCAAAGCCGAGCAACTGGGCCTCTCGGTGGACGAATCCACCGAGGTGGCCACCTTGGAGGCCATCAAGGCCGCCGAGGCGCGCGGCCTCTCGTACGAAGGCGCCGAAGCTTCGGTGGCGCTCCTCATGAAGCGCAACGCGCCCGACTACGCGCCGCTCTTCAAGCTCTTGGACTACCAAGTCATGGTGGGGCAGCGCCGCGGAGTGGACTTCGTGGAAGCCACCGTGCGCCTCGAGGTCGACGGGCAACTGGTCCACACCGCCGGCGACGGCAACGGCCCCGTGAGCGCCATCGACTCGGCGCTCCGCAAGGCACTTTTGCCCTTTTACCCGACGCTCGTGGGCATGCACCTCGCGGACTACAAGGTGCGGATCCTCGATGGCAACTCGGGGACCGGCGCCATCACGCGCGTGCTCATCGACAGCCGAGACGAGCGCGGCGAGTGGAGCACCGTGGGAGCTTCGAGCAACATCATTCAAGCGTCCATGGACGCCCTGCTCGACTCCATCGAGTACGGGCTCGGGCGCGCGGCCGTCTAACGGCTTCGCGCGCTCTCGCAAGGCATCCCCCCAGCGCTTCGAAAACACGAGCGACGAGGCGGGCTCGGTCCAGCTGAGCCTCCCTCAACGCTCGGGCGCGCGCGCACACTTCCGGAGCTCGCCGTTCATCACGTCCCACGGCGCCGCACTCGAGGCGTAAAAGTCCATCGTGGGGCTGAAGAGCGACGGATCGTCGAGCGTTCCGGCGCGGATCCCCAGCGCGTTCGGCAGGGCTTCGAGCAGAGCGAAGAGCTGCG
>JAEYVE010000253.1 GCA_023432025.1 Pseudomonadota bacterium
GGTCTGCATCGCCTTCGCCAGTCTTGAGACGGGCCTTGCACTTCTCGCAGCACCCGCCGGCACGGAGAGCAATCTCCGCCCGCTGCTTTCTCGTGAAGTTGTGAGCGCGCGCCATCAGTGCCCACCCCGCAGAAGGTTGAGCATCTGCTGCTGCTGGCGGACCTCCAGCGGCCTAGACTTCCCGTGCTTCATCTTCACGGCTGCAATGGCCTTGGCTTGTTCAGAGATAGCCCGGAGCCTGCGCTTGCGGCGGCTGTCCTGCCATGCCCAAATGAAGCGGCGGATGCGACGGAGGGAGATCATGCGCTTCTCCTGTTGCTATTGGCTGGTTCCCGCTCTGGAGCGACGTAGCCGAAGTCACGGGCAAGCAATTCGGTCGCGGCCTCGAAGAACCGGATCATCTCCGGCTCGTCGCATTCGCGGGTGTTGATTGCGCGGGGAACACCGACGAGGTAGCCGTTAGCAAGCCTGATCGTGTCCACGAACTTGACGGCTGGGCGGATGTAGGCGTCTAGGGCTTCCTTGGTGGGAGCGCAGCCGGTGGCGTCAACGCAGTCCTTCAGCGTTGCCCAGTAGGCCCGTAGCCGATCGAGGTTGCGCCACTGCCGGATCTCCACCTTGACACGCTGGCCTTGCTCGATGCCATCGAGTGCCTGCAGGTCGTATTCCATTTCCGGCACGAGCGAATTGCCGCGCCGAACGAAGGCATACACCGGCTTCTCCGCTCGCTTTGCCATCAGCGCCACTCCATCGTAAACGGAATGTCATCGTCGAGGTCGCGGGAGATCCCGCCAGTGCGCCCCGCCTGGTAGCCGTCGTCATCGTCCTGCCGGTCATAGGAGGACTGCTGCCGGTCGCTTCCGCGGCTTTCCCCGCTCGGGCCGTCCAGCATGATCAGCTTGGCGTCGAAGCCCTGAAGCACGACCTCCGTGGAATACCGGTCGTTTCCGGACTGATCCTGCCACTTGCGCGTGGCGAACTTCCCCTGGATCAGGACGCGGCTACCCTTCTTCAGGTACTGCTCCGCGACCTTGCAAAGGCCTTCGGAGAAAATCACGACGGGTACCCATTCCGTCTTTTCCTTCCGCTCTCCGCTGTTCTTGTCGCGCCATGACTCGGAGACGGCAACGCGGAGGTTGGCGATCGGGGAACCCTGCTGGGTGCGCCGGATTTCTGGGTCCGCGCCGAGACGGCCGGTGATGGTGACTTGGTTGAGATCGGACATTAGTATGCCTCCGCTGTTTCGAGTTCGCGGCCGGAGACGTCCGTGATCCGCTCATTGACCGTCTTGGAGTTGGGGAACTGCTTCTTGATCTCGCTGACGGTTTCGTCTTCGCCGTTCTCAGCGTCGATGCGCTTCTGCAGATCGGTTTCGTAGGAAAGGAAAAGCTCGTCGAGTTGCGCGAGAAATGCGGGGTTCCAGCCGTTCTTCTTGGCCTCCGCGAAGTAGCTGTCCTTCAACTCGTGGAACTGGCCGAACGTGAAGACGTCGTTCATGGCGTTCGCAATCTCGCCGGATACGCGCTCCCACTCGCCGCCCTTCTTCAATTGAGCAGAAGACTTCCGGAGTTCGACGTAACGGCCCAGCTCCTTGTCGAAGGACAGACCGAGAGCATCGGCGCGGCCGGCAACCATCAAGGCGACGTCGCGCCCCGCAGCCTTGGCACGGGTGAGGAGAACGTTGATGCCTTCCGCGTCCGTCACAGTCGGCAGGTGCGAGGCGAACCACTCGGCCTCTGCCTTGTGGGCAACCTGGTCCTCGGAAAGCGAGTTGAGCTTTTCCTTGATCGTGGCGACGATGGCAGACAAGCAGGTCGCGTATTCCGCGGCATCAGCGGCCGGGATGGGCATCTCCACGATCCCCGCCGGATCTTTTCCGAACGCGGACTCGGTCGGGGAGAAGATGAGGTAGCGCTGCTTATTGATGATCGAGATACGCGCAATCACGTCGCTGTCGGTCAAAACAAGATCCTTGGACCCGCCCGAAATCTTCAAACGCTCCTTGATGACGTCGCCGTCTTTCTGCTCGTCCATGTGAGCGATGAGCACCACATCCTTGCCGAAGCCGCGAAGCATCTTGAGGAAGGCGGAGAAGCGGACGCCGAGTTGCCCCCACCCTTGCTGGCTAAGTGCGCCGCCGTGGGACAGCTTCGAATTGCTTCGGATGATGTCCTGCGCCAGAGTGTCGAGAGCCTTCCCGACCGTATCAATGATGATCGTGTCGTAGCCGGCAACGTCAGCAGCGGAGATTGCCGCAACGTCGCGCCAGTCCGAAACCTGCACCGTGTCCTTGCGATCGACGGCGCGATGGGCGCCCTTGTCGAAGTCGAGAAGTAGGGGGCGGGAAGCGGTAAAGGCGAGGCTGGTTTTCCCAAGCCCTGGTTGCGAGTAGATCGTGACGCAAAGGGTCTCGACCTTGATGGGTTCGTTGGAGTGGGTAACCTTGATCGGCATCAGTGCGTCCTCTGCTTGCGCTGGAGTTCTTGTTCGATGATCGCCTTGGCTTCGTCTTCCCCGAGGCGAGATTTTGCGTTGATGAAGGCGGCGCGGAGTTCGTATGCGACATACGCATCCTCAAATTCCCGCTGCTCGGCTTCCTCTTGGGTGGGGAGTGCCCCTGCCATGAAGTTGTCGGGGGAGGTCATCGTCCGCTCTCCTGCGCTATACGGTCCAGCCTCTGCTGCTCCGGGTGGCCGAAAGTTGACCCCCAGAAGATGCACGCCGCAGCGAACAGGAAGACGATCCCGTATTGCCATCCGGTCGTGTCGCAAGTCGCAGGACGGGGCTTGATGAAATGGCCCTGCGCGTGGCATTCTCCGGGGCGGCAAAAGCACGAGCGCTCGTCGCGGAAGTCACAGCGGTCAAGCATGGTGAAGGCCCGCCGTGGCATGGTTCAAAGTCGAATATGGCTGCGGGGCTTTCCGGCGGCGCTGGTAATTGTCCCGGACCTCCG
>JAEYVE010000167.1 GCA_023432025.1 Pseudomonadota bacterium
TGCTCGACCTGCGCGACGCGTGTCCGCCGCGGGGCGCCGCTCCGCTTCGCCCCGCGGCGCGCCGCTTCCGCCGCTCCGACGCGGTGCGCCTTCCCGCTCCGCCGTAGGACGCTGACCGCGCGGCCCGCCCCGCTCCGCTCGGGGAAACGCCTCCCCGCCGCGCGCCGGGCCACGCTCTCGCGTCGGACCACGCGAGAAGCCTCGTTCTTCACGAACGTCGCCGGCAGCTTTTCGCCCTCTGAGCCGCTCGTTTGCCGCGCCAGCGCCGCGCGCGGGCGCGCCCCCCGAACGTGCGGGACGCGCGCTCGCTTCGGCGCCGCGAGCGCCTCGCCCTGCGCCAACGACCTTGGCACGGGGAGCGACCTTCGGTTTGGTGGTCGCTTGTTGCGCAGCTCTGACGCGCTTCGGTACGCCGTAAAGCTTCTTGAGCGTGGTGAGCTCATCGACGCTCAGGTGACGCCACTCCCCCGGCCTGAGACCCTCACTCGTAATGCCGGCTTGCGAGACGCGCGCGAGCCGCATCACAGGCGTCCCTGCGTGCTCACCGAGACGACGCACCTGACGGTTGCGGCCCTCACGGAGCGTAACCTGGATCCAGGTTTTGTCGCCCTCGTCGCGCAGCACACGCAGATCGGCGGGACGCGTGCCGCGTCCGTCGATGTCGATGCTCTCCGTCCAGCGCGGCAGATTTTTTTCGTCCAAGGAGCCGCGCACCTTGGCCACGTACACCTTGGGAGCGCTCGTGCTGGGGTGAGCCAACTTGGCCGCGAACTCTCCGTCGTTCGTAAACAGCAGCGTGCCGCTGGTGTGAAAATCGAGCCGCCCGATGGGTACCACGCGCACGCCAACCTGAGCCAAGAGATCACGCACGGTGGGCCGTCCCTCGGGATCCGAGAGCGTTGACACCATGCCGCGCGGCTTGTGGAGCACGCCGTACACCAGCGGCTCTGCGACGAGGCGCTTGCCGTCCAGCTCGACGCGGGCGCTCCGTGCGTCCACCTTGGTGCCCAGCTCGGTCACCACGCGCCCATCGACGCGGACACGCCCCTTGGCGATCAGTTCTTCTGCGTTTCGCCGCGACGCAATGCCTGCGCGGGCAAGGATTTTTTGGAGGCGCTCTTCGGCCATGGGGCGTGCAACCTAGGGCCACGCACGGCTGACACGCAAACCGTTTGTCGGGACCCCAGCCCGGACGCGCGGCGACCGAACCTCGTGCGGACCGCGGCCGTCCGAGAAGTGGGCCCTTAGCCCCGTCCGCGCCGGCGAGAAGAGCTCAGGAGCCACCCTCGGAGTCGGCCTCTTCGGCGGCCCGCTCCTGCTCGGCCTTCCGCTTTTGCTCTTCGAGCTCACGCGCTTCGCGTTCCGCTTGTTCGTGCGCGCGAATTTCGTCGCGGTCCCACCGGTCGACCCGACCATCGTGGTCCGCGTCGATGCCCATGCGCTCCAGGCGACCGTTGTCGTACACCTCGAACACGTCCGCTCGGCCGTCCCCATTGGTGTCACGTTGAATGCGCGCCACGCGACCGCCCACGTAGTAGCGCGTTTCGTCGACGCGACCGTCGTGATTCTCGTCGACCTCCAACTTGGAGACGCGCCCGTTGGCGAACGTGATCCAGGTGTCGATGCGACCGTCGTAGTTGGTGTCCGCTTGCTCGGTGAGCTTTTCGCCTTGGTCGTCGTAGGTACGAACGAGGTCCTTGGCGCCGTCCAAATTCGTGTCCACCTCGCGGCAAAGGAGAACGCGCTGACGCGATTCACCCGTACCTACGATGCCGTAGACGCGGCGAACGTTGAGAATGGCGGAGCCGCTGCTGGCGGACTCCCGCGACATGCGGTCGCTCCGGCCGCGATAGTCGCAGCGCGACTCGTCGTCCTGCTTGAAGCCCGAGAGAGCGCGCGCGTCGGTTGCCGGCTTTTTTTGCGCCGCTTCCCCGGACCCGCAGGCCCCCAAGAAGCAGGCCGCGGCGCAGCACAGGACGCCCCAGGAGCGGTTTCGGCCGATGAGGAAAGCTCGAGCGCTCATGGCGCCTCCGTCTGGGGACGCGAGTCGAGCTCTTCGACGGTTCCGCCGGGAGCCTCGAAGGTGGGGCTCTTGGCCTTGGCCGGCTCACCGCGTTCCGGCGGCACGTAGCCAGTTTCCTTGCAGTAATCCACGGAAGCTCCGGGATCGGGCCGCCCGTCGCCATTGACGTCCGAGTGAATCACCGGGCACTCCGGGCTCTTGTACTCCCACCACTGGTCGACGATGCCGTCGCCGTTGGAGTCCCGCTCGGTGCGCGCCAGCTGACCGTTTTCGTACACCTGCCAAGTGTCCAGCCTTGGATCCAACGTGGTCGCGCGCAAACGTTCGACGAGCACGCCCCCTTTGAAAATGGCGATTTCGTCGATGCGTCCGTCACGGTCGTAGTCGCTTTCTTGGCGACGTACGCGGCCGGCCTCGTCGAGGTACGTGTAGCGGTCCGTGACGCCGTCGAAGTTCAGATCCACGGCGCGGCACACTTCCCGTTGTCCGCTGCGCACGATGATGACGTCCGGGCGCTTGTCGCCGTTGGCGTCGATGCGCTCCGCGTCCTTGGACTCGACGTCGCAAGCTTCGTGCGTGATCGTGGTGTCACGCCGCGGCAGTTCGTTCGCCGACGTAGCGCCCGCGCCAGTGCTCCCGCCACAGGCGGTCACGAGCAGCACCACGATGCCCGCGAGCGGGGCACGGTGAACGACATCTGCCGAGCGGCGGACGTCACGCAGCACCCCAAGAGCTCTTCCCAATCCCATCATGCTCTTGGCGCATCGTAGGGAGGCGACCGCGTCGAAACAACCAGACTCCCCGCCACCGCCTCTCCGCGTGACGGAGGCGCGCGGCCCTGGTCACGTTCCTGACTCGCGTCGTTCGCGAGGCCCGAAGAGCAAAAAAAGTGCGGCGCACGTCCCGCACGCGACGGCCCACCTTTCCGATTCCTCGGTCGGGTGGTGGGGTCGAGACCCGGCGCGCGCCGCGCGCCCACCTTCCTCCGGTGCTCCCGCACTACGAGGAGGGCCCCTCACCGTTCCGGCCCGGCGGCCCATCCGAGTCCAGGCCGCAAAGACCAGCCACCCGGATCGCCCTGCGTTGGCTCGCCTCTCTCCCAAACCACTGGAAGTGCAAGAGAAACCGGGCTGCGACCGGCCGAGCCCCGAGTTTTGCCGGTGGGCCAATCTCCCCAGAAGAGCACCCAAGCAAGCGAAATCACTTTACTTTCATAGCTTTTGACCCCATCTCCGCGCATTGACACCACACGTATGGGAATCTAATGTAACGGCTGGTCACTCCGGCAGCGGGCGTCGATGGCACGCAAGAAGATCTCCACGACCGTCTACATCACGCCCGAGCAGAACGAGGCATTGCACCTCCTGCACGAGCGCACCAAGGTCCCCGTCGCAGTCTTCATTCGTGAAGGCATCGACCTGGTCCTGGAGCGCTATCGTGATCAGCTCCCGGGCCAGCTGAGCCTCGTCGAACCGGCTGCCCCTCCCAAGACCAAGAAGTGAGCTTCGAGCGCGACCGACGGTGCTCGCTCGGGGTGTCCCCCTCACCCTGAATGTCACCGGGGAAGCGCCTCTCGACCTGCAAACACCGGCGCCTCCCCTGCCGTTTGCCAGCGCGGGCCCCCGCGCTGTAAGAGCGGCGCGCACGAAGGCTCAGACTTCGCTCTTCCCCCAGGCGCTCATGCCCGTCGATCCGTCCCTCATCCGCAACTTCTCCATCATCGCCCACGTCGATCACGGCAAGAGCACTCTCGCCGATCGCATCATGGACGTGACCGGCGCCCTGTCCGCGCGCGAACGCATGGACCAGTTCTTGGACAAGCTGGAGCTGGAGCGGGAGCGCGGCATCACCATCAAGGCTCAATCGGTGCGCCTGAAGTACAAGGCCGAAGACGGCCTCGTGTACCAGCTGCAGCTCATCGACACGCCCGGACACGTGGATTTCAGCTACGAAGTGTCCTCGAGCCTCCGGGCCTGCGAGGGCGCGCTCTTGGTGGTGGATGCCTCCCAGAGCGTGCAGGCTCAAACGGTCGCCAACACCTACCTGGCGCTCGAGAACAACCTCGAAATCATCCCGGTGCTGAACAAAGTCGACCTGCCTTCCGCGGACGTCGACCGAGCAGCCAAGGACATCGAAGAGGTCATCGGTCTCGACTGCAGCGGCGCCGTCATGACGAGCGGCAAGAGCGGCATCGGCATCGGCGAGCTGCTCGAAGCGGTGGTCACGCGCATCCCCCCACCCCAGGGCAAAGCGGACGCACCGCTGCGCGCGCTGCTCTTCGACTGCTGGTACGACAGCTATCGCGGCGCCGTCATCATGCTCAAGGTAGTCGAGGGCACCCTGAAGAAGGGTGACAAGATCAAGCTCATGTCGACGGGGCGCTCGTACGACATCGTCGAGATGGGCTGCTTCTCGCCTCACCCCACGGCGCTCACCGAGCTCGGTCCGGGCGAGGTCGGCTTCGCCGCGGCGCACATCAAGAGCGTCGAGGACACCAGAATCGGCGACACGGTGACGCACCTGCATGGCGGCGCCACCGAGCCCCTGCCCGGCTTCAAGGAAGTGAAGCCCATGGTGTTCGCGGGGCTCTTCCCCACGGATTCAGCGGAGTACGAGGGTCTCCGTGACGCGCTCGCCAAGCTCCACCTGAACGACTCCTCGTTCTCCTACGAGCCGGACAGCTCCGACGCCTTGGGCTTCGGCTTTCGCTGCGGCTTTCTCGGTCTCCTCCACATGGAAATCATCCAGGAGCGGCTGGAGCGCGAGTACGACATGGACCTCATCACCACGGCGCCGAGCGTTGTCTACAACGCCTACAAGAAAAACGGCGACGTGGTGCGCGTGGACAACCCGTCCAAAATGCCGGCGGTCGGCGAGATGGATCGCGTCGAGGAGCCGATCTGCAACGTGAGCGTGCACGTGCCAGCGGAGTTCGTCGGCCCGGTCGTGAAAATTTGCGAGGAGCGCCGCGGCATTCAGCAGGGCATCAACTACGCGTCGACGGACCACGTCGTCATCACGTACGAGCTGCCGCTGGCCGAGGTCATCATCGATTTGCACGACAAGCTGAAGAGCGCGTCGCGCGGCTTCGCCAGCCTCGACTACGAAGTGACGGGTTACCGGGCGGACGATTTGATCAAGCTGGACATGCTGGTCAACGGCGAGCCGCTCGATGCGCTCAGCGTCGTCCTTCACCGAGAAAACGCCTATTTTCGCGGCCGCGCCCTGGCTTCCAAGCTGAAGGAGCTGATTCCGCAGCAGCAGTACGAGGTGGCCATTCAGGCCGCCATCGGCAGCAAGGTCGTCGCACGCACCACCGTCCGCGCGCTGCGCAAGGACGTGACGGCCAAGTGCTACGGCGGCGACATCAGCCGCAAGCGCAAGCTCCTCGAGAAGCAAAAAGAGGGCAAAAAG
>JAEYVE010000259.1 GCA_023432025.1 Pseudomonadota bacterium
CCTCACGATCGAGTGATCGTGAGGCGCGTTCGTTTTCGTTCAGCGGCGAGTCGTCGGCTGCGCCTCCAGGTCCGTGAACGGACCCGGAGACCGCACGCGGGGCGTCGCTCACGCGCCGCCCCGCTCCCCACTCAGACGTGCAGCGGATCGAGCTTGTCGGGATTGACGCCGAGCTCTTCGATGGCGCGCGCCACCGTCTTGGCGTCCACCTTGCCTTGCTTGCGCAAGGCGTCGAGCGCGGCGATGGCGATGCTCTCCTTGTCGATTTCGAAGTGACGACGAAGCGCCTCACGCGTGTCGCTCATGCCGAAACCTTCCGTACCCAGCGACGTCAAGTGCGCCGGCACCCACTCACGGATGGAATCCGGGAGGGCCTTCATGAAGTCGCTGGCTGCGACGACCGGCCCCTCCGCGCCCGTGAGGACGCGAGTGACGTACGGCACGCGCGCCTCGGACTCGGGGTGCAGGCGATTCCAGCGATCGCACTCGAGCGCCTCGTTGCGGAGCTGCTGGTAGCTGGTCGCGCTCCAGACGTCCGACGAAACACCGAAGCGCTCCGCGAGGAGCTGCTGCGCCTCGAGCACCCGGTACATGATGGGGCCCGAGCCGAACAGCTGCACGTGGAGCGGCTGCTTGGTCTTGGCGGTGTTGTAGCGATACAGACCCGCCACGATGCCCTTGCGGGCCTCGGCGCTCAACTCGGCGTTTTCCGCCGCGCCCGTTGCCTCTGCCCAGTTCTTGTGACCAGGCATGGGAGGCATTTGGTAGTCCTCGTTGTAGACGGTGATGTAGTAGAAGATGTTTTCGTCTTCCGCGTACATGCGCCGCATGCCGTCTTCGATGATCGTACCGAGCTCGAAGGCGAACGCCGGGTCGTAGGCCTTGATGTTCGGGAAGGCCATCACGTTGAGCAGGCTGTGCCCGTCCTCGTGCTGGAGCCCCTCACCGTTCAGCGTGGTGCGACCCGCGGTAGCGCCCAGCAAGAAGCCGCGCGCCATCATGTCGCCGGCGGCCCAAATTTGGTCACCGACGCGCTGGAACCCGAACATCGAGTAGAAGATGTAGAACGGGATCATCGGCTCGTTCTGCACGCTGTACGACGTGGCAGCGGCCGTGAACGACGCCATGGCGCCCGCTTCGGTGATGCCCTCTTCGAGCACCTGACCGTCCTTGGCTTCTTTGTAATAGAGCAGCTTGCCCTTATCGATGGGCTCGTAGAGCTGACCCTGCGCGGCGTAAATGCCGACCTGGCCGAACAGAGCGTCCAAGCCGAAGGTACGCGCTTCGTCCGGAATGATCGGCACCACGCGGCGACCGATCTTCTTGTCGCGGATCATCTTCGCGAGCATGCGCGAGAAGACCATCGTGGTGGACGCCTCGCCTTTCGCCATGCCCGCCTCGAACTCCTCGTAGAAGTTCGACGGCGGCACCTCGAGCGGAACCTGCGCGGACACCCGACGCGACGGGATGACGCCGCCCAGCTGACGACGCCGCTCGAGCATGTACTCCACCTCGGGGCTGTCCATGCCGGGGTGATAGAACGGAGCTTCCTTGAGCTTGTCGTCCGGTACGGGCAACTCGAGCTTGTCGCGGAACGCGCGCAGCTCGTCCAAGTCCATCTTCTTCTTCTGGTGCGTGACGTTCACGCCTTCGAAGCCTTCGCCCAACGTCCATCCCTTGACCGTGTGGCACAGAATGGCGACGGGGCGGCCTTGGCCCTTGAGCGACACCGCGCGCTCGTACGCGGAGTAGATCTTTCGGTAGCTGTGACCGCCGCGGCGCAGCTTCGTGATTTGCTCGTCGGACAGATCCGCGACCATTTCCAGCATGCGCGGGTCGCTGCCGAAGAAGGACTTGCGAATGTAGTCGCCGGACGCGTTGGTATAGCGCTGCCACTGACCGTCCACGACGGCGTTCATGTGGCGGCGCAGCACGCCCTCGGTGTCCTTGGCGATGATGGGATCCCACTCGGGTCCCCAAATCAGCTTGATGACGTCCCAACCCGCGCCACGGAAAATGGCCTCGAGCTCCTGGATGATCTTGCCGTTGCCGCGTACCGGCCCGTCGAGGCGCTGCAGGTTGCAGTTGACGACGAACACCAGGTTGTCCAGCTTCTCGCGCGCGGCGATGCTGAGCTGCCCCAAGCTTTCGGGCTCGTCACACTCACCGTCGCCCATGAAGCACCACACGCGCTGAGCTTCGGTGTTCTTGATGCCCCGATTCTGCAGGTACCGCGCGAAGCGCGCCTGATAGATGGCGCTGATGGGGCCGATGCCCATGCTCACCGTCGGGAACTGCCAGTAGGTCGGCATGAGGCGCGGGTGCGGGTACGAGCTGAGGCCCGCGCCGCGGTCCACCTCGCGCCGGAAGCGGTCCATGGCCTCCACGGAAAGGCGCCCCTCGAGGAACGAGCGCGAGTAGATGCCCGGCGCCGCGTGGCCCTGGTAAAAGACCATGTCTCCGCCGCCCTCTGCTTCTGGACCGCGGAAGAAGTGGTTGAAGCCCACCTCGTACATGCTGGCGCTGGACGCGTAGCTGGAGAGGTGTCCGCCGATGCCCGAGAACTTGACGTTCGCGCGCTGCACCATCGCCACGGCGTTCCAGCGGATGATGCGACGAACGCGCTTTTCCATTTCGGCGTCGCCGGGGAACTCGGAGTCCTCCTCGGGCGGGATGGTGTTCACGTAGTCCGTGACGAGTGGCCCCTTCGGCTCCACGCGGTGCAGGCGCGCGTTCTCGAGCACGCGACGCAGCAAGTACCGGGCCCTCTCCGGGCCTTCGTGCGCAATCACGGATTCGAGGGACTCGATCCACTCGCGGGTCTCTTGGGGGTCTCGGTCGGTCGCTTCGGGCAGATTCGTGCTCACGCTGTCTCCTCCGGAGGGCGGCTCCGCGCGTGGCGGCGCTTCCCTGGGTCGCCTGCTTCTGCAGCTGGGCTCACGGGTTCTCCCCGGCTCCCGCGCACCTTTCGAGTCCGACAGAGCGGCTCGATTCGCGGGGCCGTATTGGGCGCTTCTTACCCGCACCGCCAGGCGTAGTCGAGAGCCGCAGCGGTCAGACCAATTGGCCGCCACGCGGAAAAACCATCGAAGATTACTGGGATTTTTAGAGCCTCCCGACGACGCCGCCACCCGCCGCCAGCATGGAAGCGGCGAATGTGCCTCTGTGCCGGGTAGCCCAGAGGGCACAAAAGATTCTGGCGCCTTCTTTCCGCTTTCGAAAAAGGCGGCCAACTCGAAAAGGCGGCAGAGAGTCGAAGGGCGCGGGCATGCCTCGGGCCCTTCATTGGTTCACTTTGGTCCCAAGGGGTCTCCCCGCAACCCCTTGAAGCCGGACATCCTCTTCACGCGTACACGCCCAGAATGTCTCCAGCCTCGATCGCCATTTCGCTCACCTTCGTCCTCACGGTCGTGGGTCTCGGGCACTACTACCTCTGGCGCCGGCTCGTGCGAGATACGGAGCTGCCCGCGCGCTACCGGCGCGCGGTCGTCGCGGGGCTCGTGGCTTCCGCAGCAGCTTTGCCCCTCGTGTTCTTGCTCCCGCGTCTGCCCCGCGCCTACGTGTCGCCGTGGGCGTTCGCGGGCTACGTGTGGATGGGGATGCTCTCGATCGTGACCGCGCTGTTTCTCTGCGCGGACGCAGTGCGTGGCGTGCGCTGGCTCGCGCAGTGGACGGCGCGCCGGCTGCGCGCGCGCCCCGACGAGCCCTCGGATCCCGAGCGAAGGCGCACGATGGGAAGGCTCTTGGCCGCGGCCGTGGCGCTCCTGGCCACGAGCTTCGGAGCGGCGGGCGTGCACCAAGTGCTCCAGCGCTTCAAGGTGAAGCGGGTGCGCGTCGAGCTTTCCAAGCTGCCGCGCGAGCTCGCCGGCTTTCGCATCGTGCAGCTGACGGACGTCCACGTGGGCCCCACCATCGGCCGGGACTTCGTCGAGGCAATGGTCGCGAAAACGAACGCGCTGGAGCCGGACGTCATCGCCATCACGGGAGACCTCGTCGACGGCAGCGTGGAGGAGCTCCGAAGCCACGTGGCGCCGCTCGCCGACCTTCGCGCCAAACACGGCGTGTACTTCGTCACGGGCAACCACGAGTACTACTCGGGGGTGGACGAGTGGCTCGCCGAGCTCTCCCGCCTCGGTATTCGAGTGCTGGACAACGCACGCGTCAGCATCGGCAGCGGTGAGGCCAGCTTCGATCTCGCGGGAGTGTCGGACTACAGCTCACGGCGCGACGGCGCCTCCCCCGACCTGCCCCGTGCCCTGGAAGGTTGCCCGGAGGCGCGTGAGGTCGTGCTACTCGCCCACCAGCCCCGCGCCGTACGAGAGGCAAGCGAGCTCGACGTCGGGCTCGTGCTCTCCGGCCACACGCACGGCGGGCAGTACTGGCCGTTCAACTGGTTCGTGTATCTCGCGCAACCCGTGGTGAAGGGGCTGGCCCGCTTCGGGCGCACGCAAATCTACGTGAGCACGGGCACCGGCTACTGGGGGCCGCCCATGCGTCTGGGTACGGAATCGGAAATCACGCTGATCGAGCTACAAAGCCCCAGCGCGGGCTCCGCGCAAGCGGTCGCCTGACACGAGGTCACGCGAGCTCGCGCTCGCGAGCGCGCACGCGCCCTTCGACGCTCCACAGCAGAAACGGCAGCGACGCGCCCAGCACCATGGACGCGACGCCGACGCGATCCATGCCCACGAGGCGCCCGCCAGGCGCCTCGCTGAGCAAGCGGGACGCGACGAGCGCACCGGCCGCGGAGGCGACGTGCTGCACCGCCGACTGCGCGGACATGTAACGGGCGCGCTCCGCAGGAGGTGGAACGCGGCTGGCCAAAGACTGCATGGGAATGAAGCGAAAGCTGGCCGTTCCCATCAGTGCCACGAAGAGCGCCAACACGGGCCACGAGTACTGCGGCGCGACGAACGAAACGTACACACAGCCGACGTAAACGAGCGTCCCGAACGCGGCCACGACGGTCGCTCCGAGACGATCGACGAGCCTGCCGACGACCTGCATGGCCGCGAAGCTGACCGCGCCCCCCACCAAGTACAGGAGCCCCAAACGCTCACGTGGATAGCCGAAGTTGAACTGCCAATAGGTGGCGAGGTTCGGGATGAACATGAAGTTCGCGGCCATGGCCAGGCCGACCGCACAGAGCGCAGCCATGACCCCCGGTCGCCGCAGGAACGTCCAGCCAACGTCGCCACCACCAGAAGGAGCCGCAGGCCGGAGCGGAGGCAAGAGCCAAACGGCCGCGAGCGCCAAAACCGCCCCCAAGAGAGCGACCGCAAAGAACGGCAACGACCAACCGCCAAAGCGCGCGAGCTCTAGACCCGCAGGCACACCGAGCACCGAGGCGACGGAAAACGCGCTCATGACGACACCCATGGCGCGCCCGCGCCGCTCCGGTGGAACGACGTCGCTGACGATGGCCAGCGCAAGTGACGTCGCGGGGCCGCCGAACGCGCCGGCCAAGATCCGGGTCGCGACCATCGAGTGAAGGTCCCACGAGAACCCGCCCGCAGCCGTCGCCACGACGAGCCCAGCCAACGTGACCGCAAGCGCCCGGCGACGATCGAAGCGGTCGAGAACGAACGCGCCGACGACGCCGGCGACAGCGGCCGATGCCGTGTAGCTGGCGCCGATGACTCCGAGCTGGGGCGTGGGGATCGCCAAGGCTTGGGCGAAGTCCGGCCCGAGCGGCATGACCATCATGAAGTCCAGGACGTTGACGAACTGGACCGCCGCAATGATGAAAAGCAGCTTGCGCTCCGAAATCCGGGAGGCGGCGCCGGGGTCGTTGGACGTGTTGGACGACATGACGGTGCGGGGGGAACGAGGCGATACGGCGGGCGCCCACGCGAAGTTTCGAAGGCTCCCAGGCGCGCAAAGCGAGCCTCGGTCAGGCCGTCACCTGACGAGACACGACCTCCGCGACCCGCACGCCGTCCACCGCAGCGCTGACGATGCCCCCCGCGTAGCCTGCGCCTTCCCCGCATGGGTACAACCCCTTGAGCCCCACGGCCTCCAACGTTTCCGCGTGACGCGTCACGCGTACGGGTGCGCTGGTGCGGGACTCGACGCCCACCAAGATGGCCTCGTCGCTGACATAGCCGCGAAGCTGCCGCCCGAAGCGCGACAGCGCCTGACGCATGCGGTCCGCGAAGGCGAGCCCCGTGGCGTCCAACACATCGGCCAGGTTCGTAGCTGCGAGTCCGGGAAGGTAACTCGTGCGCGGCAGCGTGCTCGACGCTCGCTTGGCGAGAAAATCCGTAACGCGGGTCGCGGGCGCGCGGTTTTCTCCCCCGCCCGCCAAACACGCGGCTCGCTCCGCGCGCTTCTGCAGCTCTACGCCGGAGAGCGGACCGGTCAGACCCACGCGCGCCACGTCCTCGAGCTCCACGGCGACCACGAACCCGGAGTTGGCGTACTCCGAGTCGCGCTTGGAGAGGCTCATGCCGTTCACGACGAGGTGCTCGGCGTCCGTCATGGCCGGCACGATCCATCCGCCCGGGCACATGCAAAACGAGAACACCCCGCGCTCTTCCACCGTACAGGCGAGCTTGTAGCTAGCGGCGCCCAACCGCGTGTGGCCTGCGTAGTGACCGAACTGCGCGCGATCGATGATGCTCTGCGGATGCTCGATACGCACACCGAGCGCGAACGGCTTGGGCTCGAGCAGCACCCCCAGCTGCTCACACATCGAAAGGACGTCGCGCGCCGAGTGACCCGTCGCGAGCACCACCGCGCGAGACGCGATCTCGACGCCGTCCGCCAAACGCACGCCAGCGACGCGACGCTCGCTGCCCGTACCCTCGGTGAGCACGGTGGTCACCCGGCTGTCGAAGCGAAACTCGACGCCCACGGCTTCCAGGCGCTCCCGCATCGACGAAATCACCTGAGGCAGCAAGTTGCTGCCGATGTGGGGCCGCGCCTCGGTCAGGATGGCGCGCGGCGCGCCGTGGAGCGCCAGCACCTCGATGACGTCGCGCACGTTGCCGCGCTTGTGGCTGCGCGTGTAGAGCTTGCCGTCGCTGTACGTGCCGGCGCCGCCCTCGCCGAAACAGTAGTTGCTGTCTTCGTTCACGGTGCCGCGCGCGTTCAGGAGCTTGAGATCTCTCCGGCGCGGCTGCACCGGCTTACCGCGGTCGAGGACGACGCTCGCGATCCCTTGGCGAGCGAGCTGGTACGCGCAGAAGAGCCCCGCGGGGCCGTCCCCCACCACGACCACACGCGCGGGTCCGCCCACCTCGCGCGGCTGGGGGGCCCCGAGGGGCGCGTCGGGCGCGTCCCCCAGCCCGACCAGGAGGTGGAACGAAACGCGGCCGTGCCGCGCGTCGAGAGAGCGCTTTCGAAGCGCGACGTGCGGCAAGTCAGCGGGACGAACTCCGAGCTGCCGCGCTGCCGCCGCGCGCAGCGCGGCCTCGTCGTCGGGGTCGTCGACACCGAGCGTCAGCTCGAGCTCCTCGGGCAAGCGCGCCTTCACGGCCCTGGGCTACGACAAGGTCGGGCGAAGCGCCAGGGCACGCGACATCGATTCAGTCCGCAGGCGCCTTCGCCTTTTCCTCGGCGGGGCCGCGCGGCCCTTTTGCGATTCGGCCGCTCGAGAGCTTCATGCCGCCATAGGGCTCGATGCTCGGGACCGCCGCGAAGGCCTTGTCGAAGAGCGCTTGCATTTCAGCGAGCTTGTCGGGGTGACTCTTGGCTAGGTTCTTTTCCTCGCCCGGGTCGCTCTTCAAGTCGAACAGGAACCGCTGCCCCGTACCGAACACGATGAGCTTGTAGTCGCCGGCCACGATGGCGCGCCGCGCCGGATTGTGGCTGTCCTCCGCGAGCTCCAAAAGGACGGGCTCTCGCACCTGAGGCGTCTCCGCGCCGTAAATTTCCGGCACGAGGCTCTGGCCTTGGAAGCCCGGAAGTGGCTTCTGCCCCATCAAGTCCAGCACGGTCGGAGCGATGTCGATGTGCGTACGCAGCTCACGGATCCGGTGCGGTGCGGCGCCCGGCGCGTGGACGATGAGCGGCACGCGCGTGAGCACGTCCCATACCTCGAAGGCGTGTTTGTACATGCCGTGTTCGCCGAAGGCCTCACCGTGATCCGCGGTGACGATGAGGGCGGTGTCCTTCCACCAAGACTGCGCCTTGCAGAACTCGAGCACCTTGCCGAGCCAGAAGTCCGTGTACCAAACCTCCGAGTCGTAGCGATCACGGTTTTTCTTGCCGAAGTCCGGGCTCTCGGCGTGCTTCTTGTACTCGTCGTGTGGGTCCATGAAGTGGCTCCACAAGAAGAACTGGCCCTTCGTGTTCGCGGGATCACCGAGGAGCTCGATGATGCGCGTCGCGCTCTTTTCGCTCGTGACGTTCTTGTCGGTTTGCGCGTCGAACGTCACGCCCTTGACCACTTCCCAGGAGTCGAAGCCCTGGTCGAGCCCCTTCGCTCGCCCGAAGTAGCCGTGAGCCTGCACCCCCAACGTGCGGATGCCCTTGGCCTGCAACGCCTCCGTGATGAAATCGTTGGCTGGGGCGTAGCCCGTGAAGAAGTACCCTTCGCGGTAAAGCGTGGAGGCATAACGACCGGTGAGCCACGTCGCCACGGTCTGTGCCGTGTAGCTCGAGACCGAGCGGTGGTTTTCGTACACCACGGACTCCGCCGCGAGCTTGGTCAGGTTCGGCGCGATGGGACGCGCGTAGCCGGTCCAAGGCATGTCGGCGCGCAGTGAGTCCACGGTGAGAAGAAGGACGTTCAGCGGACGGCCGGGCCCCTTCACGGGCGGGGCCACTTCCGCGGAGGCGGCCGCAGGCGCTGGACTTGGTGCGCCACTCGCCGTCTTGGCCGCCTGCCCCACGGGTTCGCGCACCTCGGACGTCTTTTCGGCGCGGCCGTCTTCGTTCTTTCCACAGCCGAACACCGCAAGAACACAAAAGACGAAACCGAAGCTTCTCGTCCGCCGTTGGGGCAGAAGGCGCCCGTCCCGCCGCTCGGCGACACGGGCGTCCCCAGCACGCGACTCCCTGAGGGCTTGAAGAAAAACCGTTCGTTGCTCGAGGTGTGTTTCGGGGGTCATCACTGTTCGACTCCATTCCTAGCTCAGGGCCCGCCCGCCCGTCGATCCAACCCGAACGGAACCAACTTCCCGTCCATACGACCCCTCACCCCGGGAGCGTCAGAGGCATCGCACACGAGCTTTCCGCAGATGCGCGCGCTCGGGACGCGACGCACGAAAGTGAACCCCTCTTGGGTGTTCCGTGCGACGACGGGAATCGAGAGAGCTCGATTCGGCTCGCGTTCACGGAAGGCGTTTCCACGCCACGAACCGCGGAGGAAACCGTCCATCTTCACGAATGTTGGCAGGTGGACGTCGCGCCTTATCACCTACAAGTCCCCACTTGGAGTGCAACTCAGAACGGCGCGTTTTCTCTGGCAGAAGAGGAAAACGTCTTGATAGGGTCGCCCTTCGAATCACGGCGACGCTCCTTCACTCGGGGTGGGACACCGAGCGCCCCGTATCTAGGGAACCTTATGACCTATTGGACACGCTTCTTCTTTGGGGCAGGCATCGTCGCGGTCGTGGCAGCCGGCTGTGATGATTCCAGTAGTAGTAACGCCGACACCACGACCGGCGGAACGACTGGAACGGGCGCGAACACCAGCACCAGCGGAGGCTCGCCCGGTACCGGTGCCGGCAGCAGCACCGGAGGCTCCTCGGGAACGGGCGCGGCCAGCGGCACGAGCGTGGAGTGCGCTGACGGCTGCGCCATCCTGTCCTCCCCCATGACGACCGCTGAGCAAAGCGCTCGTTGGCAGATCTACATTTCACCGACGGATCTGAGCAATGAAACGCTCACCTTCCGCATCTACGTGAAGTCCGGTGGCCCGGACGGTGGGTTCCAGTACGGCTTCCAAAATGGCGAGAGCCTCGGCTACGCCGGCATCTACCCTTGGCACGACTTGGGCACCGCCGTCGGCACTTGGCAGGACGTCACCGTGGATCTCTCAGAGTACGTCGAGGGCGGAGCGGGCGGAGCAGGCGGCGAGGGCGGCGAGGGCGGCGCTGGAAACGAGGCAGATCCGAGCGCGGTCCAAATCATCAATCTCTGGCTGGAGTCGGGCAGCGGCGCCGGCCCCTGGGCGAACCCGTCCGTGGTTTACGTGGACTCGGTCAAGTCCAGCGCCGGCACCATCAACTACGAGTTCCAGACCGGCGTTTCGGACCTTCACCCGCAGAGCACCAACTTGGCCGGCGCAACGGTCATTCACACGACGGTGGATCCTTGAATTCGGGGTACCTGGCTGGGAAGGAGCTCGGCCCTTCCCGCCGCGCGACGTACTCGCCCCCCCGTACATGAAGGCGCGGTGTGCATGAAGGCGCCTAACGCACGAGCCCGCGTAGCGCACGAAATCGCGTTCGGGGGACGAGGGTCAGCCGGCGCTCGTCGATAGAACGCCGTCCACGCCGATGCGATGCTCGAAGAGCAGACCGCGTGGCACGGCGTCCCGCGCCGCCTGCAGATCCCGCCCCAAGTGCGTGAAGTAGAGAATCTGTACCCGCCGCGCTAGCTCTCCGAGCAGCTCGAAAGCCGCCGCCGCGCGATCGTCGTCGAAGTCCACGAACAAGTCGTCGAAGACCAAGGGGACCGCCGGGTGGTGGTCGAAATGGTGCTCGAGACTCGCGAGCCGTAGCGCCAGATACAGCTGGGCGCGAGTCCCCCGACTGAGCTCGCCCACCTCGAGCTCGCGCCCCTCTCGAACGCAATGGAGCGTGCGCTCCCCCAGCCCGACCCGAAGCCCCGAATAGCGATCCAAGGTGAGCCTTGGAAAGTGCTCGCTCGCGCGCGCCAGGATGGGTCCTTGGTGACGCTCCGCGTAGCGCGTCACCTCCCGCTGCAAGAGGATGCGGGCGGCGCGCACCCGCAAGAATTCCCGCACGCTTTCGCGCGCCTCGGCGGTTGCGGCCTCCACGCTTTGCAGCGCCTGTGCCGCCTCCTCTCCACGATAGAGGTCGAGGCCTCGCTCGATGGTGAGCATTTCGTGTTGGGCGTCGCGAAGCTCCTCTTCTAGCTCCTCGATGCGACGCTCCACGTCGTCCTGCTGCGCCAAGAGCTCGTCGTGTCGGGTGCTTTGAGCCTCTTCGATGAGATCCCTCAGAGACCCCGAACCCGCCTTGGAGCGCAGCGCGTCCTCGAGCACCGCGATCTGAGCGTCGAGCTCCCGTCCACGGCGCGTCGCCGCCTCCACCTGCGGCAGCTGGCCCGCATCGGTCACGCCGGCCGTGCGCATGAGCGCCGAGAGCCCAGCCGTGGCGGAGTCCAGGTTCGCGCGGGCGACCGCAGTGTGCTCGCGTTTTTCGTGATGCTCCGCCTCGAGACGTTTGCGCTCACGCTCCGTGTCACGAGCCGACCGCACCCGCAAAAGGAGCTCCTCGGCGGCCTCGCTGGCCTCGCGTTCCCGTAGGTCGGGCGCGTGGCGCTCGGCGAGTGCCCGCACCTCCTTCGAGAACTCGGCGGAGTCTCGCTCGATGCCGCGCACGCGGCGCTCCTTGTCCCGCGCATCGTCCGCGAGACGCGCCAGCGTCGAAAGCTCGGTGAGCACGGCCAGCGCCTCGTCCGGAGGAGTCGTGGCCAAGAGCCCCAATCGAGGCGCCACGTTCTCCCACGCTTCTCGCCAGGCCCCGAGCGCGCGCTTCGCGTCCGCGAGCTCCAGAGAACGAAGCTTCAGCGTGCCCTCGAGCTCCCGCGCACGCTGCGTCGCCGCGCGCCGTCGTTCACGCACGTCGCGAAGGTCGGCGTGCTTCTGTTCCGCCACGGCCTGGAGCGCGCCGAGCGCCGCCCACACACCCTCCACGGAAACGTTTTGCTCGCTCTGTGCCACGCCGACGCTCGCCAGCGCTCGAGCCAGAACCGAACGTGCTCGTTCGGCTTGCTCTTCGAGTGCGGCGAGCTCTCCGCCGATGACCTCGAGCTGCTCCAAGCGCTCGGCGAGGTCCTGCAGGCGTTGTCGAAGCTCGAGAGCATCCTCCAGCGAAACCTCTGCGAGACCGAGCGGCGCCCAGCGCCCGCGCCAATGCACCTCGAGCTCCGCCAAGCGTTTCTCGACCTCCGCTGCCTCGCCCTCCAGGCGGGCCACGTGAGCGAGCGCTACCCGGCGCGACTCCTCGAGGCCTTGTAAGACGCTCACCCGATGTGCCTCCGTCCGCAGGCGATCCGCAACACGATCGGACTCCTGCTCACGTGCCGAAAGCTCGCGAGCGGCGCTCCGCACCGCGTCGGGATTTTCCGCAACCTGAACGAGGCGCTCTAGCACTTCGTCCCGCGCGCGACGTGCCTCGGCCAAGCGCACTTCGGTGGGCACCTCTCCCGCCGCCTCGAGCGCGACGATGCGCGCCTCGGCCTCGACGATACGCGTTTCTTCGGCCGCTCGTTGCTCGGCGATGCGGCGCACCTCCGAGCGCCTCGCCACGTAATCGGCGCGCGCTCGCTCGACCTCGCGCAGCGGCGGAAGACACTGCGTGAGCGTCGAAAGCGTCAGCTCCACGCGAAGCTCACCCTGAAGCGCCACGACGCGCGCGCGAACACGCAGGCGCTCGCGCTCCAACGTGTCACGGCGACCTCGCTCCGCTTGAACGTGCCGAGCCGCGCCGAGCGCTCGCTCCAGGTGCTCGAGCCCCTCGGGCTCGGGCTCCGCACCGAGAAGACCCTTCACCTGGTCGAGCTCACGACGCACCTCGTGCACGAGCCGGTCGCCTTGCTCTGCCGCTACCGAGAGCTTGCCGTGCTCGGCAGCCAAGCGACGCACCTGTCGCTCCAAAGTCGGCGCCACGCGCAAAGCGTCGGCGCGCTCGAGCGGGGCAGAACCAGCGTCGTGCCCCAGCGCCTCGAGCAGGCGACGCGTTTCCTCCAAGCTCGCGCCCAGCCTGGCCCGGAGCTTGGGCAAGTCTTCTCGCGCCTTGAACTCCCAGCCAATCTTCTTTTCCAGGGCCGACAGTCGCTCTTCTTCGATATTGGCGAGCGAGCTCTGGCGCGGAAGCGCCGCGAGGGCTCGCGCGACGTCCTCCGACTCTCGCGACAGGCGCGCCACCTCGAGCTCGGCCTCGCGCGCTTGACGCTCGGCAAGCTCTCGACGCTCGCTGGCGTCCGGCGGAAGCTCGGGCAGCGCGCCAAGCCCTCGCCGTTCGGCGGTTGCGTCCACCCAACGTGACACATCCGACAGCACGGACGCGAGCCGTCCCAAGCGTCCCTGCTCACTGCGCAGGCGACGGCGCTCGGCTTCCAGCGTGCTGACGCGCTGTTTTGCTTGCTCGAAGGCGCGCACCTGCTCGCGCCATCGCTCGGGCGGACGCACCGCTAGCCGCGCGGCCTTGCTCGCCTCCGAAAGCTGCACGAGCGCCCGGTTGAGCCGCGGCTTGCTCCCCCGAGGCAAGTAGAGGTCGCTGGCCTGCCGATCCAGCTCGTCGAGCAGACGACGGACATCCGTGCCAGCGGTGCCGGCGGCGAACAAACCCTCCTCGCTGCCTCCGAGCAATGCCTCGGCGCCCTCTTCGAGGCGCTCTTGGTCCAATCCGAAGCGCGTGACGAACGAGCGTTCGTCCAAGCTGCATAGCCAAGGTCCAAGCGCGCCGTCCGGCAGCGGCTTGCCCTCGGCGTCGACCAAGCTGTCTTTACGTCGCTTCCGGCGAACGAATTCGAGCACGTCGCCGTTGCGCTCCAGCACTGCCGCGAGCGAAAGGCTTTTGGTGGGGTGCAAGTGCGCGTCCACCGTGCGCTCGGGAATGCCGAAGAGGAGACCGGTGACCGCGCGGAGAGACGTGCTCTTGCCCGCTTCGTTCGGACCGTAGACCACGTGCAGGCCACCCGGCGCGCCTCCGGACAAGTCCAAGCGCTCCTTCGTGAACGGGCCGAAGGCCTCGAGCGTGAGCGAGCGAAACCTCACGTCGCCTCCGCCTCGCGCTTGCCCGAGCGCGCGTCGTCCTCCGGCCCGTCTTGCCCCGATCCATCCAGAAAACACGCCAAGAGGAGTCGCTCCGCGTCGCGCATCAGCTCGTCCAGCTCGTCCTCTGCGCGGAGGTGCTGCGGAAGACCTTCCAGTCCCGAAAGCACCTCGGCGCGCAACGCGGCGCGCGCCTCGTCATCCGTCAGAACGTCCGCGACGCCACGGAAAAGCTCTCCCACGGCGTCGGAGCGACTCCGCAAATCGTTCAAGTCCACTCGAGGGCGCGCCGAGATATCCACCTGCTCCACGTAGACGCCCCCCAGGCGAATGCCGACCGCGCGCAGCTCGTTCAAGACGCGCTCGCGCCCCCGCCGGAGCGCCGCGTGCGCGTCCGTGGCTCCCGCAAGCTCGATGCGACAGGCCAAGACACGCCCCTCGGCGGCAGCGTGCGCCGTCTCGAGCTCACGCTCGGCGAGCTCGAGCACATCGTCCATGTTGCGCGCCTCGTCCAGTGGAACCTCACAACGCGCCCAACGCACCACGTCCAGCGCGCGGTGCTCGACCGCACGAACCACCCCGCCCTCGCGCGTCACCACGCTGGCGCCCTTGGGGCCCACCTCGTGAATGTGTCGCCCTTGCAAGTTGCCTGGGAAGACGATCCAGGGCTCCGTTGAAACGACTTCGCGCCGATGCACGTGTCCGAGCGCCCAGTAATCGTAGCCGCGCGCGACGAGCTCGCCCTTCGAGCACGGCGCGTACGCCTCGTGGCCCGCTCGCCCCTCGAGCGCCGTGTGCAAGAGACCGAGGTTGAAGAAGCCCGGCAGCGGCTCCGGGTAACTGGCGCAGAGATTCTCCCGAACGTCACGTCGCGCATAGCCCACACCGTGCACGGCGACGCCCAACGCGTCGAAAACCACCGTCTCGGGGGAAGCGTGCGAGAGCTCGCGCACGTTCTGCGGCAAAGCGAGCTGCCGCGTGATCAAGCTGGCGGCGTCATGGTTGCCGCGGATCCACACGACGGACACCCCCGACTCCCCGAGGCGCGCCATTTGCTCGACGAAGAAGAGGCCCGTCGAGTAGTCGCGCCAGTCGCCGTCGTAGAGATCTCCCGCCAAGACCAGAAGGTCCGCCCGTTCGTCGACGCACAGCTCCGTCAGGTTCTCGAGCGCACGCCGCGTCGCGCCGCGGATCTCCGAGACCGGCGCTCCGTCGTACGCCGAGAGGCCACGAAGCGGACTGTCCAAATGAAGATCAGCGGCGTGGACGAGCTTCATCGAGACCGTCCCATACCACGGACGCGCAAAAGCGTGCGGGGCTCGCTAGGCAAAACAATGTCCGCCTCGCCGTCCCGCGACCGCTCGCCGTGGAGCTCGGGCGCCTCCGCCCGACTAGCTGGGCCAACGGGCAAGGCGCCCGCCATCCGGGACGAGGTCGGGATGGAGCGCCGCAGCCAAAACCTCCACGCTTTCGGCGATGCGGGGACCGGGTCGATTGAAGAGCGCGTTGCCGTCCGCGGCGAAGGTCCGGCCCGCTCGCGTCGCACGAAGTGAGCGCAGCGCGCCTGCCCCGCTCGCCGCATCCAGCTCCCGCAGCGTTCTTTGGACGTCGAAGCCACAAGGGAACACGACCACGACGTCCGGATCCGCGGCCTCGATACGCGACCAATCCACGGTTTCGAAACGGCCGGGCCGCTCCACGATCACCGGCTCTCCCCCGGCGATACGCGCCAGCTCCGGAAGCCAACCACCGGCGACCATGGGCGGATCGATCCACTCGAGGAGCAACACTCGCGAACGGGGAGCCCCTTCGACGCGCTGCGCCACGGCCGCGAGACGTGCGTCGAAGTCTTCCACCAAACGCTCCCCGCGCTCGGCGACCCCCGCCGCACGGGCGATGCGCTGGAAATCCTCGCGGATCCCCGCCAGCGACTGCGGCGACGTGGACACGACGCGCGCCGCCTTCCCGGTGAGGCGCAGATAGGCTGCTTCGACGTCCTCGAGACTCACCGCGCAGACGCGACAAAGATCTTGCGTCAGCACCACGTCCGGCGCGAGCTCGGTCAGCAGAGCGTCGTTCACGTCGTACACGCTGAGAGCGCCGCGCACGAGCGCGCGCACGTCTCGGTCAATCGACGCGCTCGGTCGTGAGGCGTCGATCTTCGTGGAGCTCACGCGCGGACGATCGAGCACCTCGGGTGGGTAGTCGCACTCGTGCGAGATGCCGACGATATGCTCGGCGAGACCGAGAGCGCACGCCGTTTCCGTCGCCGACGATAGAAGCGAAACGATACGCGGCAGCGGGCTGATGCGGGGCGGAGTCACGCCTCTCGGGATACCACGACCTGGCGCGCTTGCCCGAGCCCGTCGATGCCGTACTCGACCACGTCTCCCACGGCGAGAAAGCGCGGAGGCGAAAAGCCCATGCCAACGCCCGACGGAGTGCCGGTGCTGATGACGTCACCGGGCAGCAAAGTCATGAACTGGCTCAGGTAACTCACCAAGAACGGCACGTCGAACACCATGTCGCGCGTCGACGCATTTTGACGCGCCTCTCCGTTGACGGAGAGCCACAAGCGCAAGTCGGACGGATCGATGACGTCCGCCGTGACCAAGTAGGGGCCGAACGGAGCGAAGCTGTCGGCGCTCTTGCCCTTCACCCACTGCCCGGCGCGCTCCTTCTGGAACTCGCGCTCGGAGTAGTCGTTGAAGAGCGCGTAGCCCACGACGTGCTCGAGCGCTCGCTCGCGGCTCACGTACGAGGCATGGCTCCCGATGACGACCGCCAGCTCCACTTCGTAGTCGGTCTTTTTCGAGCCGCGTGGAAGAAGAACCGAATCGAAAGGGCCGCTCCACGCGCTGGTCGCCTTCATGAAAATCTTCGGCTCCGACGGGAGGTCGGCCGACGTCTCCGCCGCATGCGCTCGATAGTTCAAGCCGATGCACACGATTTTGCTGGGGCGTACGATGGCTGCGCCGAGACGTGCTTCGGAAGGCACCAACGGGCACGCCGCTTGATGCCGCGCAAACCAAGCGGCAAGCCGCGCGGGGCCGCCCCGTTCGAAGAAGGACTCGTCGTAGTCCTCGCCGAACGCCGATACGTCGACGTGCGCCCCGTCGGCGCGCACCGCTCCGGGCCGCTCGCTCCCCGCATCACCGAACCGAAAAAGCTTCACACGGAACCGATACCACGACTTTCGCCGCCGTTTCCGGCGCTTTCCTTCGATGCGTGAATTGGCAGCGACGACGCACGGTTCCGAGCTACCCTTGCTCGTCCTCCCCATGGTCGATTCACGCACGCCCCGCCTCGGACCGTTCGGGCTCGCGCTCTACAACGCGCTGTACTGGCCCTACCTGCTGTCGAGCCTGGTCGTTTACTTCGTGCCCGCTCTTCTGCTTTGGCTCCTCACCGTCGCTTGGGATCCCAAGCGACGCGTTTTGGGGGCATACACGCGCTGGTGGGGCGCTCACTACCTGGGTTGGGCGCCGTACGCCGGACTCCGCGTGCGCGGCGAGCAGCACTTGGCGAAGACCACACACGCCATTTACGTGTCCAACCACCTCTCGATGGTGGATATTTTGGCGCTCTACGCGCTCCCGCGTCCCTTCTTGTGGGTGAGCAAGGTCGAGAACTTCCACGTCCCCTTCTTGGGCTGGAACATGAAGCTCAACCGCTACGTTCCGCTCAGGCGCGGTCACCTGCCGAGCATTTTGCGCATGTATCGCACGTGCCTCCGTCGCCTCGAGGAGGGCTTCAGCTTGTGCCTCTTTCCCGAGGGGACGCGCTCCGAAACCGGGCTCATGCGACATTTCTATCCGGGCGCGTTTCGCCTGGCCATGCGTGCGGGGGTGCCCATCGTGCCGGTCGTCTTGGAGGGCACGGAGCGCGTCATCGCCAAAAAACGCCTTCAAATTCATCCCGAGCCCGTAACGTTGCAGATCCTCGAGCCCGTGCACCCCAGCGCCTTCGGTGGGGACTGGAGACGTTTCGCGGACGAGGTGCGTCGTCGCATGGAAGCTGCACAAAGCGAGCTTCGCGTCGGGGTTCGCGTGGCTGACGACGCCCGCCGCGCCGCCTAAGCGTCTACGGCAGGCGGCCGTTGGATCGCGTCGCGGTCCTGTTTGGCCTCCTGCTCCATGAAATACTCGGTCGAAGCTCTGGAAGAGCGCCTCGTCCTCGACCCCGAGGAAGAGCGGCTCGTCCGATGGAAACGCCTGCGCCGTTTCCACGCGCTCGAGATCCCGCTTCTCCGTGCGCTCGGTCTAGGCCTCGTGGCGGTGGCCGTCTGCGTCTACGACGTCGTGTTGCGACCCGACCTGACGCCGGCTCTGCCCGCCTTCGGTGTCACCCTCGTCGTCTACTTGGTGCTCAGCTGGGCAGCTCTGCTGGTTGCCTACCGCGCCCCGACGCGTATCGCGTGGGAGCTCCTCTTCATGACCACGGACATCGCGGTCATCGGTTATGCGCTCTGGTGCTCGGGGGGCCCCACGAGCCCGTTATTTTTGATGTTCTCGCTGCGCGTCGCGGATCAAACCGCGACCAGCTTTCGGCGCACGCTCGCCTTCGCACACCTGACCGTCCTCGGGTACGTGGTGACATGCGCGTTGCATGGCGCCCTCAGCGACGCCACCCGGGGAACCCTCGCCGTCATCACGGTGAAGGCCGTCTTCATCTACCTCGTGAACCTGTACTTCGTCAGCACGTCCATTTCCGCAGAACGCGTCAGGCAACGCGGGCGGGCTGCGCACCACTTGGCGCGTGAAGCCGTACGACGCCTGAAGGTCCAAAGGGACGAGGTCGAGCTGGCTCGCGAAAAGGCAGAAACGGCCAGCCTCGCCAAGAGCCGGTTCTTGGCCGTCATGAGTCACGAGCTCAGAACGCCGATGAACGGGGTCATCGGCATGACGGATCTGCTCTTGGACACCAAGCTGGATCCCGAGCAGGCCTGGCTTGCGCGCACCGCGAAATCCTCGGGGCAAGCGCTCCTGTCGGTCATCAACGACATCCTCGATTTCTCGAAGGCCGAGGCTGGCCAGATCGAGCTCGAGCACCGCTCCATCGACCTCCGTGAAATTGCCGCGGAGGCAGTGCGCACCGTGGCGGCGGCCGCCGCCGAGCGAGGCCTCCAGGTCCAATGGTACGCCACTCCGCTCTTACCCGAGCGCGTGATGGGCGACGGAGAGCGCTTTCGTCAAATATTGCTCAACCTCCTCGGCAACGCCGTGAAGTTCACGGAGCAAGGCACGGTAACGCTGTGCATCGAGCTGGAGGGCACCCGCGAGGCCCCCCGAGTCGAGGCCGTCGTTCGGGACACGGGCATCGGGATCCCGGAAAACAAGCTGCCGCAGATCTTCGGCGCCTTCATCCAGGCGGACACGTCCACCACGCGACGCTACGGCGGAACCGGCCTCGGCTTGGCCATTTCCCGCTCGTTGGCGCGCCTCATGGGCGGCGACATCGTCGCGGAGAGCACCCCGGGGCGCGGCAGCACGTTCCGCTTCGGCGCGCGCATGCAGCCAGCACACGTGTCGCTCATGGAATGCTACTTTCCGCCAGCCTCTTTCGTCGTTCGAATCGACGAGCCGCTCACGGCGCGCTTCGTTCGAGAAACCCTCGTGTCGTGGGGCTTGTGCGAAACGGTGGGGGACGAGCGCCCCTTCCTCGCCGTGACGTCTTCGGACGCCGCGTGCGACGCAGCGTGCCTCATTCGTCTGGTGCCTCTCACGGAAGCCGCACAGCGGGCCCTGCTGCAGCCGCACGCGGTCGTGTTGCCCACGCCCATTCGCCTGAAGGAGCTGCGGCGCGCGGTCGAGTTGCAGGTCCTCGGCTGCACCAGCGAGTCGGAACGCGCCGTGGCGCCGCCACCCGCGCCGCTCGACGTGCTCGTCGTCGAGGACAACTTGGTCAATCAACGCGTGGCGCAGAAAACGCTGGAGCGCCTCGGCCACCGCGTCACCATCGCGGCGACGGGTCAAGAAGGCGTGGAGCGTGCCAGCTCGAAGCACTTCGAGGTCATTTTCATGGATCTGCAGCTCCCGGACCTCGACGGCGTGGAGGCAGCGCGACGCATCCGCGAGAGCTCGCCCACCCCGAGCGTGCCCATCATCGCGCTGACCGCCGACGCTACGGCCGCAGACCGAGATCGGTGCCTCAACGCCGGCATGAACGACCATCTCTCGAAGCCACTGCGACGAGCAGATCTCGAGCGGATGCTCCGTCGCTGGTGCGGCGACCCTTCTGGCGAGATCGACGAGCCCTGAGTCCCGTCCACCACCGGCCTCGCTCTCTTGCTCCCCACCCCTTCTGCC
>JAEYVE010000048.1 GCA_023432025.1 Pseudomonadota bacterium
TCCGCTTCGCTCGCGTGCAAGGCGAACGTGTCGAAGAACAAATCCATCGTCCAGTCGTCCGGATCGTTCGCGGACACGTCCACGCGCCACAGCGTGCCGTCCTTGTCACCGACGAAGATGCGATCGGCGACGGCGCCCACGTCCGCCGGGAACGCCACCGGGCGCCCAGTGATGGGCGAATCCAGCGGCGTTTGCGTAATTCTCTCACTCAGCGCCGAGCCCACGCCGCCGCCAGCCGTCACGGCGTTGGGCAACGTGGTGTCGTCGAAGCGGAAGCTGCGGAGAATTTCTCCGGTGTCGAGGCGCACGACGGTGAGCGAGCGCGCGGTCGCGGCGATGGACGGAGCCGCCGGATACTCCCGCACGTTCGGGCGAGGCTCGTACTCGTCCTCGAGTTGATCCAGCGGTCCAGGCAGCGCGCGAGCCACGGGGGTGGAAGAGGTCGTCGCGACTGCGTTGCCGCCCGGCAGCACCGCCACGGCGATTTCCTTGCTGCCGTCGAAGACGGTGGTGATGAGGGGAGTTCCGCCGAGGCCGAAGAGCGGCTCACCCGTCCCGACCGTCGTGAGCTGCCACAAGAATCGGGGCCCGGCGACCGGATCCGTGATGTCGAGCGCGAAGTAGCCGGGCCAAGCCGCGCCGAAGCTCTGCACCAGAACGGTGCGCCAGCCGTTGCTTGCGGCGGCGGCGGACGCGACGCTGCGCTCGAAGCGTACGACGCCGCCGGTGTCCGTAGTGGCCACGACGTCCTTGACGATGGGCTCGCCGTCGAGCAACCGCTCGTGCGAGTTGGGGTACTGGTCTTGAAGGCGCGTCAGCACCGCCGGCGGGATGAACGACCAGAGCTCGTTGTTGTTGTTGCTGTCGACGGGACGGTCGCTCGTATCGGTGGTGTTCGGGCGCACCTTGAAGGCGTGGAAGAAGCCGTCGTTCGACGACGTGTAGAGCATTTGCGGGCGCCCCGTGTGCAGGGTCGCGAACGCGTCGTACGTTTCGTCCTGAATGATGGCGTCCGGGTGGTCCACCACGCGTGGCGTGGAGTGCTGGATGTCACCCATCAAGTTGCAGTCGGCGCCCGGCGTCGGGCAACGGTCCTCCGTTTCGGGATCCCCGTCGCTGTCGCCGATCGTCCAGCGCAGCACCTTGTCTCGACACGCGTCGTCGGTGCCGGTCTGGCAGTCCGAGGCGTGTCGATTCACCTTCATGTTGCTCGCGGGAACTCGAGACACGAAATCCGTGATCGTGCCCGTCACCAGCTCGCCACTCTGGAGCCCCAGACCGTCCGGATCGGTCCCGCTCAGGGCGGGCCTGACGCTGCGCTCGGAGTCGTAGCCCGTGTCGGTGCTGACGAAGGTGTAGAAGCGACGAGACGTCTTGCCGTCCGCGCTGTTCAAGTTGGCCACGAAATCATCGCCGCGGCTGATCTCGATGGGAGCAGCTTCGGGAACGAACGTGGTGCCGTTGCAGGTGTAACGCTGCCGTTCCAGCTTTCCGCGCCAAACGCCGGCCGTCGCCTCGAGCGCCGAGAGAAAGCGGAACGACGCGGAAGGTGCCTCGCCCGTGTTGGGCCCCGAACGAGCCCAAGTCGGACGAGTGCGGCTACGGGCTTGGCCACCGACGACCTCGTTCAGGATTTCGTTCATCCGAGAGCGCAGGCTGGCGCTGTCGGTGGCGAGCAAGGCGCGCTCGGTGCCGCCCATGTAAGCAAGCCGGTGCATGTTGCAACACGCTTGCAGCTCGCGGTTCGACTGATCGACGCAGGCGCCGGAGCCGGCCACGGCGAAATCCGACGTCGTTAGCGTGGAGCAGTCCAGGCTGGAGCCGACGTCCGACGGCGAAAAGCCGATCACGTACGTCTTGATGCCCTCGTTCGTGTAGAGGTCATCCGCAGTTTCTTCTGGGGTGCCGAAGGGACAAACCCCGGGCAAGGTGGAGTCGATGGCGGCGGCGGCGCATTCGGGGCGAAGGTCCAAGTTGGGCTCGCCGTCGGTGAGCACGATGATCGTCTGCTTTCGGCAGCCGTCCGTCACGTAGGGATCCGCCTGAGGCCCGACGTAAAAGGAGACGTTCGTGTTGTCGCGCAGCAGAAAGGTGCGCGCGTCGTCCAAGATGCCGGCGAGCGGCGTTGCGCCGTACGGACGCGTGGTGAGCAGAACCTTCTTGATGTGCTCGTGCCGGTTCTCGTTCTCGGACTCCAAGAGATCCGCCGCGCCGAACGGGATGAGCTTTCCCTCCCACGGCAAGGCGGCGGCGTTGCGCGCGCCCACTTCCATGTCCTCGGTCGCGCAATCGGCAGGGTTACCGCGCGTGGGCGTGGTGCCGAAAAAGTAGCTGAAGCCGCCTTCCTTGCCCGAGGGCCAGTCGGGGCCGTAGCTGCTGTCGTACCCGGTTCCGCGGTGTGGGAGGGTGTCGAACGTCATCAGGCCGAAGCGCACGAAGTCCCCGAAGTTGTCGATGATGCCGTTGTCGCTCTGCAGGAAGCCGGCGCCGCTGCACGCGCCAGAGCTCGAGTAGTCGCGAGGTAAAGGCTCGACCCAATCGAATGCGTTGGAAAGGGCGGCGGCGCCCGCCGCGTTGGGCCCGAGGACGCAGCTGCCGCTCACCGGGCGGTGGTAGGCATTGCGATAGCGGTAGTCGATGGGCCGGAGGGGACCGGGCAGATCGTACTCGTCCGCAAAGGCGGAAGAGCTGCGGTCGATCGCCTGACAGCGGTAGTCACTGATGGTGCCCGTGAGCACTTCGATGAGATCGATCCAGCGGCTTTTCTCGTTGGCGCCCGCTGCGTTCGAGCCCGGATTGCACGCAGGAAACTCGGGCTTCTGGGTGGTGTCGTCGATGCCGACCTTGTACTCCATCGACCCCGACGTATCGACGACGAGCAGCACGTTCGGAGCCCTCGGCTCCAGCTCGGCGTCTTGAGCAAGAACCAGCGCTGGCGCGAGCGCTGCCAAGAGGCCGACTCGGAATGCTGGGGTGTATTGCCGCTTCATGGCGTTGGCTCGATGGTGCAAGGGCTCGGCTCGGCCGAGAAAAGCGTGACTAGCGGATGAGCGGGGCGATGACGGTGCTGGCTCGCACCATCTGACGATCGGCGACGCTGGAAGCGAGCGCGTTGCAGACGTCCTCCGACGTGGCCTCGATGTTCGGATGAACGGTGGCGATGGACGTGAGCACGACGGTGGCTTGCGTGATGCTTTCGTTCACGCCGCCCTGCTCGCAGCCGCGGCAAGGAGGAGCGGGGCCGAGGTCCGTCATTTCGACGACGAAGTCTCCGACCAGATCCGCCCCTTGGAGCTGCGGTCCCAGGCTGCTTTCTCCGGCGTTCGTGGCGTGCCCGGGTGACAGCACTCGAGCTCCCGAGGTCAGGTTTCCGAGGGCGGCTTCCACCTCCTGCAGCATGAAGGGGTGACAGAACGCGGCGGCGAGATCTCCGTTTTGCGTGCAGCGAGCGCCGGAGACGCGCGCGCGGTCCACGAACGAATCCGCGACGCCCGTCGCGAGCAGAGCCGAGGTCGTTTCGATGCCGAGATCCGCGATGTACTGGACCTGGAGCGACTGACGCACGTTGCCCGAGGCTGCGTCGACCAAGCTCGCCGAGCGCGTCGCCCAAATGCCGAGGCCCGTCAAAAGCGTGAGAACCATCACGACGACGAACACGGCTGCGCCTCGTTCTCTGCGACGCGAAGCGCGGCGAAGCGCCTCCCGTGGGGGCAACGAAAGCACCGTGGGCGTGGGAGTGAGCGGGTTCATCTCAGTTGATTGCGGAGCGCGATGTCTGCTTGCAAGGTGCGCACTCGTGCAAACTGCGGTGTGCTCTCGCCGGCTCCGCGCACGTCGACGCGGTACAGGCCGGGCGCGACGCCGGCCGTGGGCCCCAGATCCACCGCGTCCCGGTCTGCCGCGCGCGTGCGTACGCTCAGGCGCGCGCGTACGGCGCGGATCAGGCCTGGCCCGCTGGTGGTGCCGGCGTCGCGTGTATCGCCCGCGAACACCGGAATGTTGGCGGCCGGAATTTCTTCCGTCGTGTTGGTGGTGGGGTTGGTGACGCCGATCAGCCCCAGCTTGAAGTCCACGGCGAACTCGGCGACGAGCTCCGGGTTGGTGCCCGAGAGCGCCACCGCGGGGTTCACGAAGTCCATTTCCGTGCGCACCAACTCCGTGCGGGGCGCCGTGTCGTCGGACGAGTAGATGGGAGTGTATTGGCTCTCCGACTCCAGGCTGCGGAGGTCGTAGCGGATGAGCTGCACCACGTTGACCAGGCTGCCGCTCTCCGTGCCTCGCAAGCCGCAACCGTTGTTGCCCTGCTTGAACTGGAGTCCGGGCTGCGCCGAGAGCACGACGACGGGGTTCGTTTCCGTCGCCGCGGGGCCTGCGATGATGCCGAACTGTTGGCCGCCCGCTTGATCCACGATGCGCAGCGCGCGTCCCGGCATGAAGACGCTCGCCAACGTGATGTCTCGCGCCAAGAGGCGGCGCATGGCAGGCGACGTGAGCTGGAGCATGACGTCGTAGCCGCCGCCCGGACGAGGCGCCACCGAGCGGATCGGAAACTGATCCGGCGAGGCGTACGAGCCCATCAGGAAGAGCGCGTCGGGGGTGAGCCCGCTGTTCGTGGAGACGACGTTGGCAGGCGAGCCTCCGACCTGAATACGCAGGCTCGCGAGCGAGGCGAGGCCGGGCACGGCGCCATACCCCGCGCCAATCGGGTTCCCGCAGAAGGAGACGTCCCGCTGCAGGTTGGGCAAGGAGAGGTAACCGGCGCGCGCGATGTCGGTGCGCAGCCGTTGGAATCCGGCGATGGCGCCGAAGGTGGCGTCCGCCACGCGAGACTCGCGCTGGTAGAAACGCGACGAGTCACGCGCCAACATGAACACGAAGACCGAAAAGACGAGCCCGCCGGTGAGCGCCACCATCAGCTCGATGAGCGTGAAGCCGCGACGAGCGCCGGGCGCGGGAGCGCCGCGCCAGGCGTGTCGTGAGCGGAGAGGTAAGGCGGTCATGGCGGATCAGAGAGACGTCTGACGGACGGCGGTGGACTTGTAGACGAAGTGGAATGCTTGAGGGCTGCGACCGATGGTCGTGACGTTCGCTGCGGCGTCGCAGTACGCCGCGCCGCCGTTGAAGGACTCACCGTCGCGCGGCCAGAACACGCGCACCTCGACCCGGATGAGGCCGTTGCCGGGCTGGGTGTTGGGGCTGATGAGGTCGGAGAGCCGCACGTGCGTGCAAAACACGATTTGGCTCGCGTCCGCGGGCAACGTGATGGGCTGGCCGAGCGCGCCGAAGCCGGGGCCGAAGCCTTGCGTGACGTTCGCCGCCGGCAGGATCCAGTCGCCTTGCGCGAGGCTCAGCCAGGTGGTGTTGGCGAGCGGCTGCGACTGATCCCAGCGAGACGCGTCCACCGCCAGGCGATCCAGCCACGACTGAGCGATGTGCGTCGCGGTCGCCAGATTCTTGGCGTGACGGTTGGAGGTGGAGGTCACCCTTTGCATGGCGATGACGCCCACCACGCCAATGCCGAAGATCGACAGCGCCATGAGCAGCTCGACGAACGTGTAGCCGCGCCGAGTGGCCGATGGGCGACGTGTCAGACCTCGGAGCGTCATAGCGTGACCCTCGAAACGCCGTTCGGCAGAAGCAGGACGCGCCGCAGCAGACCCACGCCGTCGTCTCGACTCACGTTGACCTGCGGAACGCCGGTGAGCGTGCCCGTGAATCCGGCGCTGAAACTGGTGCGCATGCGAGCGGCGCCGAGAGGAGAGAAGCAAACGTCCAGTGCCGAGAGGTTCTCCGCGGCGGCGCCGCCCACCGCGGGCGGCGGGCCATCGACGGAGATCGTGTGGTCGCCGATGGTGTCGGGGACGAACTGATTGACGAGCACCATCGCGGCGTTGGCGGCCTCATTTGGGGGACACACCGCCGACGGCAGCGGCTCGCAACCCTCGACCGCGGTCGTACCCTGAACGGCCTCGAGCACCGTGAAGGTTTCCGTGGTTTGGTCCCAACGCACGACCGTCGCCGAGCCGCGCGCCATCGCACGCATACGAGCGTTGCGGTAGAGCGCCGCAATTTCGTTGGCTGCTTGCGAAGAGCGATACTCCCGGACGCGGTGCGTGATGCTGGGGATCGCGATGACCATCAAGAGCGTGATGATCGTGACCACCGCCATGAGCTCGAGCAGGGTGAAGCCACGCATCGTGCGCGTCGCTTTCGGCGCTTCGCGTCGGGCGGCTCCGTCCTGCGAGGCGGACGCCCGCGCGGTCGCCCCTTGGGGCGGACCGACCGCCACACGACCGAGCAGGGCCGAGCCGTGCAGGGGCGGGCCGTGCAGGACTGCGGGGGGCGGCAAATGCGCCGTTTGGAGAGGAGAGGGAGCTCGCATGGACTGTCCCGAGCCCATCTCAGCAAAGAATGTGCCGCGCAGTAAGTCGGTCGAGTGGGGCACCGGGGAACCTCGGTTGGCGTTTCCAAGGCCGAAGGTCGTCGAAAGGGCAGGTGGCCGGGGACTCGCTTCCGCAAAGCGTGCGCTGCCTCGCAACATTTGCGGGGTGGAGCCAAGGTAGGTGGAGCAGATCCCTTCGGCGAGATGGTGCTCTCCGGGCCCCGGCACAAACGGTTTGCGGACCATGCGTTCGTCGCTAGACCTGGCGCGGGATGAAGCGAGCCCGCGCTTCCAACCTTGGCACGCGGAGGCGACTCCGCGGGGCCCTCTTGGCAAGCGCCGTGCTCGCGTCGTCTTCGCTCGTGGCGTGCAAACGCGAGGCTCCGCGGCAGGAACCGCCGCCCGCGGCCAGCGCGCGCGTCGGTGGATGCGCGGAGGGCGGGGGTCGGGCTCGCTACGACGAAGCTTCCTTTTTGCGCGTCGCCGCCGGCTTCTGCATCGATCCGCACGGCGAAACCCGGGCCTATGGAGCGACGGCACCTCTTCCGCTCGAGGACGCTTGCGAACGGCTCCCCGCGGGCGAATGTGAGCGCTTTCAAAGCTTGGGGCTCGATCGAGTCACAACCCTTCGGTATGTCGCCGACTCGACCAGGGCGAGCGTGGACGTGACGCTGCTCAGGTTCTCCAAGCGCGCCGGCGCCTACGCGGCGTTCACCCGGCGTGTGCTCGGCGACGACGACCCAGCCGAGCTCCGCTGGAGGCCGCTGGACGCCGGCGCTGGTGGCGCAATCACCGACGGACGTGCCCTTCTGTGGCGAGGGAGCCACGTGATGGAGCTCGCCTACTCGAACGACGCCGAGACGGCGTCAGAAGCGAAAACGTCGAGCGAGCGCCAGCTGCCGGCCCTGGCGAGCGCGCTGGGGGAGAATCTTCGGGGGGAGAAGGCGCCGCTCGAGGACGTGCGGCTCCTTCCGACGGAGCACTTACTGCCGCTTGGTGTGAGCTATGTGTGGGACAAGC
>JAEYVE010000057.1 GCA_023432025.1 Pseudomonadota bacterium
GCGGAGCATAGCAGCCTGCCGCTTGGCTCGCGGGTGGGTGGGCCGAGGGGCCTAGACAGCGGGGAGGAACAGGTCGGAGGTGGGCCGAGGGGCGGTCCACGGAAAGCGTGCGCGATTTGGACCTCCCGTGACGACCCATGTTTCCGGATTTGTGCGAGCTCCGACCCACGAAACCTGGACGGAACATCGTTCGAAACATGCCGGCACCAGCTGACGAGCAAGCTCTCCTCCAGCCGGGTGGTGGAGAGAGCATGAAGAGCACGAGTGAGTATCCAGAGGCCGACTGTGAAGCTCCTGCCGACTCGGTCGTGCGCAAAGCGCCGCTCGGCCTCGTTCGGCAACGCCTGCGGCCGCCGCAGAACCTGGTGTTCTTCGACGCGGTGGTGCGTCACGGTTCGATAAGAAAAGCGGCCGACGCGCTCCGCATCGCGTCGTCTGCCCTGAACCGTCGCATCTTGGATCTGGAGGAAGAGGTGGGGTCGGCGCTTTTCGAGCGCTTGCCGCGTGGGGTACGCCTCACCGCCGCCGGAGAGCTCTACCTCACGTATGCGCGACGCGCGATCAAGGATCTGCAAGCGCTCGAATCTCAAATCGAGGGGCTGCGCCGGCAAATGCGCGGCGCCGTGCACGTCGCGGTTGCCGAGTCCGTGACGCCGAGCCTCTTGCCGCGCGCCATCCAAACTTACCAAGCCGCCTATCCGGAGGTCGTGTTTCACGTGACGGTGGCGGGGCCCGAGCGTCTCGTCGAGGTCTTGCTCGAGGACAACGTCGATCTGATTCTGACGCACGAATCGCCGGAAAAACCGAACATCAGCGTGATCGCGGCAGCAGGGCACCCGATCTGCGCCTTCGTGGTCCCCGAGCATCCACTCGCCGCGCACGAGTCGGTCCAGCTGCGCGACTGCCTGGCGCATCCGCTCGCGCTCCCGGATCACACGCTCGCCGCGCGCGGCTTGCTCGAGCTCGCCAGCGAGCAGCTGATGGTGCCGTTCGTGCCGGCGATCGAGTCCAACTCGATCGAAACGCTGAAGACGTTCGCGCGGCTCGGAGAAGCCGTTTGTCTCGCTTTTCACGTCGGGGAACAGGCGCGGGACTCCGGGCTCGTCGCGCGTCCGCTGCGCGATCCGCACTGCGCAGAGGCGCGCTTGTACCTCGCCGTGCGACGCGGTCGTGTCTTGCCCGTGGCGGCTGCTTCGTTCGTCGAACAGCTGGAGAGTTCACTTGCGGGGGACATGTTGCGCGCGCGCGTTTCATCCATGTAACCAGCTGGTTTTCTGCGTGAATACGGCTGTGAGTGCGCGTCATCGAGCATCACACCGCGCTCGAAATGCTGCTGGTCGAATGTGAGTGCATCGACTTTAGATGTCGTCCGTGAGAACCATCGACGCGAAACCATACCGGTGGCCATTCGACGGTTCACTCGAGCCCGCCACCACTGCGCTCCTCATCATCGACATGCAAACGGACTTCTGTGGTCCCGGTGGGTACGTCGATTTGATGGGCTATGACATATCGCTCACGCGAGCGTGCATCGAGCCCATTCAGAGCGTTCTGCGCGCCTTTCGTGAGCTCGGTTTTCCCGTGATTCATACGCGGGAGGGACACCGCCCGGATCTGTCGGATCTGCCGGCCAACAAGCGCTGGCGCTCTCGGCAAATTGGCGCAGGCATCGGCGATCCGGGGCCCGCGGGGCGCGTGCTCGTGCGAGGAGAGAAGGGCTGGGAAATCATTCCAGAGCTCGCGCCGGCGGAGAAGGAGCCCATCATCGACAAGCCGGGCAAGGGCTCCTTTTACGCGACGGATCTCGAACTGCTCTTGCGTCGGGGCCGCATCGAAAACTTGGTGCTGACGGGCATCACGACGGACGTGTGCGTTCACACGACCATGCGTGAGGCCAACGATCGCGGCTTCGAGTGCGTCTTGCTCGAAGACTGTTGCGCCGCGACGGATCCGGCGAACCACGAGGCGGCGCTCTCGATGGTGCAGATGCAAGGCGGCGTGTTCGGCGCCGTCTCGACGTCGCGCGCGCTCCTCGAGGTCCTCCGTGAGGTCAAGTCGACATGAAGCACGTCGCGTCCGACGAGCGCGGGACGCGCGTGGTCTTGCGTGACGTATTTGCGGACTTTTCGCCCGCGGAGCACGGGGACTTTCGTCCTCTTCACCCCGGCGTCGACATTCTGCCGCTCTACGGACACGAGGAAGGAGCGCCGGCGAATGGCCCCGCGGCGGCGCTCCTCCGCTACCAGCCGGGGGCGTCCGTGCCGGAGCATGAACACGCCGGCTACGAGCACATTTTCGTGCTCAGCGGCTCGCAGCGCGACGAAGCCGGCCTCTACCCGCGCGGCAGCTGCGTCATCAATCCGCCGGGGACGCGCCACGCCGTGAAGAGCGACGAGGGCTGCCTGGTGCTCGCCATCTGGAATCGCCCCGTCGTGTTCTTGAAGGGGGGCGCGCCGTGAGCCTCGTGACGGTCGAGGGGTTGCCGGAGGCGATCGAGATCGAAACCGCGCGCACGGCGGCGGTCATCATCGACATGCAGCGTGACTTTCTCGAGCCGGGCGGCTTCGGCGAGAGCCTCGGGAACGACGTTTCTCAGCTGCGTAGCGCGATCGCGCCGTGTCAAAAGCTCTTGGCGGGCCTGCGTGAGCACGGCGTTTTCGTCATTCACACGCGGGAGGGACACCGCTCCGATCTCAGCGACGCGCCTCCCTCGAAGCTCGTGCGCGGGCAGCCCAAGAGCCGTATCGGCGATCTCGGTCCGATGGGACGCATCTTGGTGCGCGGCGAACCGGGGCACGACATCGTTCCCGAGCTCGCTCCGATTGCCGGGGAGCCCGTCGTCGACAAGCCGGGCAAGGGCGCCTTTTACGCCACCGAGCTTCACCAGATCCTGCGAGGGCGGAGCGTCGACACGTTGCTCGTATGCGGCGTGACGACGGAGGTGTGCGTTCACACGACCGTTCGCGAGGCGAACGACCGAGGCTTTCGTGTGGTCGTGCTCGCCGACTGTACGGCCTCGTACTTTCCGGAGTTTCACCGTGTGGCGCTGCAAATGGTGAGCGCGCAGGGGGGGATCTTCGGATGGGTCACGGACAGCGCGGCCGTGCTCGCCGCGCTTCGCGCGGCGTCAGGCGCGCAGATGAAGGCGGGGTAACGAATGTCCAACACCGAACCGAAAAGCTTCGTAGCTCCAAGTAGCGGTGGTTCGACGTCGGGTCCCGTCCTGCGCGGGGGCGTGTCCGGCGTCTTCGCGTTCTGGCGCGTCTTCGCGGAGGCGACCCCGCAGTAGCTCCAGCGTTCCTCGGTCTCGCTACCCCCGGCGAGGCCGAGGAACGCTCTCGTTCGAATCACATCAGAACCCGTCAAGAAAGGATCCAGCTCGTGCATTCCCCCTCAGCTCGACTCCAAACACGCGAATCGAAGCACACTTTGGCTCTTCCCTACGCTCCCGTCTCTCCCGCTCGTCTCCGCGGTGGCTTGGCCGTCTGTCTTGGCGCCGCGTTCCTTTCGGCCTCCACTCTGGCGTCGGCGCAAACGGCAGAGGACGCGCTGATGGGCACTACTCCGCCTCCGTCCGAAACGCCGGCTGCTCCTCCAGCCGAGGCGCAGCCCGAGCCCGCTCCCGCTGCCGCGGAGGTGTCCGTAACCGCGGCCGCGCCCGTCGAGGCGCCCGTGGAGGCTCCTGCCGAGGAAGCGCCGCCAGCGGCGGGTGAAGAGGCAGAAGAGGCGAAGGCAGAAGCTCCGGAGGTGACCTTTCCGCCGATCACGGTGGGCGCTTGGGTGCGTGCGGGAGCTCGCTTTCAAGGCCGAAAGCCCGAGAAGCTGAACGACGGACGCATGGACGGCGTGTACGCCGAGCTCCACACCGGTGGCCAGATTCACGACAAGGTGAGCGTTACGCTCAATTTCAACACGCGTGGCCTCGCGCAGTCCGCTGGTTTGATGGACGGCATCATCGCGTTCGACTTCATGGACGAGCTTCACCTGTGGGCGGGACAGTTGCTCGTACCGGTGGACCGCTCGAACGCCTCGGGTCCGTTCTTCATGATTCCTTGGTACTACCCGGGGTTCTTGACGGTCGGAGACACCACCGTCGTGACGGCGCCGAAAGAGGGCCCGCAGGGACGCAACACGGGCGCGGTGCTGTGGGGCAATTTCATGGGCGGCAAGGTCAAGTACCTCGCAGGCGCGTTCGACAACGGCGACGGGTCGACGCGTCCTCTGATTTCGGGCCGCCTGACGGCTTCGATCGTCGGGGAGGAGCCCGGCTTCTGGGGCAACGGTTCCTTCTTCGGCGACAAGGACGTCCTCACCATCGGCGCCGGCATGCAGTACCAAGAAGAGGGGAGCGTGGGTGTGGCTCCCGAGGGCGGCGTGGCTCCCGTGGACGACTACGGCGAGTTCAACGTGGACCTGCTCGCCGAGTTCAGATACGACGGCGGCGGTTGGGTGACGCTCGAAGGCGCATACCACCGCTTCAACGGCGATAACGAGGCCATCAAGAACGCGGGCTTCGTGCTCGCCGCGATCGCGACGCCCAAGGTGGGCATCGGGCACATTCAACCGATGGTTCGCTACCAGTTCGGCAGCGGGGACGACGACTACAAGGTTTCTCAGATCGACGCGTCGCTGGCGTACCTCGTCAAGGGGCCCGGCTTGCGCGTGACCGCGGGCTACCAACGCACGGACCTCGGAGAGGACGCCGCAGGCGACGAGCTCATCGGTAACTCGCTGCACCTCGGAGCGCAGGCGATCTTCTTCTGAAGCGTGGGGCCCGGGGCCCCCGGGGGGCGCCGCCCCCACGTTTTT
>JAEYVE010000077.1 GCA_023432025.1 Pseudomonadota bacterium
CGCGCCCGCTGCACCTGCGAAGGCGGCAGCACCCGCACCGGCTCCAGCAGCACCGGCGCCGGCGCCTGCACCCGCGGCACCCGCTCCGCAGGGAACGCACAAGGCGCACTGACGCGTTGTGAATGACCAACGGCCCGTCGGGACGGGCCGTTGGTTCGCGCTCGCGCGACGGCACGACGTGCGGACGCAGGAGCGCGAGTGAGTGTGGGCGACTGTCGCACCTTTGAATCGTGAAAGGTGACGCTCGCTCCGGTTGTCGGGTTTTCCATCGTGGGGGCGGGCGGCGCGCGCACGGGTCCGCTACGCTTCACTTCTCGGCGTTCGTGATTTGATGCGCCGGGGGCACATCGTGAAGAACGAAGAAGGTTTCGACACGTTCGATTCGACGGTTCAAATCTCCGTCACGCGCGGCAAGGAAGGTCAGGTCCTCGTTGCCGACACGCGCAGCCGTGCTCTGCTTATCGTCCTGAACGGCAGTCGCATGGGGCACCGCTCCGTGCTCGGGGATCAGCCGTTCGTCATTGGGCGAGGCAGCGGCACGGAGCTCATGCTGCAAGAGGACTCCATCAGCCGTCAGCACGCGCGCATCGAGTGGCGCGATGGCGCCCATCGGCTCGTGGATCTCGACTCTACGAACGGCTCGTTCGTGAACTACCAGCGCGTCACCCACCGCAATCTGAAGGACGGGGACCAGCTGCAAATCGGCAAGGCGCTGCTCAAGTACCTCGCGGGTGACAACCCCGAGGCCGCCTACCACGAGGTTTTCGAGCGCCTGGTGCGCCACGATCCGCTCACGGGCGCGCTCAACAAGGCCGCCTTCGACGAGGAGCTCAGGGTAGCGCTCCGCGGCGCGGCGCACGACGAAGCGCTCAGCCTCATTCTGTTCGACTTGGATCACTTCAAGTCCGTGAACGACACCCACGGTCACACCGCCGGCGACAAGGTGCTGCGCGAAGTGGCAGAAGTCGTGCAAGCACTGGTCGGCGAAACTCGGCACCGCTTCGCGCGCGTCGGCGGAGAGGAGTTCGCCGTCATTGCGCGCGGCGCCGGCTCGCGCCAAGCACAGCTGCTCGCAGAAACGATTCGAAGCGCGGTGGCCAGCGCCACGTTCGCGTTCGAGGGCACGAAAATCCCCGTCACGTTGAGCCTGGGCGTGACGGCCTTGGCGCAAAACGAGCAAGACCCCCGCGAGCTCTACGAGCGCGCCGACAAGCTCCTGTATACGGCCAAACGCACCGGTAGAAACCGCGTCTGCGCAGGTTGACTCTCGAGCGCGCCGCCCCGCACGACCCGGAGAGGGGGGAGCAAGAGCCCGTCATGGATCGGTGCTCCCGCACTCCGCCGCAGGGCGTTCGAGGGGCTCACGACAAGGCAAGCGTGTGCGGGCAGGCCGCACGACGTCCCAGAAACCCACGGAGAGTGGGGAGCAAGAGCCCGTCATCGGTCGGTGCTCCCGCACTACGTGACCGGGCCAACATCAGGGTCGCAACGTCGGGCCGGGGGCGCAGCAAACGTCGCAGGGCGCCGCAACGTCGCCAAATGAACGAAGCGCTCGGTCCCGCAGGGACCGAGCGCTTCGCGCCGCGCTAGCGAGGGCTTTGCCCTCGCGCGGAATTTACGACGCCTTGGCGGCGCTTCGGGGACGACGGCTCGACTCGGGAGCCTTCTTGCCGGCCTTCTTGGCGCGGCTGGGCTTGGCTTCCGCCTTGACCTCGGCCTTGGCAGCCGGCGCTTTGCGCGAGGCCTTGCCGCCACCGAGCAAGTCGCTGGCGACCTGCTTGGCGCGCGTGGTCTTTTCCCAGCTGAACTCGCTGCGGCCGAAGTGACCGTACGACGCCGTGGGGGCGTAGCCGGGACGCAGGAGCTTGAGCTCTTCGATGAGCGCCTTGGGGCGGAAGTCGAAGTGGCTCTCCACGTACTGCGCGATCTTCTCGTCCGGCACCTTGCCGGTGCCGAAGGTGTTCACGTAGACGCCCATCGGCTTGGCGACGCCGATGGCGTAGGCCACCTGCACCTCGCAACGACGCGCCACGCCCGCCGCGACGATGTTCTTGGCGACGTAGCGCGCGTAGTAGCAGGCCGAGCGATCCACCTTGGACGGGTCCTTACCGCTGAAGGCTCCGCCACCGTGACGGCCCATGCCGCCGTAGGTGTCCACGATGATCTTGCGACCCGTCAGGCCGGCGTCGCCGCACGGACCACCGACCACGAAGCGGCCGGTCGGGTTGATGAAGTACTTGGTGTTCTTGTCGAGGAGCTCGGCGGGGATGCTCTTCTTGATGACGAGCTCCATGACCGCGTCCTTGAGCGTGTTGTACTTCACGCTCTCGGAGTGCTGCGTCGAGATGACGACGGAGTCGATGCGCTTGGGCAGATCGTTTTCGTACTCCACCGTGACCTGGCTCTTGCCGTCGGGGCGGAGGAAGTCCACCTGGCCCTTCTTGCGCACCGTGGCGAGCTGCCGGGTGAGCTTGTGGGCGTACATGATGGGCGCCGGCATGAGCTCGGGCGTTTCGTCGCACGCGTAGCCGAACATGAGGCCCTGGTCGCCAGCGCCCTGCTCCTTGAACAGACCCTGACCCTGGGTGACGCCCTGCGAAATGTCGGGCGACTGCTGCTCGACGGCGAGCAGGATGCCGCAGGTCGCAGCATCGAAACCCATTGCGGAGTCCGTGTAGCCGATTTCCTTGATCGCCTTACGCGCGATGGCGGCGTAGTCGATGGTGCTCTTCGACGTAATTTCTCCGGCGAGCAAGACGAAGCCCGTCTTGACGGCGGTTTCACACGCCACGCGACTGAACTTGTCACCTGCGAGCGCGGCGTCGAGCACGGCGTCGGAGATGGCGTCGCAAATCTTGTCTGGATGACCTTCGGTGACGGACTCGGAGCTGAAGACGTAATTGGCCATGTCTACTCGAGGATGTGTTTGGACTGATGGCGGCGCGTGTGTGCGCCTATCGCTGCTAGCGCCCCCTCCTCCGAACGAGGTCCCCGTCGAAGCGGACCCAGCCGAACGTTCCCCAGCAGCTCGATGACACGCTAGCTCAACCGGGTACGACGTTGGGCCGTGAAGGGCGCCGGACCCTAGCACGGAAACGGCCCGGCCCCAGACGGACAAAACGCCGGGCACCAGGTAGGGACGTTGGGTGGTCGGTCGGGGGGCGCTGGGTGGTTGGTCCGGGCCGAGGACCGGTCGAGCCTCAGTCCGGAGAGGCTTCGCTCGGAGGTGGGCCGCGCCGCTTTTTTGCGGGGGTGCGGGCCACGGAAACTCGCAGGACTTCGTCGCCGCGCACCGCGGTCAAGCGGACCACTTGGCCGACTTCACCTTCGAGGGCTGCATGAATTTGGTCGCTCGTCATCTGGCGCACGTCACGGCCCTCGATGAGGAGCAGCTCGTCGCCTTCCCGGAGGCCGGCCTTCGCTGCCGCTAGGTTCGGCGGCACCTCCCGCAGGAAGACGCGGCCGTCGCTCTGCTGGCCGAGGACGGCGCCGATGGTGCCCGGAGTGGGCGCGCACGCGAGCGTTCCCAGCGCGACGCAGGCGGCCAGAAGCGCGACCGCCAGGCGCCAGCACGCGGGAGGGCGGCGCGCCGTACGCGGGCTTCGCGCAGCGTGCGCGCCGACCGACGCCCGAGGTGCGCGCTGCATGATCAGCTCCGGTAACCCGCGTTGACGTCGATGTAGCCGTGACCGAAGTCGCACGTGACGTACGTGAACGTGCCCGGCCCGTCCCCGAGCTCGAGCTCGATGATGTACGTGTTTTGCTTCATCACTTCGCCCGCGCGAAGCTCGGCTTCCTTTCCGGTGGGGAGGCCGCGCTCGCAGATGACGTGGCCACCGATGGAAATGGTGGCGCGAGAAGGCGTGAAGTAGACGCCCGCGCGGCCGGCGGCCGCGAGCAGGCGGCCCCAATTGGCGTCTTTTCCATAGAGCGCCGTTTTTACGAGCGGCGAAGCGGCGACCGTTTTGGCGACTTGTTTGGCGTCGGCTTCGCTCGCGAGGCCTCGCACCACGATGTCCACGGCGTGCTCGGCGCCTTCACCGTCGCGCACCAGCTCGCGCGCGAGCGGGCGGCACACTTCGATGAGCTTGTCCGTGAGCTCGGCCAAGCTGGGACGGACGGGGCTCTTGCCGGAGGCGAGCACGACGAGCGTGTCGTTGGTGCTGGTGTCTCCGTCGACGGAGCAGGCGTTGAAGGTGAGATCTGCTGCGCGCTCGAGCGCCGCTTGCAAGAGCTCGGGCGTGGCCGTGGCGTCCGTGACCACGAACGCCAGAAGCGTGGCGTGCGGCGGCTGCGGCCCCAGATCCGGATGAATCATGCCGGCGCCTTTGGCCATGCCGAGAAACGTAGCGCGCGCTCCGTTTTGTTCGAGCGAGGCGGTGGCGACCTTTTTCCAGCGGTCCGTCGTGAGAATGCCTTCGGCGAATCGATCCGCGCCTTCTGCAGAAAGCGACTCCACGAGCGCGGGCACTGCGGTCAACACTTTGTCCGCCGGCAGCACCGCGCCAATGACGCCGGTCGAGGCAGGAATGACCAGCTCCGGCGTGGTGCCCAGGGCTCGTGCCACGGCGGCCGTGGTGTCCAAGGTCGCGGCGAGGCCGGGCTCACCCGTACAGGCGTTGGCGTTGCCGCTGTTGACGAGGACGGCGCGCACCTGACCCGATGCGATGCGTTTTTGGGCGACGTCCACCGGAGCTGCGCGCACGACGTTACGCGTGAAGACGCCTGCAGCAGAGACGGGCTCGTCCGCGACGATCAGCGCGAGATCGAGCGCGCCTTCCTTTTTCTTGATGCCAGCGGCGACGGCGGAGAAGCGGAAACCGGGAACGTGGGTCATGGCGGTCGTTTTCGAAGACGGGAAGGCGCGGGAGCGCGCCTTCGGGTGCGCGGAACGTATCAGCTTTGCCCGAACGCAGCATCGGGCGGGTGGCGGGCGGGAGCCGTCTCACTTCGGGACCGTTCGGGGAGCGCGCCGGGGCCCCGGTCGTTCTCCGTGCGTGCCATGAAAGTGGGTCGCACGCGGCGAGGGCCGCGCCGTGCAGCCTTCGTCGCGTTCGCGCTGACGGGGCTGGGGCTCGGAGCCGCGCAGGCCGAAGACGCGCTCGGCCTCCGGGACCAGCGCTTCGAGGTGGGCGGCTTTGGCGGCATCGGCGTCGGCGGCGACTTCGACGGACGGCGCGGCGAGACGGAGCTCGAAGAGGGGCCGACGTACGCCGGCATGGTGGCGCTCAAGTTGGTGCGGCCGGTGTTCGTGGAGTTTTTCTATTCGCGAAGGCCCAGCACCATTCAGTTTCGTACTGCGGGAGCACCGCCCGACAACGCGACCGCGCAAGACCCCCCCCAAGACCAGTTCATCGACGTGGGTATCGAGTTCTATCAGCTGGGCGCGACGTACCGTTGGGAGTCGCCGGTGGAGTGGCTCACGCCGTTCGGAGGAGTTTCTCTCGGCGCCTCACGCGTGGACGCCGTGGCGGACGAGCTGGACGACGCGTGGCACTTTGCGTTCATGGGGCTCGCCGGGGTGCAATTCGATTTTTACGAGTACTTCGCTGCGCGCGCTCAGGCGCGTTTGCCGTTCACGGTCATCACCGAGGGCGCCACGCTCTTCTGCGGTGGCGTGCCCAGCTGCGACCGCGGCGACGGCGACACGCTCACGGTGCAAGGCGAGTTCACACTGGGGCTCGTGCTCAAGTTGTGAGCGCGCGCTCTACGGTGGTGCCCTCCACGCGCTCGAAGTGAGCGAGCAGCTCGCTGATGACGGCTTGCACGCGCGGCACCCAACGCATGGTTTTGGCGCACACCACGTAGAGCTCGCCCACCGGCAGCGGCAGGTTCATGGGCACCTCCACCAACTCCACGCCGTACGGCTCGTCCGCGTGCCGCACCGCGCTCAAAATCATCGCGCCCAAACCTTCCGCCACCGCGCGCTGTTGCACCACGTAGTCGTTGGAAGCGAACGCCGGCCGAAAATCGGGGATAAGGGCTTCCAGCTCGGGGCGCGGCGTGAGGTGCGCGTTGGGCGCGGACCACGACACCCAGTCGAGAGCTGCGGGGCTGATAGGCGGGGTGAGGCGCTCGGCGTACGTTTTGGACACGAACACGCCGAGGCGCACGCGCAAGGTGGCCACGAGCATCAAATCCGGCTGCGTGGGCTTGCGCGAGCGTACGGCGAGCTCGGCTTGGCCGCGGGAGAGATCGATGGTGTCGATGCCGACGAGCAGCTCGAGGCGAATGTCCGGCAGAGTCGACCTCAGGTTGCGCGCGAACGGTACCAGCACGTCGTGCGCAATGCCGGGCGGCGCGGTGATGCGCACCAAGCCTTCGGGCTGATCCGTCCAGTTGTCCGAGGTGCGTTCCAGCTCGCTCGCCCAGCGCGCCATTTGTTGCGCGGAGGAGAGCAAACGTTCGCCCTCGACGGTGAGGTGCGCGCCGTCCACGTCACGACGAAAGAGCGGGCGTCCCAAGCGCTCTTCCAAAGCCACGACGCGCCGGCTCACGGTCGGCTGCGTGAGCCCGAGCGCTGCCGCTGCGCCGGTAAAGCTGCCCCGCTCGGCGACGGCGAGGAACAGCTCCCAGTCGGCCCAGGGGGTATGCATGGGCGCATGTATACATGAAAAATTAGGCAATTTTCACGATCCGCGGGGCGGCGCACAACGTCTCCAGAAGGAGCAACGACATGCGAAGCAAGTGGAACGAAATGGGGCGTGCGGTTTTGGGTCTGGTGGCGCTGGGCGCAGTGGGGTGCGCGCAAACGACCCACGAGGCGACTCCGGCCCGGCTGGGGCGCACGGTGACGTGGCAAGAAATGGAGGCGCGCCTGGACGAGCCGGGACCGATCCGGTTCGAAAAGGTGCGCGCCGCCGACTGGCAGGTGGAGCTGAGCGGCCTTCTGAATCTGGATCACCCGAAAGCCGAAGCCGCTGGCCTCGAGGACCACGACGAGGCGATTCAGATTTACCTGTACGGGCTCCAGCACCCCAAGGAGGGCCTTTACATCGTCGACAGCGGCGTGGCCCGCTCCTTCGCGGAGCGCTCGGACGACATGCCCGTAGGCAGCCTCGTGCGCTCGTTCATGAACCTGGACGCGCTCCAGGTGCACGTGGACACCAAGACGTGGCTCACGCGCGCTGGGCAGCCACTGCGCGGTGTGTTCCTCACGCACCTGCACTTGGATCACGTGATGGGCCTGCAAGACGTGCCCAAAACCACGCCGCTCTACGTGGGGCGCGAGGAGCCGGAAGACACGCGCTTCCTGCACCTCTTTGCGCGCGGCACGACGGACGACAACCTCGAGGGATTCGGTCCGCTGCGTGAGCTCGCCGTTCCCGAGGACGAAACCAAGGCGCTGGACATTTTCGGCGACGGCTCGCTCTACGGCCTGCACGTGCCCGGTCACACCAGCGGCCACGTGGCGTTCGTGGTGCGCACCACCGAGGGCCCGGAGCTACTCACCGGAGACGCGTGTCACACGGCGTGGGGCTGGCAAAACGACGTGGAGCCCGGCCACTTCAACACCGACGGCGACGAGGCCGCCCACAGCCTGGGCCGCTTGCGCGCCCTCGCCGCGCGGCACCCCCACATGGGCGTGCACTTGGGCCACCAAGAGCTCGGCGCACGGCCCGCACGTGGCCCCCAGCCGGCGCCGCCCGAGGCCACCGTCGCGCACCATCACGCGCCCCACGCAGAAGCGCACTGAGGTCGCTCGCTCAGGGCGCTCGCCCCTCAGGTGCTCCTCGTGGTACCTCCCGCGCCCCCATGCGCGAAAAAATGAAGGGCCTCTTGGCCGAGTACGGACGGGTGGCGCTCACCACCTACTTCACGCTCTTCTTTTTGACGCTGGCGGGCTTTGCCATCGCCATTCAGATGGGCTTTCAAGTGGAGAGCGCCGAGGGCACCGCGGGGGTGCTCGGCGCGGCGTACGTGGCCACCAAGCTCACGCAGCCCGTCCGCATCCTGGCCACGGTGGCGCTCACCCCGCTCGTCGCCGCCGTCATCAAGAAGTTCCGGGGCCGGTAACCAGGGCGCAAACCCGCTCATTTCCCGGCCTCCCCGGGCCGGGGCGAAAAGGCGAACCAGAAAGGACGGTTCCGTCTTGCGAGCCGTTCGAATGCTGCTAGCGTCCCGGCCCCTCGCTTCCTCCGGGAAGTGAAGGAACACGCCGCTTTAGCTCAGTCGGTAGAGCAACGGTTTCGTAAACCGTAGGTCTCCGGTTCAAGTCCGGAAAGCGGCTCTGAAAAAGCTTCCCGTAAAAGGGTGAAGGCCGATTCCCGAAGGGGGTCGGCCTTTTTCGTTGGGAGACACGCTGCTGCGCTCTCTTGGTTGGCATACTGATAAGGCGACAGGAGGCGACACGAGCCGACGTGGGGCGGACCGGGCGTGGTAACGGAGGGCTACGGCTTTGGTTTCCACGATGGGTGCGCCAGATTGTGGGGCACAGTGGGTGAAGCAATGAACCTGAACCTCCTTCCTTGGGACTGGGTATTCACAAGAGCCCGAAGCGTCTGCCTCGCCCCGGTGGAGGAAGCTTGGTTGAGGCTGTTGGACGGTGGGGGACATGAGACCGAGATTTCGTCGTTCGTCTCCAATCACGCCGGGCTTTTCCTCGGCGAATTTCCTCGTTCTCACTTCGTGCTCCGTGAGCTTCGCCTTGGTGCGGACTACGCGGTTGATTTCGTCGTCCCGAGGGACAACGCCAGTGTCGGGGTTTCCTACGAACTGATCGAGTTTGAGCGTCCAGATACACCGGCGTTCAATAGCAATGGCGATCCGAGCCAACGCCTCACCCATGCAGTCAGCCAAATCCTCGATTGGAAGATGTGGCTTGATCGGGACCCGGCGGGGATGCGGAACTTGTTCCCTGCCCCAGCCCAGGTTGGTCCCGGATGCGAGATCACCTTCTCGTACACCATCGTCATTGGCCGTCGTTTCCCAGGGGAGCGACATGTAGCCAAGCGCAATGCCCTGTCGAAAATGCACGGAGTAGAGATTCGCTCGTTCGACTGGCTCACGGATCGCTTGCGGGCGGCGCGTGGAGCGCCACCAGGTCCGATCACGTCATCTGCCGAGGCGAATCGGGTCTTGTATGAGCACGCCCATACTCTAAAGAGTCCGCTTTACGTTGCGTTGAGCGACGCCGAGTGGCGGACGCTTCGGGGAGGGCTGCGGCACCACCCACACTTGGTGGCAACTAACGCTGCAGCCTTCGCAGAATCGCGCAGGTTCAATCAACACGCATTGGGGGCGTTGGAGGCGTACTGCGCAAAGTTCATCGCGGAGGCAGAGGCTGCTGTGCACGAAGACCGAAGGCTCTATCAAGAATTGACGACCCGTCGATACTGATGCCCAGCGAGGTGCGTCTCATCACTGAGAGCTCAGCAGGGCTTTACAGCGAATCCCAGTTGCGCAGATCCGCAAATTCTGATCTATGAGCGTGGATGGCACGCCCGCTCTCCTTGGACCTGAGGAAACGCGTCGTTCAGGCGCGAGAAACCGGAGCAACGTAACCGCTGCATGATCCCCATGTGGCGTGGCACGTTGGGCGCAGGCACCACGGGTGCATGCGCAGGCAGTACACGACAGCGGAGCGAGAGCAGTTCTACGAGGCGATTCGAGCCGGGGGGACGGTTCGCGAGGCAGCGGTTCGGGTCGGCGTGACGCCATCGACGGCGTACCTTTGGTCGAAGGCGAAGCCGAGTCGGGACAAGCCGCGCTTCGCGTTGGTGGTTCCCGCGGTGGAGCGTGCGCCGTCGCTGACGGTGCGAGTGGGCGCGGCGTCGGTGCACGTGGAGACGGGATTCGACGCCGCGCTTCTGCGCGACGTTGTCGCCGCGCTGCGTGAGGCCACATGATCGCGCAGGGGCTGCCTATCTACGTCGCGCTCGAGCCGGTCGACATGCGTCTCGGCTACGAGCGTCTGGGCGGCTTGGTGCGCGAGCGCATGCGAATCGAGCCACGTTCGAAGGCGCTCTTCGTGTTCGTCGGCAAGCGGGGCCATACGATGAAGGTGCTGACTTGGGACGGCACCGGCGTCGTCATGGTTCACAAGAAGCTCGACGCTGGGAAGTTTCAGTTGCCCACGGCGACACGCGCCGGTGACCTGCATGTCATCGTGAGCGACGCCCTCTTCGAGGTCATCTACAAGGGCCTCGTCACCGGGCCCAAAGCGCCACGTCGTCGCCGGGTGCATTGAGCGACGCGTCAGGCTGTTTTCCACTTGAGCGCGTCGATCGCGCTCGTGTATAGCTTTGCGCGTGCTCCGCCCGCCGAGCAACAAGCGAGCTGCGTCTGCTCCGATGGTCGAGCTGACGCAGCTGCTTTCCGCGCTTCAAGTCGAGGTCGTTGGACTGAAGACCAAGGCCACGGAAAGCGACGCGCAGATCGCCTCGCTGCGCGAAACCGTCGTCAACCTGACGCACGAAAACGAGCTCCTCAAGCGTCGCATCTACGGCAACAAGACCGAGCGCACGCAAACCAGCGAGGCGCAGCTCACACTCGGCGGCCTTCTCGATGCCGAAGGTGAGCTACAGAAGCAGCTCGACCAGGCCGTGGCCGAGGCGCGCACGGCCTCGCCGGACGCGGCTTCGCAGAGCGCGCCAGGGGCGCAGAAATCCAAACCCAAGGGCCGCAGAAATCTTTCCGAGAGTCAGCTGCCGCGCATCCTGCTGGAGATCCTCGACGAGAGACTCGAAAAGACCGCCAAGCGCATCGGCTTCGAGCAAAGCCTGCAGCTCATGCACCGTCCGGCGAGCTTCGCCGTGCTAGTCAAACGCATCGCCAAGTACGAGGTGCCGGGGCCGTTCGGGACTTCGATCGTCGGTGTCGAAACGCCGAAGACGCTGTTCCCTCGCGGCCTTCTCCATACCTCCGTCGTGGCGTTCATATTGGTGCAGAAGTTCGCGCTCGGTGTCCCGCACTACCGGCTCGAGCAGCACCTCGCCGAGCACGATGCGGAGCTCGATCGCGGCACGATGTGCCGCTACGCGGACGAAGCAGGCGGCGCGCTCGGAGCCACCGTCGTGCACGCTATGTGGCAGGACGCGCTCGCTCACTGCGCCGTCATCTCGACGGATGCAACGTCTGCGCTCGTGCAGCCCGAGAAGACCAAAGGGCCGCTCCGCGAAGCGTGCAAGAAAGGGCACTTCTTCACGGCCGTCGCGGACTGCGACCACGTGCTCTTCGCGTACACGGAGAAGCACACGCAAGACTTCGTGCAGAAGCTCTTCGCAGGCTTTCGCGGCTATCTCCAAGCCGACGCCAGCAACGTCTACGACGTCTTCGACCGCGGCCCGCCCGCGGACAACGAGGACGGCATCACGCTGGTTGGGTGTTGGGCGCACTGCCGGCGCTATTTCTTCGAGGCCGCCATCTGCAAGCACGCGGTGGGCGTGCAGGGCCTCATGCGCATCCGCGCCATCTACGCCGCGGACAA
>JAEYVE010000125.1 GCA_023432025.1 Pseudomonadota bacterium
GGGCAACCCATCGCGACCCCGCCCATCCTCTCGGTCGACGAGCTCGGTCGCATCACGGTCAACGTGTCCACGGGTGACCAAGAGGCCATCGACGTACCGGGCACCACGAACTACCTGTGGTCGCTGACGGAAGAGCTGAACGCCGACGGCAGCTTCCGAACCCTCGTCAACTGGTACAAGCGCTGGAACGACGGCACGCGCGTGACGGGGCCCATGGTGCTTTTGCAGAGCGATCTGTACTTCGCAGCGTTCACGCCCTCCGCTACGTCCGCTTGCGGCGGCGGCACCAGCTCCATCGCCGGCTACGACTACGTCCTCCCAGACAACACCACTGGCAGCATCGACAACGGCGGGATCCCCGTCAGAACACCGGCCGGAACCACGTTCGGCATCACGGGGATTTCGGGCGCGGTTTTCGGCGTCACGGTCGGTCAAGAAGCCACCTGCAACTCGGAAACCGGCGACTTTTCCAGCCCCTATTTGGGATACGGTTCACAGCCCGCCACCAGCATGACCCCCGGCGGCCTCAAGCTGATGTACCAAACCTCCGACACCACGCAGCAGGACAGCACGGGCGGACAAATTGGCGCCGGTTCGGTCAGCTTGCGCCGTCCTCCGAGCGTCGCCAGGATTTCCTCGTGGACGGCCCTGATCGACTGAAAACGCGGGACGCTCGCGCGCGAACGACACGGCGCGTCTCGGCGAGTCGAACGCGGCAGACGCTCGCTCGTGGAGCTCGGCGCGCATGCGCGGCCCTCGCGGCGTGCGCACTGCTGTTGTCCGCTGGCTGCAAGCGAGAAAAGCCGGAGGTGATTGGGACGACTCCGTCCAACAGCGCCGCACCGACGCCGGACCGCGTGGGCCCGGGCGAGCTGATGGAAGGAGAGCGCGTCGTTTGGGGACTGCGTCTGCCCAAGGACGCACGGGTCCTGGCCGAGTTGGAGGGTCTGGTGAAAGTCGAGGGGGACTTCTCTCTGACCGAGCTCGAGGAGTACGTCCGCGCGCGCGTAGTAGCGCGTCACGTGGAGGTCACCTCGGAACGCTCCATCTTTCCCGAGGCGCGCATCCGGGGTGGGGACCCGGACAGAACGTACCGCATCGAGCTGCGCGCGCGCGGCGGCAGGAGCGAGCTCTTGCTCAAGGACATCACGCCGCTCCCCCCTACGCCCGGCCTGACTCAGGAGGAGCGCTGGAGAAAGGTCGGCCTGACGCCGAAGGCTCAGTCCGTCGCTCCCGACGCCTTGGAGTGACGGCGGCCTTCGAGTGCCAAAGCCGTTCGCGTGACGCCCCTCAGCGGCCCTCGTCCTCGAGGCGCGCGGCGTCGAGCATCAACATGCCCAAGCTTTCCGCCGCACCACTCGGCGACGACTCGTTCGTTGGCGCGAACCAAAACTTGCCTCGCTCGAGCCGAAGCATGTGTCGAAGCACGGCCAAGGCAGGCACGTTCTTGCCAGCCAACTGCGCCCGAACGACGAGGCCCCCACTGAGCCCCAGCTCGGCCGTCTGCGCCTCTCGCCCCTGACTCGGTCCTTCCACGCTCAGAGTGCCGGTGCGCCGCTCCATTTCCAGCACGGTGAGGATGGTGGTGACCGACATTTGGGCGAGGTCGCCGCGCAGCGCCGCTTGCCCGCCCTCCTTGGGGCCGAACGAATCGCTCTTTTCACGCTTGCCCCGCAGACGCTTGGCAAGCTCGAGCAGAGCGCCCACTTGGTCGACCACCTCCTCGTTGTCGAGGGGCTTCTTCAGGAGCAAGTCGGCGCCGACCTCGGCGCGCCGCACCTCGTCGACGTTTTGAGTGAGCAAGAGCACGGGCACGGTCGAGACCGGGCCTGGATCTCTCCGCACGCGATCGATGACCCAGAAGCCGTCGATGTCCGGAAGCTCATCGTTCACGACGATGCAGTCCGGGTTGACCGAGCGCGCCAAGCGATAGCCCTCCCGCGCCTCGCCGGCCTGGTGCACGCGGAACCCGGCATGGCTCAGGTGTCCGCGCAGGAGGGCCGCCATCCAATCGTCGTCCAAGACGACCAGCACCTCACCACGCTCGCGTTCTTTGGCCATCGAGTGTTCGGGCTCACGCTAACACGCTCTTTGGAGTCCGAGCCATCCCCAAGCGCCCACGGTTTGGTGCGGAAACCGCGTAGACGCGAGTCGAATCGCATCTGCTTGTGCGGCGGACACGGCCAGGGTAGTCCCCGGGCCGTGGGAGCTGACCTTCGAGAAACTTCGCTGGCGTCACGTCACCGGGCGGCTGGAGCCCGCCTCGTCCCGTTCGCCGGCTGGCTGATGCCCATTCAGTACGAGGGTATCGTCGCCGAACACCGTGCCGTGCGAGAAGCTGCGGGGTTGTTCGACGTGTCCCACATGGGCGAGCTGCGCCTACGTGGTCCACGCGCCGTGGAGCTAGTCGACGGACTCGTGACCAACGCCCTCGAGCGCACCGCGGTCGGTCGAGCTCTGTATACGTGCTGCTGCAACGACGCCGGCACCATCTTGGACGACTTGATCCTCTACAAGCACGCACCTGACGACGTCTTGGTGGTGTGTAACGCCTCGAACCGCGAGAAAATCGTGGCTCACTTCCGCGAGCACGCCGCGCGAGCGACGGGCGTCACCTTCAGCGACGAGAGCGACGAAACCGGCCTCATCGCGCTGCAGGGGCCGCGCGCGCTGGCCATCCTCGATCGCGCCGGCTGTTCGTTGGCTCCCACCGCCGAACGGCTGGGCTCATTCCGGTTTGCCGCTGCGAAGGTCGCGGGGCTGGACGTCACCGTCGCCCGCACCGGCTACACCGGGGAGGACGGCGTAGAGCTCTTCTGCCGCGACGCGGACGCTCCTGCTCTGTGGGACGCGCTGATGGCCGCCGGCGCCTCGGACGGATTGCTCCCCGCCGGGCTCGGTGCGCGCGACACGCTGCGCCTCGAGGCGCGCCTCTCCCTCTACGGCAACGACATCGACGAAACCACGAACCCGCTCGAGGCGGGCCTCGCCTGGACGGTCAAGCTCGACAAGCCGAGCTTCGTCGGTAAAGAGGCGCTCGTGGCCGTCGCCGAGCGCGGCGTGACGCGCCGCTTGGTCGGCTTCGAAGTGACGGGGCGCGGCGTCGCGCGGCACGGCTACCCACTCCACGCCGCGGGCGAAAGCTCGGCTCCGGCCGTCGGTGTCTGCACTTCTGGCGGGCCCGCGCCGACCGTTGGCAAGAATATCGGCCTCGGTTACCTCCCGGTCGAGCTCTCTTCCGTGGGGACGACCTTCGAGGTGGATTGCCGCGGCAAGTTCGTACCGGCTGTCGTCGTGGAAACGCCCTTTTACAAGCGCGCGCGCACAAGCTAACTGACGCCCCCGAACCGCCGAAAGAAAAGAGCCCCGCGTCCCGAGGTCCAAAGAGACGAGAGAGCACCATGAGCGCAACCGAAACCAAGTCCGACCGGCACTACACCAAAGATCACGAGTGGGCGAAGGAAGTGAGCGGCGAAGTGCTCATCGGCATCACGGCGTTCGCAGTGGATCAGCTCGGTGACATTACTCTGGTCGGCCTCGACGTCGCCGTAGGCGACGAGGTAACGGCCGGTAAGGTGTTCGGCACCATCGAGAGCGTCAAAACGCTGAGCGATCTGTATGCGCCCGTCACGGGTAAGGTCGTGCGCATCAACGCGGATCTCGAGAACGCTCCCGAGCTCATCAACGAAGACCCTTGGGAAAAGGGCTGGATGCTCGCCATCGCCCCAACCAAGCTGGACGCGGAAAAGAGTGGCCTGCTCGACGCCGCCGGCTACGCCGCGCACCTCGAAAACAGCGACCATTGAGTTTCACGAAGTCCACGCCGAGCCGGTTCTCGCCCACGTTTCGTTTTGCCCACCATGCGCTACCTTCCGCACACGCCCGAAGAAATTCGCGAAATGCTCGCGGCCGCGGGACGCGGCAGTATCGACGAGCTGTTCGAAACGATCCCGAAGGAGGTCCGTTTCGAGGGGCGCCTCCAGGTGCCGCCAGCGCTCGCAGAAGCCGAGCTGATGCGGCACCTGCGCGAGTTGGCGGACGCCAACGGCGGAGCACGCATGCTCTCGTTCTTGGGCGCCGGCATGTACGACCACCACATCCCGCCGGCGGTGGACCAGCTCCTGCTCCGTAGCGAGTTCTATACGGCCTATACGCCGTACCAGCCCGAGGTGGCTCAGGGCACCCTGCAGGCGATCTGGGAGTACCAGACGCTCGTGAGTGAGCTCTACGGCTTACCTCTGTCGAACGCGAGCCTGTACGACGGCGCAAGCGCCACCGCAGAGGCGGTGCTCATGGCGCGCCGCCTCACCCGCAGGAACCGGGTCGTTTTGTGCTCTTCGGTTCACCCGGAGTACCGCGCCACGACCCGCACGTACCTCGCGAACCGCGCGGGCGACGACTACGTGGAGTCGCCGCTCGGCGACGACGGCTCGGTGAACCACGCCGCGCTGGAGCGGCTGATTACGCCCGAAACGGCGGCGCTCGTGGTGGGCTATCCGAGCTACCTCGGCGCCCTCACGGACCTACGGCCTCTGGCGGAGCTGTGCCACTCGCGCGGCGCGCTTCTCGTCGTGGCCGTGGCGGAACCTTACGCGCTCGCGCTGGCGGAAAGTCCTGGCGCGCAGGACGCGGACATCGTGGTCGGTGAAGGGCAGCCACTCGCTTGCCCGCCGCAGTTCGGCGGCCCGGGCGTCGGCCTGTTCGCGTGCAAGGGCGATCGCAAGTTCCTGCAACAGCTGCCGGGTCGCGTGTGCGGAGAAACCGTCGACGTCAACGGCAAGCGTGGCTACGTGCTCACGCTGTCCACGCGTGAGCAGCACATTCGCCGCGAGCGCGCCACCAGCAACATTTGCACGAACCAAGGCCTCATCGCGCTGGCGTTCGCCATTCGCGTGAGCTTGCTCGGCAAACAGGGCTTCGTGGAGGTCGCCAAGCAGTGCGCAGCGAAGGCGCGCTACTTGCGCACCGAGCTCCTCGCTCTCCCTGGCGTCTCGGCCGGCTTCGCCGACGCGCCGTTCTTCAACGAGTTTTCGCTGCGCTTCGAGGGCAAGCGAGCCGGCGACGTTCTGCAAAAGCTGGAGCAAGTCGGCATCATCGGCGGCTACGATCTCGGGCGCGCGGATGCCTCGCTGGCGGACCGCGTCCTCATCGCGGTGACCGAAAAGCACGCCCGCGCAGACTTGGACCGCCTGATCGCCGCGTACCGCGCGGCTCTCGCCTGAAGTCGTTCGTTGAAGTGGCCCTGGGGGCCAGCGCGCGTAGATCGCACGTGAGCGGACTGCGGCAGCGCGCCGGTCGTGAGCGGCGCGGTAGCGCGGACGTCGCAGTGCGCTCTCGGCGTGCGCGCTCAGCGGTGGTGTGCGTCGCCAGCCGGGCTTCGCTGCGGATTCGGGAACCAACCGAGGCCCACGTCGCGGTGAACGGTCAGACGCGCGAAATCGAGCCCCAGCGTGACCATGAAGACTTTCACCTCGTCCGCACCGTAGCTTCCGCCGGCGCTGGCGCTAATGCCCCAAGGAGCGCCCAAAATGAGCCGTGCGGCGCCCGCCGCGCCTCGGTCGTCGCCGAAGCGATACTCGGGACCCAGGTCGAGACCCACGCCGAAGTCCCCACGAGCATAGCTGCCCGTCGCGATGCGCAGCGCGCCGCCGAGATCGAGGCCATGACCAAAACGACCGGCGCCGTGAAACACCGCTCCCCACACGAACGACGAAGTTGCCGGAGTTCCGATGCCCGCGTCCACCGAAAGGGCCGCGAAGTCGTCCGAACCATTCACGTCCACGCGCGACATGCCGCCACCGACGTACATCCACGAAGACACATCGGCCTGAGCCGTCCACGGCGCGAGGAGCGCCAAGGAAACGCCGCAGGCGGCGAGACGCGTGGCGGCCGAACGCTTCCGGAATGCCGCCGACTTGCGCTGGCGCGCCGCTGGCGTTCCTCGGTCATGTAGCGGCGGGCGCGCAGACGAAAGGCGGAAATTCACGCGCCGGAGCTAACACGATGGGTATCGGCGGACAATGTACCGACCGAAAACGTCTGGCTGACAACGCCCTGCTCGTCCCCCAAAGTCGCTCCGCGCGGCTCCGAGCCGCTCCACGAGCCGCTCGAATCGACCACGCCGTCCACGGGGCTCCGACCGAGCTGTCGCACGAGCTCCGTCCGCGTGGTTTGCGCACACGGGCCACCGTGGGCATGGATGACGTCCCGGATGCGGCGCACCACCGCGTCGATAGCGGCTGGATGGTAGAGAAGGCCGTTGTGACCGACCGCGTCGATGATGAGGCGGTCGCCGGTGGAGAGCCACGCGCCTCGCTCGATCATCAAGTCGTTGGCGGCCGCGATGGAAAGGTGCGGCAGCTGGCTGCCCGACGCCGGGGCCCGCTGGAGCGTACTCAGTAGCTCGCTGCCCGGCACGAGGTCGCGCGCGACGGGACCCGGGAGGAGGCGCGCGTGCCGGGACCCTGCGAACGGGCTGGCGAGGCAGATGGTCTGCGCCACGCGGGCATCGAGCATCATTTCCTGCACGTAGTAGCGCAGAACGAGCCCTCCCAGGCTGTGACCCACCAAGTGGATCCGCGCACGCACGGGCACACGCGCCACCAGCTCGCTGAGACGCTCCGCCAAGGCCACGACGGGAGTTCCCGGCGCGTAAGTGAAGCTCGCCGTCAACGCACCCGTGTCCGTCTCGATGCGCTCCCGGAGCGGCCGAAGTACCCCCGCCGTAGCGAACATTCCGTGAAGGAGCACGACCACGTCACAGTCGGCTTCCCCGGAGTACGAGCGGGCTCGCGGATCCGACGGCAACACGTCGCGATGCAGAAGCGCTGCCTGGCGCAGCATCGCGAGCGCCTCACGCCCCGCCGCCGCCAAACTCTTGCGGCGCGAGGGAGGCGGAGCCTCGAACCAGATGCCCTCGGGGACCTCGTTCGAATCCTTCATGCGGTGATCCTTAGCGCATTGCGGCATATCCATACACGGCCCATTTCAGCCGAATCAGACGGAGTTAAGCCCTCTGGGTCAAGTAAAGCGCGTCATTTCGAGCGGATCCGAACGGCAAATTTCGCATCCGATGATTTGTTGCAGCGTCGCTATTCCAAACGCGCTGCGTGGGCAATTGCTGCGATGAGCCCCTTGGCGCCGACCACTGCGTAGTCCCGAACGCAGTTGTTGAACACGACGTGGACCTCCCGGGCCCTCTCCGCGAGTCTCGAAATGGACTCTCGCCACTCGGTGAGCTCCTCGGGCGCATAGAGGTAGTCGAAGCGCTCGTGCACGCTCGCGCCCTTACGGCTCCAGCCGCTCACGTTGCGACCATGGAACCTTACCACGGCGAGCGCCTCGTTAGTGACCTCGGCAACGCGCGGCACGCCGCCCACGAGCGTGTTCGGCTCGTCCACGACGACGTAGGCAAACCCCTGAGCGCGCAGCAAATCGAGCACACGCTGCCGCCGCTCGGGCAGAAGCCAGCTCTTGTGGCGAAACTCCACCGTGATCGGCAGATCCGGAAAGCGCGTACGAAGCGCCTCGATACGCCGAGCGTTGCCCCGCGACGCATCGAACCAAGGCGGAAACTGCGCGAGCACCGCGCAGAGCTTTTTCGCCTCGATCAAGGGCGAGAGCGACCGGACGAAACGCGCCTGGATTTCCGTCGTGAGCTCGAGGGGCACGCGCTCCGGATACGCGCGCACCGGGTGGCCGGCAGCCTCGAACGCTTGGCGCAGATCGAGGGGTAGACGCGCGACGTCGATGGGGTGCCCGGTGACGACGGGGTGCGCCTTGACGTGAAATCCGAACGCTTGCGGCGTTCTCTCCGCCCAATGTCGCGCCGTCTCCTCGGAGACCAGCGCGTAGTACGTGGCGTCCACCTCCACGACGGAAAACTGCGTCGCGTAGTGTTCGAGGCGCGCCTGCGCGGAGCGCACCCCGCGCGGGTAAAAGTCGCTCAGCTTGACGAGCGTCGGATCCGTCCAGCCTGCCGTCCCCGCGCGTACGTTTCCGGCAACCGCCGGCGCAGGCGCGCGCGCCGCCAAAGCGCGCGCCGCGCGCTCGGTTCCCTCCGAACTCGGACCCGAAGAATGCCCGCCGTCCATCCGCGGGCCACAGCCTACCCCGCTCCGACCCGCGCGCAGCGAAAACAGGCAAGATCTCGGCACCCGGGCGACTGCCGAGGCACGAGCCGTCGCATGAGAGGGGCGGAGCGACAGCGGAGAAGGACGAATCGTTTTCTGCCGACCGGAGTACGCGCCCAGCGTAGGCTTGCAGAGTGCCCGCACCCTCCACGCTCACCGAAGAGCTCGCGACGCCTCTGCGAGCTCGCCCGAACGAGCTCGCCCCTTCGGCCCGCTTCGGGAGGCAACAGTGGGCCATCGCGCTGTTCGTGGTCGCCGCTGGCGTCTTGCTGCAGCTGCTGCCGCTCGTGGTCCTGGAGCGCCGCGAGCAGTCTTTATTTCCGCGGATCCTGTTTTGGATCCTCGAGCTGCCCACGCTGATCGGCGCGCTCACGCTCGTCTACCGTTGGGCGCTGGCGCGGCGGCTTCCGACGTCGCTCACCGTGCTTGCCAGCGTGACCATCGCGGTGACGCTCGGCAGTGCGCTCAGCGCGCTCACGCTCTACTTGGTCAACCACATCCAAGGACCCGGCAGCCTCCTGACTCCGTCGGGGCGCCCCGCCAGCTACCTCGGGGTCGCGCTGTTCGGAGGCATTTTTGGGCTGTTCCACTGCGGCCTGTGGGCGCTCGCGTTCGTGTACCCGGCGGCGGTGGAGGACCGCCGGATGCGAGCGGTCGAAGCCGACCGGCTGCGGCTCGAAACCGAGGCGCTGCGCACCACCGCCGAGCTCTCTCGCCTCCGCTCGCAGCTCGAGCCGCACTTCCTCTTGAACACGTTGAACGCCATCGCCGGCCTCGTTACGCAAGAGCCACGCGAAGCTCGCCGGCTGCTTGCTTGTCTGGGAGAGCTGCTCAGCGACACGTTACAAGGAGACGCGGACACTCAGACGCTCGCGCGCGAGGTGAACTGGCTGAAGGGGTACGCGTCCATTCTGGAGTCTCGCTTCGCCGGCTCTCTTCGCTTCGAATGGGACGTCGCGGACGAGGTCCAAGGTGTGCTTCTGCCGCGTCTCCTCCTCCAGCCCCTGCTCGAAAACGCGGTGACGCACGGCGCCCTCAAAAAGAGCGATCCCGGCGTCGTGCGCCTCACGGCGCACCAAGAAAAGCGGCCCGAAGGGCGCGTTCTGCTCTGCACCATCCAGGACGACGGCCCCGGCTTCGACCCGACCTTCGCCCGCCCGGGCGGCATCGGACTGAGCGCGGCACGGCAGCGCGCCGCGCTCTGGTCGTCCGAAGCGCGCATCGACATCCAATCGAGTGACGACGGCACCCGGGTCGTCGTCGAGCTACCGTGGAGAACATGAGCTCTTCGTCATCCATTCCTCCTGCGCGCTTTCGCGCGCTCGTCGTCGAAGACGAGTGGCCCGCGCGCAACTACTTGGTCGAGTTGCTCGAGGGGTCACACCTCGCGCAGGTGGTCGGCGCCGTAGCGACCGTCGACGAAGCACGCCAAGTCCTGAGCGACCCTGCCGGTGAGCTGCGGGTCGACGTCGCTTTCGTGGACGTGCGCCTCGTGGGCAGCGGCGAAGAGGCGGGGCTCGCGTTCGTACGCTCCATGGCCCAAGCGCCTTCGGCGCCGATGTTCGTGCTCGCCACCGCCTATCGCCAGCACGCGGTGGAGGCCTTCGAGCTGGGCGTTGTCGACTACTTGCTCAAGCCATTCACGGAGGAGAGGGTGCAGCGTTGCCTCGAGCGGCTCACGTTGCGACGCCCCACGCCTCCCCTGGAGCGCCCAGCGCGCATCGTCGCTCGACAAGGAAAAAAGCTGGTCTTCCTGGACCCGGGAGAGGTCTGGGCATTCGAGGCCTCCGACCGCCTCACCTCGGTGCACACCGTGCATGGTCAGTTCGCGCTCGATCTATCGCTCGCCGCCATCGAGTCCAGCATCGGGCGGGGCTTCTTGCGGGTGCACCGCAGCTGGCTCGTCAGCTCCAGCTACATCCGCGAGCTCGAGCGCGACGGCAG
>JAEYVE010000220.1 GCA_023432025.1 Pseudomonadota bacterium
CTTCTGGGTGGGGCGGTCCGCACGCTGCTTCGCGACGACGAAGGGCACTCCGCGGACCGGACTATCGACAAGGCCTGTTTGGCGAAAAATCGCCACAGAATCAACACCAACTGGGACACGCGGGCGCGGCTCGAGCGGAGGTGCCCACAAGTCCCGCTTCCGCGCTTCCGGCTACGACTCGGGCCGACGCTCGCAGCCGCCCGACAGGGGCCTGCGCAGGCGGGAGCGCGCCCACCTCTCGGCCAGCTGCGACCGCATCAACCTCGAGCCACCGACAGCACCGCGGGAAGGATACGATGGGAGAGGGGCATGTACTCCATTTCGAGCGTGTACGGGAACGGCGTGTCGAAGCCGGTCACGCGCACCGGCGGCGCCTGCAGGTGGTAGAATGCCTTCTCACAAATCAGCGTGATGAGCTCCGCGCCAAAGCCGCCCGTCTTGGAGGCTTCGTGCACCACGACCACGCGCCCCGTTTTCTCCACGCTGGCCACGATCGTGGCCATGTCCACGGGCCAAAGCGTCCGCAGATCGATGACCTCGCAGTCCACGCCTTGCTGCTGCGCCTTCGCGGCCGCGTCGAGCGCCTCGTACAACATGGCGCCGTAGGTGAGCACGGTGACGTCCCGTCCGGGTCGCGTGATGCTCGCCGACGACAAAGGCACCTTGTAGTCGCCCTCGGGGACCTCCCCTTTGGCGGCGCGGTAAACGCGCTTGGGCTCGAAGAAGATGACCGGGTCCGGGTCTTCGATGGCCGAAAGAAGGAGCCCCTTCGCGTCGTACGCGTTCGACGGAATGACGACCTTGAGGCCCGGCACACAGACGAAGTGCGCCTCGGGGTGCTGCGAATGGTAGTGACCACCGCGAATGCCGCCGCCCACGGGGGTCCGGATCACCATGTGCGCCGGGTACTCGCCGCCGGAACGGTAGCGGTACTTTGCGAGCTCGTTGACGATTTGCTCGTAGGCAGGCCAGATGAAATCCGCGAACTGGATTTCCGGCACGGGGACCAGCCCGTACATGGCCATTCCGATGGCAGCACCGATGATGCCCCCTTCGCTGAGCGGCGTGTCGATCACGCGGTCCTCGCCGAACTCGTCGAAGAGGCCGGCCGTGACGCGGAAGACGCCGCCCAGCTTGCCCACGTCCTCACCCATCAAAACGACGCGCTTGTCGCGACGCATCGCCACGCGCAACGCGTCGTTGATGGCTTGGACCATGTTCATCTGCGGCATGATGCGAAGAGCTCTCTCTAATGCACGAGGGACGAAGGAGTCGACAGGGCCGGAGGGCCGGCGCTCGCCTTAGCGCGGAAGCCTCTCGACGACGAGGGCTTCAGGGGCGAGCTCAGTGAGACTTGGGGGCGCGAGGGCCCTGAATCAGCTGTTCGCGCTGCTCGACGAGGTGCCACGGAGGGCTCTCGTAGACGTCCTCGAACATCGTTTCGAGGGCGGGCGGCGGAGTTTTTTCGGCGATCGCCACTGCTTGCTTGAACTTGTCGTCGATTTCTCGAACGAGCGCGTCCTCTCGCTCCTGGCTCCACTCGCCGCGCTGAAACAGATAGTGGCGCACCCGCTCGAGCGGATCGCGAGCGACCCACGGCTTGAGTTGGTCGTCCACGCGGTAACGATTGGGGTCATCGCTCGTCGAGTGACCGCCCATTCGGTACGTCAGGGCCTCGATCAAGGTGGCGCCTTCGCCGCGCTCCGCGCGTCGCACGGCTTCACGCGTCGCGGCGATGACCGCGAACAGATCGTTGCCGTCCACGCGCACGCCGGGCACCCCGTAGGCTTCCCCCTTTTGTGCGAACGTCGGCGTAGCCGTTTGGCGCTCGCTGGGCACGCTGATGGCCCAGCCGTTGTTGCGGCAGAAGAACACGACCGGGATCTTGAAGACGCCCGCGAAGTTCATGCCGTTGTGAAACTCGGGCGTGCTCGTGGCGCCGTCTCCGAAGAAGACGAGCGAGGCGAGGTTCTGTCCGTCGATCTTCGCGCCCCACGCGAAGCCGACGGCCTGCGTGATTTGGGTGCCGACGGGCGAGCTGATGGAGCCCCAGCGCTTCTCGCGGCAGGTGTAGTGATCCGGCATCTGCCGGCCCTTCACCGTGTCGTTCGAGTTACCGAACATGTTGTCGATGAACTTCTGAAGCTCCAGACCGCGCATCAACGCGGAGCCGAACTCGCGGTAGCACGGGAAAATCCAATCCGTTTCCCGCATGGCGTACGTGGACCCCAAAATGGCGGCTTCCTCGCCGAGGGACCCGACGTGAAAGCCGATGCGCCCCTGGCGCTGCAGGGCGGTGAGACGCTGATCCAAAGTGCGGGTGAGCACGAGGCTTCGGTAGATGGCGACGACCTCGTCGACGCTCAGGTGCGGATCGTGCTGCTCGTCCAGGGTGCCGTCGTCGCGCAACACACGGAGCACTTCCATGCGTGCTTCGTGTGCTGATGTCGAATGTGTCGCGCTGTGCTGACCGCTCATTACTGCTTTCCGTCGCGTCGGCAGACTACTCGAAGGCCGGAAGGATGGAAGCCCGACGTTCGCGCGCAGGGGCGCTTTGGATTCGGCGAGAACAGAGGCGTCTCTGCACGTGGCGCGCAGCGCAGTCGTCACCGCGAAGTACCGTGCGCACTACGCGCAAACGGACCTGCGCAGGCGCGACGGGTCGCCCCGTCACTCGAGCTCCCGGACCTCCGCCAGCACCCGGTCCAGCTCCTCCAACTGGAGCGCAAAGCTCGAGCGAAGTCGCTCGAGCAATGCCCGTTCTTCCGCGCTCACGCCGCTCGACGCCTGGGCCATGAGCGCCGCCGTGCGCAACACCTCGCGCGCATGCGCGCCCCGCCGCACGGACTCTCCCAACGCCGCTATGCGTCGGTCCACACCTTCTTCGTCCAGCAAGAGCGACAGGTCCGCGAGCAGGCCACTCACCTTCGTCTCACTGATCACGTCGCCGCAAGCCGTGAGCACGATGTGGCGAAACGCGTTCTCTTCCGCTTCGTCGAAGCTGCCGTCCGCGGTCGCCACCAAGTACGCGCTCTCCACGATGGCCTCGAACAGTGACACCGCGCCGGGATCGAACCCGGTCGGCTGCGTCACCTCGTCGTGCTCGGGCCGTTGATCGAACTGCGTCGCGGACAAAATCAAGATCGAACCCAGCCCTGCGGTTTCGGGCTGGGCCAGCTTGCGCGCGACGCGCGATGCCCGCTCTGAATTCATCGAAGGCCGCATGATTGCTCGACCCGCTCTGCGCGGGCCTCCTGTTCGCGCCGAAGGTATCACGTCGCCGCTCGGCCACGCCCGGAGAGACGCTACTGGTCGTTCGTCCGGCCAAGAGTTCCGGGCGAGGCCCACCCAAAACGAGGAACCTCAGCGACGACGCACCAACGAGGCCGCCGGCACGAGTCGCTCGGCGGCTCCGACGGCCGCGTGCGATTCGCCCAGGGCGTCCAGCGCCTCGGTCGAGGGGGCGGGACGCCGAGGCGCGCCCGGGGAAGCGCCGCTTGCGTCCGGCCGCAGGTGCGCTTGGACGAAGCCTTCGGCCGCGTGGTAGCTCGACCGCACCAACGGGCCGGACGCGACGAACTTGAAGCCCAGCTCGTAGCCAGCCTTCTCGAACTCCGCGAACGTTTCTGGAGGCACGAAGCGATGCACCGGCGCGTGCTTGGGCGTCGGCCGCAGGTATTGCCCGACGGTCACGATATCGACGCCCGCTTGGCGCAGATCGCGCATCGTTTCCACGACCTCGTGATCCTCCTCGCCCATCCCCACCATGATGGAGCTCTTCACGAACCGCTCCGGCGCGCGCTCCTTGGCATAACGCAGCACCTCGAGCGAGAGATCGTAGTCGCAACGCGCGTCGCGAATGAACGGCGTCAGGCGTCGCGTCACCTCGATGTTGTGCGCGTACACGTCGGGTCCAGCGTCCACCATGGCCGCCACGTCGCGCTTACGACCGCCGAAATCTCCGACCAAGGTTTCCACCAACAGCTCGGGCTGAAAGCGGTGAAGGTTCTGCACGGCGCGCCCCATGTGCGCGGCTCCGCCGTCGAGCAAATCGTCTCGATCGACCATGGTGAGCACGACGTACTTGAGACCCAGCTGGGAGATGGCCTTGGCGACGTGCTCCGGCTCGCGCGGGTCGACCGCCCCGCGCGGGTTGCCCGTCGTCACCGCACAAAAACGGCAGCCTCGGGTGCACATGTGCCCCAAAAGCATCACAGTGGCGGTGCCCGATCCCCAACACTCGCCGACGTTGGGGCAGCGCGCCTCCTCGCACACCGTGTAAAGGTCGAGCTTGCGTAGCGTTTGCTTCAGATTCGCGTAGCTCTGTCCGCCGGGCGCGCGCACCTTGAGCCAATCCGGCTTGCGCTCTTGGTGCTCGATGGCGGGGCGTTCGCCGGGACGCCGTGGCGCCGTCTTGCCTTCACCGGTCGTCGGGTCCGAGGCTGGATTCGAGGGTGCGCTCACGCCGTGCAATGTACGGAAATCCGACAGCGTGCGCCAACCCGCGCTCTCGCGTGGCCCTTTCGTCCCAGGTCCGCCCTCACTGGGTGCCACCCTCACTGGGTGAGCACGGCGACCCCGAAGATCGCCGCAATCACGAGGATTGCAGCCAGCGCCAGCCAGAGACCCGCGAGCGGGACGTGCCAGTCATCCTGGGGCACGTGCGATTGATGCAGTGGAGCGTGAGCCATCGCTTTCAGCGTCCCACGAATCCGCCAAGCTCGCCCGGTGCAACCCGGCCAGCTCGCCTGGGGAAGAACGCAGCGCGCGCTGCCCTCTCCTCTTCGGAGCCGCTTCGAATCAGAGCAGCTTCTCGAGCAGCTCGGCCACCAGCTTCGGATCCGCCGCGCCACCGGTCGCCTTCATCACCTGCCCTACGAAGAAGCCGAGCACCTGCTTTTTCCCGGCTCGCACGGACTCCGCCTGCTTGGGGTTCTGCGCGATGAGCTCGCGCAGAATCGACTCGATGGACGCCGAGTCGCTCACGACCTCCATGCCGCGCTCTTGCACGATCTCGGACGGGAGCTTGTCGGTGTTCTCGATGGCGCTGAACACTTCCTTGGCCTGCTTGCCGCTGATACGCCCCGCCTCGACCAGCGTGAGCAATTCCGCGACCTGCGCCGGAGTGACGCTGAACGAGGCTCGCAGGCCGTGGTGGCTGGCGCCCCGGAGCACTTCGGTTTGCACGAAGCCGGCGATTTTCTTGGCGTCGACTTCCGGAGCTGCGCTGCGCACGGCTTCGAAGAAGCGCGCGTAGCCGGGGTGTTGGGTGAGAGTTTGCGCTGCGGCCTCCGCCAGCCCGAGCTCTTGGGTCCATCGTGCGCGCATGACGTCCGGCAGCTCACCGACCAAGGCACGTTCCTCTTCGATG
>JAEYVE010000240.1 GCA_023432025.1 Pseudomonadota bacterium
CGACTGCTCCGTGCACAATCAAGGTAGCCTGCCGGACTGCACTCTCACTGACGGTGAAGTGAGCAGCGACGACGACAAGCGCTTTGGCCTCACCCGAGGTGGCGTCTACGAAATCGTGCTCTTCCACGCCGAGCGGCACACGACCGAGTCGAACTTCCAGCTGACGCTGGAGGGCTTCATCGCGCCGCGTTCGCACTGCGAAACCATCTGCGGAGACGGCGTTCGCGCGGGCACGGAGCTGTGCGACGCGGGCTCGGCGAACGTGAACGGTGTGTACGGTGCCTGCAACACCAGCTGCTCGTACACGTTCTGCGGAGACGACACGCCCCAGAACCCGCCCGAGTCGTGTGACGACGGGCGAAACGTCGACGTCTGGTCCGAGGACGGCTCCGGCTGCGCGCCGGGTTGCGTCCTCCCTGGCTGGTGCGGCGACGGAATCATTCAGTCGGCCTTCGAGATCTGCGACGACGGCATCAATGACGGCAGCTACGGCGGCTGCAAGCCGGGCTGCCAGGAGCTCGCGGGCTACTGCGGCGACGGCGAAACGAATGCGCCCGACGAAACGTGTGACGACGGTGAAGACCGTGTCGTCTACGGCAGCGGCCCGGGCCAGTGCGGCTTCGACTGCAAGCCCGCGCCTTACTGCGGGGACGGTTTCCGCAATGGCGATGAGCAATGCGACGGCGGCCTCGGCTGCAACTCGAGCTGCCGCCTCGTCGAGATCTGCGGGGACGGCATCATCCAAGGCGACGAGCAGTGCGACTACGCGAACTACAACGTGACTCCGCCCGCTCCCGTGCCCTACGGCGGGTGCACGAACCTCTGCGAGGCCGGGCCCAGGTGCGGCGACGGCGTCGTACAGTCGCAGTACGAAGAGTGCGACGACGGTGAGGACAACAGTGACGTGGGTTACGGCAAGTGCACCACTTCCTGTTCGTTCGGTCCCCGTTGCGGCGACGCAGAAGTTCAACAGTCGCTCGAGGCGTGTGACAACGGCTACAACGAGGACACCTACGCGTACGTCTCCGACGCTTGCGGTCCGAACTGCACCGCGGTTCCGTACTGCGGCGACGGCACGGTTCAGGAGGATTTCGAGCTCTGCGACAACGGCATCTTGAACGCCGACGACGCGTACAACGGGTGCAACGAGAGCTGCTCGTGGGGACCGTACTGCGGGGACGGCCACACGGACGCCCCGCACGAAGAGTGCGACGACGGCACGGGCAACGTGTCGTACTCGCGCGATGGAACCGGTTGCGGCTACGACTGCAGGCGAGCTCCGTACTGCGGGGACGGCATCCGGAACGGCAACGAGCAGTGCGACGAGGGCACGGCGGGCAACGACGGCGAGTACGGCTCGTGCAACGCGGACTGCACGCTGGCTCCTCGCTGCGGCGATCGAAAGGTCGACACCGAGAACGGCGAGGTGTGCGACGACGGTCCCGTGGGTAGCCTGAACTGCACGCCGACCTGCAGGGGACGCGGCATCATCAAGTGAGACGCGCCTTCGGGGCCCACGGAGTCTTCGACTCCTGGCTCCCGCACGGCAAGCAGCCTCGGCTGCGAAAGCGGCCGGGGCGCTTCGTGTTTGGCGAAGCGGCGAGCCCCGCGCCACGTTCTCTTGGAGCGGGTCAGCGCGAGCTCAACTGACCCAAGCGACCAGCCATGCGAGCCAGCGAGGCCGCCAGGCGAGCGTGAACGCGACCGACAGCGCAGCCGCGGTGAGCAGCATGATCCAAACGAGGGAGGCCATCGAGGGATGGTCGACCCACAGGCAGAGCGCGAGCGAAAGCAGGTTCGCCGCCACACCCAGCGTACGAAGCGTACGCCGCGTGGACTCGCGAAGCTCGCCCGGGCGCACCTCGGCGTAGTGGGGTTTCATGGCGAGCGCCAACCAGCCCATCCCGCACAAACTCGAGGACACGGCCGCCAAGAGCAGGAATCCGTCAACCATGCGCCGCCTCCGCCTCGCCGGTGGGTTCGACGTCGCCTTCGTCTCGTGACTCGGACTCACGTGATGCTTCGAGCCGGCCGAGACGCGAGGCTGCCTTGAAGGCGATCGCCGCTGACGCGAAGAGCGCGAGATCGAGGCCGGCTACGGGCCAGTAGGCGCTCGAGATGGTCTTCACGAGGTGGTCCCCGGTCGTGAGCCAATTGAGGCCCACGGCGGCCAGCGAGAGGACGACGATGGCCCACGACTGCTCACGCCACGCCGGGGAGAGCTTGGCCTCGTGGACGGGCGCGCTGCGGAGCGCTGCATGCAGCAGCGCACAAAGCCAAGCGCTCCAGAACACGCGCTCTTCCCAGGCGCCTCGCTCTCCGAGGTCGACCGGCAGGGCTCGATTGGCCACCAGCAGGGCCAGTGTCGCCACCACCATGCCCGTCACCGTTGCGACCGCGAGCGCGTCTGCCCAGCGCGCGCCGCTCACGCCTTGGAGCGCGTGTTTGTGCCTGCGCTTGCCGACGAAGAACACGAGCCCGGTCCCGATGCAGACGCAGCCCGACAGCCCGCCCAGCACGTAAAGCCAGCGCAGGAGCCAATGCTCGAAGTGCTGCAGGTGGAGGCCGGTGAGGAACTCGTTGATGCCCAGGACGACGCTGGGAGGCGGCTCTTCGTGAATCACCGCGCCCATCGCGTCGAAGTGCACGCCTTGCCCCACCAACGTCACCCGATCGCTGCCGGCGCGGTAAACGCTGACGTACGCGTTCTCGTCGCCCACGTGATTGACGCTCAAAAAGCCGACTTCCCCTGGCAGGCCCTGCGCCGCCCAGCGTCGCTTGGCCTCCTGGACCATGGCGTCCACCGAAGCGAGTGGCGCCGCGACGCCGGACGGTGCGAAGGCCAAACCCTTCTGAGCGGCTTCGATCTGCGCGTGCCGCTCCGCGAGCGGTCGAAGCTGCGTCTCCGAGACGGGGAAGTAAATCCCCGCAAAAATGACGAGCCCCGTCAGCGGGAACATGAAGTGAAACGGCAAAGCCAGGACGCCCGTCAGGTTGTGCAGGTCGAGCGTTCTTCGCTGCGCCCCCTTTTGGGGGCGAAAGGTGAAGAGCTCGCGAAAGAGCTTCTTGTGGATCCAAACGCCGCTGACGAGGGCGACCAACATGACGAGCGCGGCCACGCCCACGATCCAGTACCCGAGATCCAGCCAGTGCAGGTGAAGGCCGTAGTGCATCGGGTAGAAGAAGTCGCTCCCGATCTTGAGCTGATCGTGAGGTAACTCGGCGCCGCTGCGCGGATCGATCGTGACGTGGCCGTGCACGTGGTCATGAGGATCGTTCGGGTTTTCGAGCGCGAACTCGGCGTACAAGGACAGCACGGGGTCGCGGTGTGTCGTGTAAGCGATCCAGCTCGTCGGGGGGAAAGCCTTCGGAAGGTCTCCTCCCAGGCGTTTTCGGGCGGCGTCGAGCTCCTCTTCTTCCGGCGTGATGCGCTGAAAAATGGGCGCCAGCATCGCGTCGAAGGACGGCATCGTCTGCGGTTCGAAGCGCGTTTCGGGCAGCGCCCAGCGATCGATCTCGCGGTCGAACACCGACAGTGACCCGAAGAAGAAGACGACCATGAGCACGAAGCCCAGCACGAGGCCGAACCACGTATGCAGCCAGGTCATCACGAGACGCACCGATCCGAACATCGTCGAACTCCGCTTACGCGACGAAGCGAGCCAAGAGCCACGCCGCACCCGTCAGCGCGGCGCCGCCACCGCCCAGCGTGAGCCAAACGCCGAACAGGTTGCTCGCCGCGAACGCCCACAAGAAGCACCCGAGGTACACCAAAAACGCGACGAGGTACGCGAGGGTCTGGGCCCCCTCGTACGCCATTCCGGCCAGCACACCCGCCACGGTGGTCAGCGTCGTGAACCCCCAAACGAACGCGTAGCCGCCGACGAGGCTTGCGAGCACGCGGGAAACGACGTGAGCCCGGCTCGGTGCATTTGCTTTCATGGTTCGTCGCGTTCCGGTGACGGTAGTCCTGTTACTGAAAATGAAAACGACAGTCAATTGCAACTGGGTCCCTGGCAGGACTTGGGGGCTGCCAGAGCGTCGCAGCGGCGTGCCGGGAATTGGGGAGGCGAGGCGCGACGGCATTCGGTGCTCCCGCACTCCGACCCCAGCCGTCGAGGAGCGTCGCGCGTCGTCCCCTCGAGCGCTCGCGCGCCACTCGAGGGGACGACTCAGGCAAACCCACACACCTTGTACGGTGCGCTCGTCGAGGGACCGGTCG
>JAEYVE010000267.1 GCA_023432025.1 Pseudomonadota bacterium
CCCGAGCACCCCCGTGCCTCCAGCCGAAGCGAAGCGCGACGAAAAGCGGCGCGCGCCGGCGTTGGTCGTCGGCGGCTTGGTCGTCGGCCTCGGCGTGGCGTGGGCAGCCCGCGCGCTCTTGCAGAGCGAAAGCGCGCCTCCAGCGAGCGCCCCACCGCCCGACGCGACGGCGGCCCAACAAAGCTCGACCAAGGACACGGCCATCTCCATCAACGACGTCGCCGTGACGGGAAACCAAGAGGTCGCCACAGGCAACGAGCTCGCCACCTGTGTGGCCGGATATCTGCCGCACGGAGATTTCGAAACAGAGCGGGACCTCGCCTGGGTGTGCAGCGAAGTGGACGCTGCCCGAGGCTCGGGCAAGCTCGTGCAAAGCGGACAGGCCGGCTCCCAAGCGGTGCGCTCGCTGAAAGCCATGGGGCCGCTCGCCCAGGTGGTCTTCGCCGCCGTACAAAAAGGCTGCTGTGAAGGCCCGGCTCAGCTCACGACGAGCGATGCGCGCTGCGCGGCGCTGGGCCCCGCGCTCGCCGCTGCCGGCAAGGCCGTCGTGGATGGCGAAGCGCTCGGGAGTGCCCTGGCCAACGCAACCGAGCAGCTGAGCTGCGGAGGCTCACCTGCGCCGTCGGCCGCGGAGCAGAAGACGTTTCAAGCGTACGTAGACGCGATTCGTCGGGAATAGAGCGGGGCCGAGAATTGTCACCTCGCGACGCCGCGCGCTATATGCGGCGAGCCCTTCGGGGCCGGCCCCAGGGGCCGCCGCTGGAGTTTCGTAATGCAAGACGTACGCGCCCTGAACGAAGTAGTCGCCCAACACAGCGCCTTCGTGGACGACCTCACCGCCGAAATCGGCAAAGTCGTGGTCGGCCAAACCTACATGGTGGAGCGCATCCTCATCGGCCTGCTCGCCGGAGGGCACGTGCTCTTGGAGGGCGTCCCCGGCCTAGCCAAGACGCTCACGGTGCGCACCGTGTGTGACGCCATTCAAGCGCAGTTCGCGCGGATCCAGTTCACGCCGGATTTGCTGCCTGCGGACGTGGTGGGCACCACCATCTACAACCAAAAAACGGGCGAGTTTACGAGCAAGCTGGGGCCCATCTTCGCCAACCTCGTGCTCGCCGACGAAATCAATCGTGCCCCCGCCAAGGTGCAGAGCGCGCTGCTCGAGGCCATGCAAGAGCGACAGGTCACGCTGGCCGAAAAAACCTACGCGCTCCCCGATCCGTTCGTGGTGATGGCGACCCAAAACCCCATCGAGCAGGAAGGCACGTATCCCCTGCCCGAGGCGCAGCTGGATCGCTTCATGCTCATGATCAAGGTCGGTTACCCGACGCGAGACGAGGAGCGCAAGGTGATGGACCGCATGACGGGCACGGCGCCGCTGCGCGCGCAGGCTCGCACCACGCCGGAAGCGCTCAGCGAGGCGCGCCGCGTCGTGCGCGACATTTACGTCGACGATCGCGTGAAGGACTACATCGTCGACGTCGTCATCGCGACACGTGAGCCGGAAAACCGCGGCATGAAGGATCTCGCGCCGCTCATCGAATACGGCGCCAGCCCTCGCGCCAGCATCGCGCTGAATCTGGCCGCCCGCGCGCACGCCTTCTTGCGCCATCGCGGCTACGTCACCCCCGAGGACGTCAAGGCCATCGGCCCGGACGTGCTCAGGCATCGGGTGGTCTTGAGCTACGAGGCCGAAGCCGAAGAGGTCACCGCCGAGGACATCGTGCGGCGTGTGTTCGAGGTGGTCGAGGTCCCCTGACGAGGCGCGCTCGGTGATTCCCAAAGAGCTGCTCGCCGCCCTACGCAAGATCCAGATCACGACGAATCGGCTCGCCAACGAGCAACAGCTCGCCGGCAACTACACGTCCGTGATCAAGGGTCAAGGCCTCGCCTTCAGCGAGGTGCGTCACTACCAGTATGGCGACGACGTGCGCGCCATCGACTGGAACGTGAGCGCGCGCATGAACGAGCCCTTCGTGAAGGTTTTCGTCGAAGAGCGGGAAATGACCGTGATGCTCCTGGTCGATCTCTCGGCCAGCCAGGGCTTCGGCACGCAGGGCATGACCAAGGCCCGCCTCGCCGCGGAGGTCGCGGCACTGTGCGCGTTCTCCGCGATTCGTCACGGTGACCGCGTCGGGCTGGTGCTCGCGACGGACCAGGTGGAAAAGCTCGTGCCGCCCAAGAAGGGCCAAAAGCACGGCATGCGCGTCGTGCGTGAAATCTTGGGCACCACGCCCTCCAGGCGCGGCACCGATCTCGGCGCCAGCTTGGAAACGCTGCTCCACGTGGCCAAGCGCCGCGCCGTGTCCTTTGTCATCAGCGACTTCTTCGCCGAGGGGTACGAGCGCACGCTGGCGCTCGCCGCCGCCAAACACGACGTCATTCCGCTGCTCCTCGTGGACCCTCGAGACGAAGAGCTCGTGGACGTTGGTCTCGCCAGCTTCGAGGATTTCGAGACCGGCGAGACGATCGTCGTGGACACCTCGAGTCGAGCGGTGCGTGACAGCTACGCAAAGGCCATGCGCGACGCGCGCGAGGCGCGTGTCCGCACCTTCCGCAAGCTGGGCCTCGATCACGCCATCATCGAGACCCATCGACCCTACGTCGCGCCCCTGCGCGCGCTGTTCGCCCAACGGGCGCGCCGAGCCCCCCGATGAGGCACGCTGCTCATTTTCCGGACTGGCCGGCCTCACGGGCCGCAGGTGGGCTTTCGAGTCGGGCGAGCATGCTCCCTCGTGCACCGAGCGCGCGATTCTTCGCCGTTTGCGCGCTCCTGGCCGCGGGCAGCGCCGCAACGCCGGACGCGCCCACGGATACCTCCGCGCCCCCTGCGGCCGCGCCGCCCGCCTCAGCGACGGTAGGCTCGCCCCCGAGCCACGGCGTGAGCGCTCACGCGCCGAGCGGCGCCGACGCGGCGCCGTCTGGCGGCTCCGCGGCGACGACTCCATCTGCTGCGCAAGCGCCTCCACCGGGCTCCTGTGTGGAACTGCTGCCGAGCGGTCGCGCTCGCCCCAAGGTCACGGAAACGTTTCCGGCGCGCGGGCTCGCTGGGTACGAAACACCGCTCGTCGTCGAAGTCGAGCACCTGCCCGGCGAGCGCTTGCTTCCGGGTGGCGTCCATTTGGAGGCCCAAAGCGACGAGGCAAAGCAGCTCGCGCAAGCGCACTTCGCGCTCCCCCACCCGTCGAGTGACGCCGCGCCACGCCTCGAGAGCGTCGAAGCAGGAGAGCTCGTGCGCTCCAAGCTGACGCTGCCTCTCGTGCCGCTCCCGACGGAGCCCGGGCGACGCGAGCTCACCCTGCCGTCCCTTCCCATCGCCATGGCCCGCGCCAGCGGCGAGGTGTTCATTCTGTGTACGCAGCCCCACGCGATCACGGTCGAAGACCCCATCGCCAACGACCCAGATCCGACGCCTCGCACGAACCCCGCTCCCCGGCGGCAGCTTGAGGTCTGGCAAGCCGCCAAGACTGCGCTCGTCGTGGGCGCTCTAGCGCTCGTCGTGGGCGTGCTCTTCGCGTGGCTGCTGCTCCTCTGGCGAAAGCGGCCACGTCGCACCCCGCCGGCACCTCCACCTCGCCCTCCCTGGGAGGTGGCCGAAGAGTCTCTCCAAAACATCGAAAGCTCCGGCCTGATCCGCGCCGGCCAGCTCGACGAGCATTTCGATCGGGTTTCTCAGACCATCCGCAAGTATCTCGGGGATCGCTACGGCTTCGATGGCCTCGAGAGCACGTCGCGCGAAGCCCTGCGTGTGTTGGACGCCGTGACCCCTCGAGTCAGTGAGCTCGGCCGCATCAAGAAGTTCCTCCAGCACGCGGATCTCGTGAAGTTCGCGCGGCTGACGCCGAGCGAAGAAGAGTGCGGCAAGTACCTCCAGGAGGCTCGCACCATCGTGACCCGCACGCTGCCCCACGAGCTCGCTCGCGCGGAGGTAAGCGAGACGCCCGCCGGAACGGAGGGGGAGCCATGAGCCGTTCGGAGCGAAGCGCCCGCCTGGTGGTGGTCCTCATCACGCTCTTGCTGGCGCTCGCGCTGGGCGCCGCCTACCCGCTCCTTTCGCGTGGTCAGGATCTGGCGGTGGCCAAGTGGCAGGCACAGCCGTGGTTCTTTGCCCTCGCGCTCGTGCCGCTCGTGCTCTGGCGCAGTACGTTCGGCAGCGACCGACGCTCCGCTCACCTGCGCGTGGGTACGGTCGCGCCGTTGCTCGCCGGACCGCGCGGGCTCCGCGCGCGCTTGCGGGACGTGCCGGGGGTGCTTCGCGCCGTCGGGCTCACGTTCTGCATCTTGGCGCTCGCCCGGCCGGTGAGCACCATCACACCCGCCCACGTCGACGAAGAAGGCATCGATCTCGTCGTGGCGCTCGATCTCTCCGGTTCCATGGCGGCGGTCATGGAAAACCTCCCGCCCGAGCTCGAAAAGCTCACCACGGAGCGGGACCCCCGGGTGCTTCCGATGCGCGTCGAGGCGGCCAAGGCGGTGCTGCGTGACTTCATCTCTCGCCGCAAGTCGGACCGCATCGGCGTGGTGGTGTTCGCCAAAGACGCGTACGTGCTGTCGCCGCCCACGCTCGACTACCAGCTGCTCGACAACCTCGTCAGCCGCATGCAGCTCGAAACCATCGACCCACACGGCACCGCCATCGGGGACGGCGTGGGCGTCGCCGTCGCGCGGCTTCGCAGAAGCCAAGCCAAGAGCAAGGCCATCCTGCTCGTGACCGACGGAGACAACCAGGGAGGCCGCCTTTCGCCGGAGTACGCGTCCCACCTGGCCAGCAAGATTGGCGCGCGCATTTACACCGTCCAAATCGGCGACGGTGAGGCCGCCAGAATTTTCCGCGGCTTCGATCTTCTGGGGCAGCCGCGCTACGAAGCCAAGGCCTATCCGACGAACCCAGCGCTCCTCGAGCAACTGGCGGAGTCCACCGGCGGCGCCATGTTCATCGCGAGCGACGCGCGGGAGCTGCAGGCCAGCTTCCACGACGCGCTCGACCGCATGGAAAAAACGGCCTTCGAGGCCGCGCAAGCGACGTACGAGGAGCTCTTTCGTTACTTCTTGTTGCCGGGCGTGGTCCTGATCGCACTCGAGGCGCTGCTCTCCTCATTTTTGCTCAGGAGGTTTCCGTGAGATTTGCGGCCAGCGCTTGGCTCTTCGGAGCAGGACTCGCCACGTTGGTCGCGCTGCTGCTCGTCTTGGGTGGACTCGCCCACCAGCGGGCGGTGCGTCGCTTCGGCGACGAAGGCTTGGTCGCCGCGCTGAAGACGGCGCGCACCGGTCCCCGGCGCGCGCTCGGAGGCGTGCTCCTCGTCACGGCGCTGGCCCTCGCCTTCGTGGCGGCGGCGCAGCCGCAATACGGCCGCGGAACGCGGCTCGTGCCCGCCACGAACTTGGACGTCGTGCTCGTGCTCGACTTTTCCAAGAGCATGTATGCGCGGGACATTTCACCCTCGCGCATCGACCGCGCCAAAGCCGAAATGGGCGCCTTGGTGAGGCAGCTCGCGCCGGCGCGCTTCGGAGCGGTGGCGTTCGCTGGCAGCACCATGACGTTCCCGCTGACGAGTGACGGCGCCGCAGTCGCCCAGTTCTTCCGCGGTCTCGAGCCGAACGACATGCCGGTCGGTGGTACGGCCATCGGGCGCGCGCTCGAAGCCGCACATCAGCTCCTCGTTCGGGACCCTCAGAGCAAAAATCACGAACGTGTCATCGTGCTCGTGACCGACGGAGAAGATCTCGAAGGAGATCCGGTGGCTGCCGCCGAAGGTATCGCCTCGGACAACGTGAAGGTTCACGTCGTTCAGATCGGCGGGCGCGCTCCCGAGCCCATCCCGGACGTCGACGACAACGGCGTCGTCCGCGGCATGCGCACCGACGACCAAGGGCAGCTCCTCACCACGTCGCTCTCGGCAGAGGGCGAGGCCACCCTCGCCCAAATCGCCCAAAAGGGCGGAGGCGCCGTAGTGCGCTCCGAGAAAGGCACCACCGGCATCGAGTCCATCACTCGAGAGCTTCGCCGCGTGATGACCGAGGAGCTGAGCGAGCGGGTGGAAACCGTTTACGCGGACGTTTACGCGTACCCGCTCTCGATCGCCGTGCTGCTCTTGGTCGTCGAAGCGTTCGTCGGAACCAGCCGAGCACGTCTCGTCGCGCCCGAGCCGCCGCTCGATCGCAAAGCGCGACGCAGCCGTCGCAACAAGCGCGGGAGCGTCGCGGACAGCGTCAAGCACGCCTCGAACGCGGTCCTGCTCTCCGTCCTGGTGTTCGGCCTCGGCGGTTGCACGGAGCTCGAGGACGCGGTGGACCGCGTGCTCGTGCACCACGCGCCGGAGGTGGACGAAGCCATCGCGGCCCTCGACGCCAAAGCGCCCGACCGCGCCGCTACGCTGCTGCAGGGTTACCTCGAAACCGGCAGCTGTGAGCACGGCGTCATCGGCGTGCCCGAGCGGGCGCGCAAGTACGGAGACGCAGCGTTCGATCTGGGGCTCGC
>JAEYVE010000283.1 GCA_023432025.1 Pseudomonadota bacterium
GTCCCCGCCCGTGCCAGCGCCGCCCGTCGCCGCGCCGCCCGTCGCCGGGGCCCCGCCCGTGCCAGCGCCGCCCGTGCCGAAGCCGCCCGTGCCGTCCCCGCCGGTGCCTGGGGTACCGCCCGTGCTCTGGTCGCCACCGCCCGACGCTGAATCGTCCGAGCAGCCGAGCGCCAGCCCTGCAGCCAAACCAGAAGTCGCCAAGATCATTTCACGTCGCTTCACGTGCGCGAGCATGCCGCAACCAGCAGGCGCTGGGGAAGCCCTCATTCGCCACACAGCGCGCGATTTCTCGAGCCAAGCAACCGCTTGCCAAGATTATTCCCATCAACCTGCATGCGGTGCCCGAGCGCGAGAGATTCCTGCGGTGAACAGGAAGGCCTGCACACGCGTCGCTCACGACACGCACACGCTCGGAGGCCGGCCTTCGCACCTGAGCTCAGCCGCCGCCCAAGATCAACGACACGCCCACGAGCACCCCTGCGAGAGCCAGAACCTTTCTCGCGTGGATCTTTTCTCCGAACAGAAGCCCACCCACCAAAAAGCTGATCGCGACGTTGGAACGACGTAGCGCGGAGACGAGCGACACCTGAGCACCGGGCACGCTCAACGCACGGAAGTAAACGCTGTCCGCCAAGAGCAAGAGCAGCGCCACCCACACGATGGATAAGCGGGGCTCGAACGGCGTCGTGCGTGTGCGACGCGGCCACCAGAACACGGAAACCAAGACTGCCTGAAGGAGGGCCGCGTACAGCGTGAAGTAGAGCTGCACGCTCATCGGCGCGAGGCGCGCCGTCTGCAAGAGATGTTTGTCGTAGAGCCCGCTGCCGGCCCCCACGAGCGTTCCTAGGACGAGCCACCCTACCCAGCGACTTCGCATAAGCCGCATACCCTCGCTTCGTCCAAGCACGGAGAACGCGTAGTACGAGCCGATCGCCGCAGTGATGCCGAGCAGCTGCAGCGGCGCAGGCGTTTCACCGAACAGAAGAAGCGCGCCGAGCACCGTAAAAATGGGCGCGCTGGCGCGAATGGGTGAAGCGAACGAAATGGGCAGGTGCTTCAAGGCAAAGTAGGTGAGCACCCAAGACAACGTCACGATCATCGCCTTGACGAAGACGAGAAAGTGCCCGCGGCTCCCCAGAGGCGCGATCCGCACGCCGAGCGCCTCCGCGAGGTCGGGCTGCCACCATCCGAGACTCACCACCGGCACGAGCAAGAGGGCGCCGACGACCGTGCAGGCGAACAAAACGGGGAGCACCGCGTTGTCGTCCAGCGAAGCCTTCTTCGAAACATCGTAGAGTCCCAGAAAGACAGCCGACAACGCTGCGAGAACCAGCCAGGACACGTTGCTCCGAGCGGCGCTCTCGCACGAAGTTGGTTTCTGCGCAAACCCAGGCCGCGACGGAAGGGGCGCGGCAGCCCCGAAGAACGCGCCACGCGCCGCGAGCTCGGCATGGTTCGAAAAGAAGGGCGCTTTCCTTCGTGTGTCGCCGCGCCGCTGCCGGCGCATGCATCGACTGCCTATCGCCGTCACGAATCGACACGAACGTCGTGGCTCGAGCTGGCGCCGTCCGACATGCGCAGAGCGGTGCGCGTCAGCCGAAAGTACACGGCCCCCCAACTCGTGAGAGCCCGAGGGGCGGACGCCGCAGGTGTTCGAACGGCCCGGCAGTACATGGGGTACCCGCCGACGCCGTGGAGCTCTCCTGCGTGACCTGCGGCGCCACCACTACCCGCGCCCCCCTGGTGATCCGCTCCGGTGCCGTTTGCTCCGCCCGCCGGCGCAGACCCACGCCCCCCGGTGGACGACGCCCCGCCCACCCCTGGAGCACCAGCGAGGCCGCCTCCGTCCCCCCCCGGTCCGTTGCCGCCGGTTTGCCTTTGGCCCCCTGTCGCTTTCTCCGCGCCGGGCGCGCCAGGCTCCTCTTCACAAGCGTTCAAACCCCACGAAAGGGCCACGCTCACACAAAGCGCTGACCCCAAGCCTCGAACACGCCTCTTCCCCGTCACACGCCCGGGATAACAAGCCGCCCCATCTATGTCTACTAAGTTGATCGATTTAGTTCCTTTGCATACACTTCGCTCACGATGACCAAAAATGACTTCGTGCCTCGCAAAACTCCGTCGTTTTTCGGCTGGGGACACACTCGCGCCCTGCACGCAGGCGCGGCTCTGTTGTGCGTAACGAGCTTGGCGTTCGGATGCTCGGACGACGACGACAACGGCGACCCCGGGACCGGAGGAAGCGGCGGAACGGCCTCGGGAGGCAGCGCGGGCGCCAAAACGGGCGGCGCAGGCGGCACGGGTGGCACGAGCACGAACGGCCCAGGCGGTCTCGGCGGTCTCGGTGGGGACGACCAAGGCGGAGGCTCACAACTCCCCGTGAATGCTCCAGCCGACTTGGCCACGGAGTCCGCCAGCTCCTACGACGACAACGAGTTCGGGGTGATCTCCGGCACCACCCTCGACCGTTGGCTCGCCGATTGGCCCGCCAACCGTCCTCGAGGCATCACGGGCCGCCTCATCATTCTCCAGCAAGACTCCAAGGCAGGCGTCACGAAGTTCATCAAACACGACGATGAGCACGTCTTCACTTACGGGTTCGCAGAGTACGCGTATGCCGACTCGCAGAAGCGCAACAATGGTCTCCTCGACACCTTCGCCACCATCCCGGACGGCGAAGAGACAGACACCATCCTGAACGAGTTCGACATCGATCTGACCCGTGATCTCGTCGTGTTTGCTTTCGTCGACGAGGACGCAGTGCCCGGCGCCGCCGTGGACGCCGGCGCGAAGGCCACGAAGGTTTGGTACAACACCCGCAGCTGGTGGTGGCTCCGCTATTGGGGCGCGGACGCACGCCACCTGGCCATTCTGAACGGCGCCGCCGAAGAAGTGCTCGATGCGGCCAGCATCGTCACGGATCCCAGTCCCTTGCCGGCAGCGCCGGGCACCTTCTCGGTGAAGGAGCTTCGCGTCGACAACACGTCGCTCAAAATCGACGTTGGCGAGCTGCGCACGCTCGTGCACGACGAAGGGGACGTCGTGCTCGTCGATCCCCGCCGCAAGCAGGAGTATTTCGGTGAAGCGTTCGCGTCGCCCGCGAACCCGGTCAACGGCAAGCGTCCGGTCTTCGAAGGGCGCATCAAGGGCGCCCGCTTCCTGCCGTGGCAGGCCACTCTGGAAGGCGTCACCATCGGCGGCGCTCCGGACTACGCCGCGAACGGCGTCGAGGACGCCGTCACGACGCACGCTCTGAAGTTCAAGCCGAAGGCGGCGCTGGTCGCGCTCTACAACGACGACGACTACGTCGACTACGACGGCGCGGCGGAAGGCGCCGTCACCATTCACTATTGCGGGCATGGCCGACGCGCATCCACCTGGGCGTTCATTTCGCTCGGCGTGCTCGGGATCCCGGCGCGGCTCTACGACGGCTCTTGGGTGGAGTGGGGCAACTTGGCGGGAGGCGAAGCCGGGGAGGGCGAGGCCGAGCGTCCATTGCCCGAAAACTCACCTTGGCGGACGGATCTCGCAGAGCTCACCGTCCACGGCCCGTTCGAAACCCCGACGCCCGGCGCGTTCTACAACGACGCGTCGGCGACCGTAGGCGAGCAGGTGCTCGAAGCCTCCGCCGCGGGCTTGGACATCAACCCGAACGCCACCCACACCGACGCGATCATTCGAGCAGACCAAGCCTACAAGGAGGACTGAAAATGCCCGCCATCCCCGAGTTTCTGAAGGCCAATGAAGAGTACGCGCGTGAATTCTCCAAAGGCGCGCTCCATCTGCCCCCCGCACGAAAGGTCGCGGTCGTCGTATGCATGGACGCCCGCATCGATCCGGCGCGTGCCCTCGGTCTCCAAGAAGGAGACGCGCACGTGATCCGGAACGCGGGCGGACGCATTTCGGATGCCTTGCGCAGCCTGGCCATCAGCCAGACTCTGCTCGGCACCGAGGAGGTCGCCATCGTTCATCACACCGATTGCGGCATGCTTACCTTCTCCGACGACAGCATTCGAACGAAGCTGCGGCTGGAGAGAAAGGTAGACGCAGACGCCGTCGCGTTCCTGCCGTTCAAGGACCTGGACGGCTCCGTACGCGACGACCTAGCGGCCTACAGGGCGTCGCACTTGGTGCGGCAGGACATTCCGGTGCGCGGCTTCGTGTACGACGTGCGCACCGGTCGTCTCCGCGAAGTGGAATGACGGCGTCGGGCTTTCCGCCGAAGAGAGCGAAAAAAAGAGGCAACCTCCCCTCCGCGGGTGGCTGCCTCTTCTCGTTTCGTACGACCTCGCTCGCGGCTCACTGCACGGGCGCGGGTGTCGCCTTCTTGATGACGAGCTCGACGCGACGATTGTTGGCACGCCCCTCGGGCGTCGCGTTGTCGGCGATGGGATCCGACTCACCGAGACCCACCGCCTTCAGCTTGGTTTCGTCGACGCCCTCACTGACCAAGAACGTTTCCACGGATTCCGCGCGCGCCTTCGAGAGCTTCATGTTGCTCTCTTCCGAGCCGACGGAGTCCGTGTGGCCTTCGATGACCACGGTTTGGCTGGGCTGCAGCTGCTTCAAGGCTTCTGCCACCAAGCGCAGCCGCTGCTCGGCGAGGGGCAAGAGCTGCGACTGCCCCGTCTTGAACAGCACCTCGCCCGAAAGAGTCACGACGGTTTCGTTCGCCTCTTCCTTGACCCGCCCCAGCTCTTCGAGGCTTTGAATGGCCTTGTCTGCGCGGGCCTCTGCCTCTTGCTGCGCACGCTGCGTCTCGGTCAGCTTGCGCTGCGTCTCGCTGAGCCCTCGCTCCGCCGCGACGCGCCCCTGCTCTTGCAGCGTGACGTACTCTTTTTTGGCTTCATCCAAGCGCCTTTCGCTCTCGAACTGCGCGCCTCGAGCCGCCGCTTGACGCGCCTGGCGATCGGCCAGGTACGCGAGCTGCTGCTCTTGCACGGAACCTTCCTCCGCTCCTTCGGCGTCCTTCAAGAGCTTGCGCGCCTCCAGGAGCTCGTCGGGCGCATAACGCGCCGCTGGCCCTCGCGAGGCTTGCTCGTACGCGCTGCGCGCCGCGACGAGCTGTTGAGACGGCCCAGCGGATGCGCAGCCGAGCAGCAGCCCGGACGCCAAAAGGGCCGTCGAACCGAACGGCAACTTCGACAGAATTCTCACGGATACCCCCCAGTCGATGAAATCCCGGCCTTCGCCCGGCCTCGGCGGTGCACTCGATCACGTCGGAGCACGAAGACGTCAGAACGTGCCGGTCTGCGAACGCAGACGCTCCACGCGCCGCGCCGCCGCGTCCGCCTCGCTGCGCACCTGCTGCTCCGTCGTCAGTGAGCGCGCGAGGTTCGCGTCCGCCGAGGCGCGCTCCAGCGCTTCCCTCGCGGCTTCCGACTCGCCCTCGCCCATCTGTGTCTCGGCTTGCGCCATGTTGTCCTCGGCCATCTTGATGTGCAGCGCCGCTTGCGGGACCTGCGCGGCACCGGAAGCCTCCGCTGCGCTGATGGCTGCTCTCGCGTCAGCGACCTCTCCGTGCGTTACGGCAGACGAGCCGCACGCAGCCAAGAAGAGCGCTGCCCCCATTCCAACCCAATGAACCGACGTAAAGCTCATGGACATTCCCCCCCCAACATCTCGAAAACACCCTGGAGTAATTTCTGAACGTGGTGACCTCGGCGCGCAAGGTCGGGAAACGAGATACGCCGCGCTTGCTCGCCGGTAACTCTCGCTAACGCAATACGAATGACCATGCGCATCAGGATCGAGTGACCCGTTCCTAGCCTCCGTCTATCGTGGGAAAACCGAACCACCGAGGAGGCGCACGCGTGGCACGAACCAGCACCTATCTGAACTTCAGGGGCAATACGGAAGAGGCCTTCAACTTCTACAAAAGCGCGTTCAAGACGGACTTCGTAGACCGCATTCATCGCATGGGAGAGGTCCCCCTGTCGGCCGACAGCCCGCCGCTGAGCGAGGATCACAAGAAGCTGGTGATGCACGTCGAGTTGCCCATCGTCGGTGGGCATTCGCTCATGGGCACCGATACCCTGGAGTCGATGGGCCCTCCGCTCACCTTCGGCAACAACGTCAGCATCAACCTGGAGCTGGACACCCGCGCGGAAACGGAGCGCCTCTTCGCGGAGCTCGGAGAGGGCGGCGCCGTCACCATGCCGCTCCAGGACATGTTTTGGGGGGACTACTTCGGAGCTTTGACGGACAAGTTCGGTGTGCAGTGGATGTTCACCTGCTCCGAAAAGAAGACGTGACGACTCCGGCGTGGCGTCAGCTCGGCAGGCCGAGCTCGCGCCAGCGCGCCATGCCGCCAGAGAGGCTCGCAGAGCGCTCGAAGCCTGCTCGACGCAAAATGTCCATGGCGAGGCCCGAGCGCTTGCCGGTTTGGCACACCGTAACGACCGGCTTGTCGCGAGGGACTTCTCCCAGCCGAGCGCGTAGCTCGTCCAAGGAAATCAGAGTGGCGCCGTCGATGTGGCCGAGCTCTCCGTCGAACTCGGCCTCACTGCGGACGTCCAGCACGTTCACGGCGTCCCTGTGCCGAGCGACCCAATCCGCAGAAACTTCGTAGAGTCCAGCGTAGGTCCGAACCACCGGAGCCCAGGTGGGGGACTCCGGCACGACACCTCCCTCCGGCTCTCCCGACCGTAAATTCGCCGGCAACGCGATCTCCAGCTGTTTGGGATGCGGCAAGCCGAGGTTTCTCATGTAGCCCACGAAGTCCTCCTCGTGGGCGCCGCCACCGATGCGCGAGTTGTACAAGCGCTCTTCGCCGATGGTGCTCGAAGTTCGTCCCTCGTAGTCGTGGGCCGGAAACACGATGCAGTCTGCCGGCAAAGTGAAGAGCTGCTCGCTGATGGAGCGAAAGAGAAGCCGGGCGTCCCCCTGTTGAAAGTCGGTTCGACCAACGCCGCGCACCAGGAGCGCATCCCCCGTGAACACCATCTTGTCGTCCTCCGTGACGAAGCAGAGACAGCCCGCCGTATGGCCGGGAGTGGCGAGCGCGGTGAGAGTGTGGACGCCGAACGAAATGGTGTCTCCGTGCGAAAGCGGCACGTCCACGTTCGCGGCGTCGTAGACGGCAGCGAGGGCGATGCGACTACCGAGCGCTTGCTTCATCAGCCAGGCGCCGGTCACGTGGTCCGCGTGACAGTGCGTATCGATCGTGAGTAGGAGCTTGAGCTCCAGCTCGCGAATCAGCGCCGCGTCGCGAGCATGCTGCTCGAAGACGCAATCGATGAGCACCGCCTCTCGCGTGTACTCGTCGGCCAGCAAGTACGTGTAGGTGCTCGAAGCCTGATCGAACAACTGCCTGAGGATCATCGTCTCCCTTTGTCGCTTGCCGAAAATGCCACCGGATTCTCGATTTTCTCACGAAACGACCGGCCCGGCCAAGGCAGTCGCTCTCGAGCCGCCCGAGCGACGGGTGCGCAGGTGTGCGCCGAGCTCGTGAATGGGCAGTGGACGCGGCACCGATTTCCCCGGCGGTCGACCCAGCAGTACGATTTCGCTCGGCGTCCGCCTCGATTTGTCGCGATCTGCGCTCTACGGTGCACGGAACATGAGCGAGCGACTCGAAGCCCTGCGCAGCGCGATTGCGCCGTTCATCGTCATGGACGTCATGGAAGCTGCCGCGCGCGTCGAGGCGCGCGGTCACCGGGTACTTCACCTGGAAGTGGGCCAACCGAGCACCGGCGCGCCGCGCGCCGCGCTCGACGCGGCGCACCGCGCCTTGGACGAAGACAAGCTGGGCTACTCCGGGGCGCGCGGTCTGCCTGCTCTGCGGGCGCGCATCGCGCGCCACTACGCGGACTACTACGGTGTATCCATCGCTCCAGACTCCGTATTCGCGACGTCTGGTGCGTCGGGGGCTTTTACTTTGGCGCTTCTCGCGGCGTTCGAGCCCGGCGCCCGCGTCGCCATCGCTCGCCCGGGCTACCCCTGTTATCGCAACATTCTCCTGGCGCTGGGGCTCGTCCCCGTCGAAATCGACGTCGATTCCAGCACGGACTTTCACCTCACACAGGCCCGGCTCTCCGAGCACGCGGTCGACGGAGTCATTGTCGCGAGCCCCGCCAACCCCACGGGTAGCTTGCTCGGAGCCCAGGCGTTCGAGGCGCTCCTGCAGTACTGCGAGGCGCGCGGCGTCGTGCCCCTCGTGGACGAAATTTACCACGGCCTCAGCTACGACGGCGCGCGCTGTGAAACCGCGGCGCGCTTCACCGAACGCGCCTTCGTCATCAACAGCTTTTCCAAGTACTTCTCGATGACGGGCTGGCGCATCGGTTGGATGCTCGTGCCGGAGCGTTACCGGAGCGCCGTGGAGCGCCTCGCGCAGAACCTCGTCATCTGCCCTCCCACGCTGTCGCAGATCGCCGCGACGGCAGCCTTCGACGCCTCTGCGGAGCTCGACGCACACGTCGTTCGTTACGCGAACAATCGACGCATTTTGCTCGACGCGCTCGAAGGTGTCGGCGTCACGGAGGTGGCGCCGGCGCAAGGCGCCTTCTACGTGTACGCCAACGTTTCGCGCTTCACCTCGGACAGTCGCGCCTTCTGTCAACGCATGCTCGAGGAGCTTCACCTGGCGGCAACGCCCGGAGTGGATTTCGATCCACGGCGCGGAAATGAGTGGGTGCGCTTCTCGTACTGCGCGGACACGGACACCGTGAGCGAGGCCGCCGCTCGCCTCCGCGCCTTCCTCGCCTGATACGGTTTCGCTCACCTCGGGCTACTGCCCCCGAGGCGGTGACCGAGTCACGCCAGCGAAAGACGCCGCTAAGCCAGAAGGGAGACGAGAGGCGCACGCTGACGGGTCAGGGTGAGACGCCCTTCGCTTCACTCGGGTCGACGACGCCGAGGGCCGCCGCGTTCAACTCCGCGTCCGCCCTTTGCGAGCACGGTACGCGCTACCCCGACCGGGTAGGGAGAAGGGGCGTGGTCCGCGCCGTGCAAGCGCTCCCTTCGCGTCTGAGCGTTCCAAGAGGAGGGAGCCCATGCGAGTACGTCATGTTTGTTCTTTCATGTTCGTGGTCAGCCTCGGTTGTGGTGGCGTAGTGGGGTGTGAAGACAGCGTGGACGACGTCACCAACACGGTGACGTGCGCCGACGTCTGTGACCGCTACCAGGACTGTATCGACGAGGATTTCGACGTTGCGGACTGTACCTCGACCTGCGAGGACCGCTCCGAGGACGAAGATCTCGAGGCGCAACTCGAAGAGTGTGACGCCTGCCTGGACGACACGTCCTGCGTCGCCGGCGCCTTCGAGTGCGCGGACGACTGCGCAGGCGTGATCGACGTCACGCAATGATGCACGGTGACGGCTCACAGCGCCGCCGCTGCGCTCGAAAGACCGCGCGGCGGCGCCGACGGCCTCCGCGCCATGGCGCGATCGAACCCGACTCGGCCAGTCAACGTAGTGCGGGAGCACCGCCCTCCGCCGCGCAACGCCTCCCCCCTCGCCCGGAGCATCGACTCCGAGCCACGAGCGCTCCACGTTGCGCTGCTCACTCCAGGTGACACGGACATGGGGGGACATCATGACGCACGACGTCCGGGGAATGCCGGTATCGCTGGGCAACGTCGACGCACTCGAGCTCTACGAGAAGGCGCTCCAGCAGTACCAGAGCTACGTTGGTGACGCGCTCGCGACGATCGACACCGCGCTCGCGCGGTGGCCGAATTTCGTGCTCGGTCACGCGTTCCGCGCGGGAGTCTTGATGACGTTCGGCGAGCGACGCTTCGCGACGGAGGCGCGGCGCAGCGTCGAAAACGCCGAAGCGCTGTGGGCAGAAGCCAACGACCGCGAGCGAGGGTTGGTCACGGCGGCGCGACGTCTCGTGGACGGAGACTGGCACGGCGGGTGCGCGGCGTACGACCACGTGCTCGCCCTGCACCCGCGGGACGTGTTTGCGTTACAAACAGCTCACGTTTTCGATTTCTATCGAGGCGACGCGTTGAACTTGAGAAACCGCGTGTCGCGAGTGCTCCCCCACTTCAGCCCCAGCGTGCTCGGGTACTCTTACGTGCTCGGCATGCACGCCTTCGGTCTGGAGGAGTGCAACCAGTACGCCGAGGCCGAGCGCTCCGCCGTTCGCGCGCTCGAGCTCGAGCCCAAGGATGGCTGGGCGGTTCACGCTGCGGTTCACGTGATGGAAATGCAAGGTCGCATCGAGGAGGGCATCGCGTGGCTCGAATCGAAGGTGAACGACTGGGCTCCAGACAACGGTTTTGCGTTCCACAATTGGTGGCACTTGGCACTCTTTTACCTGGACCGTGGACGGACGGACCGCGTGCTCGAGCTCTACGATGAAGCCGTTTATCCCGAGCGCTCGGACGTGACGCTGCAGCTCGTGGACGCGACCGCGCTCCTCTGGCGGCTCGAGCTCCTGGGGCACGACGTGGGTGAGCGCTTCGACGAGCTCGCAGACGTTTGGCAAAGCAAGCTCGAGGGTGAAGCGGGCTTCTACGCGTTCAGCGACGCCCACGCGCTGATGGCGCTGGCACGCTCGGGGCGCGAAACGGCGGTACGTCAGCTGCTCACGGGGATGGACACGGCAGCGAGCGGCTCCACCACGAACGCGGCCATGACGCGAGAGGTCGGCTTGCCCCTGGCGCGCGCCTTGCTCGCCTTCGTGGAAGGCCGGCACGCGGAGGCAGCTTCGCTGCTCGAAGCGGTGCGTGACGTGGCGTCACGCTTCGGCGGCAGCCACGCACAGCGGGATCTCTTGACGCTCACGTTGATTGTCGCGGCGCGGAGCGCTGGGAAAAACGAGCTCGCGAGCCACTACCTGGCCGAGCGACGCGTGCACCGCCCGGCCAGCGCTCTGGGCTGGCGTCTCTAAAGGTCGTGAAAGGGTTGAGCCATTCGCAGGGAACGGAGCATTCGATGCGATTGCGTCAGAGACTTCGCGTCAAGCGCGACCCGCAGACAGCCCGCAGGCCTCGCGCCTGCGCCCGTCGTTGCGCCCCTCGTGGACCAGCCGTAGCTCCCGAGTCCTCCGCCGGAAGCCGTCTCACCGCCTTGCCCGCGTCACCCGCCGAAGAACAGGCGACGCCCCGCCAGACCTGGCGCAAGCCAGCGTCAGTCACGCTCCATGCGTTCCTCGAGCCAGGCGATCTTCGCCTGGGTCAGCCGCATGCCCTTGTTGTGCGCAAAGGGTCCGTCGTCGTGGGCCACGTGCGTGCCGACGAGTCGGCCGTCCTCTGCGCGGATCCCCGAGCCGCTGTTCCCACCAAAGCTGTCGATGGCGTGAATGAGGAGATCCGGCAGCACCGTCGAGCCGCTCACCAAGCGACCGCTCGCCACGTACATGTCACGCCCGCCGAGATCTCCCGGGTAGCCTGCGATGCTGAGCTGACCGCGCTCCAACTCTTCGTGCGTTGCAGCGTGGAGCTCGACGTGGCCCAGCTTCGGCGCGCGGCGGATCTCGACGAGCGCCAGATCGAAGCCGCGGTCGGAGTAACCTCGCGCCAAACCCTCGATCCAATTCGGGTGCGCCTCGAAGTGTTTGGCCGCGAACCTGCCGAACGGCTCCGCGCCGCCGCTCGCGCCCGGAACCACGGTGACGCCTTCGGCGTAACCACCCGTCTCCGGGTTGTAGACGCAGTGCGCGGCGGTCAGCACGTAGCCGTCGCCAATGACCGTGCCCGAGCAGCTGCTGCGACGCGTCTTCCAGTCGATTTCGACGCGCGCCACGGTGCGAAACTCCTCGCTCTCCGGGTTCTCGACGAGCACACGCTCGTCTTCGCCCACGACGAGCGGAGCCTCCACGCGGGCGACCCCCCCCGCGTCGGACGAAGACGGCTCGTCGACGTTCATGGAACAACCCAACGTGCCGAACGATAAAGCCGACACGAGTCCAAAGATCATCGAGTGAGGGGTGCGCATGGCGAGCGCAGTGTGGCACTCGGTGTCGAGGGCGCACGCAGCGCCCCCAACCAAGG